>JAFXQT010000032.1 GCA_017526905.1 Bacteroidaceae bacterium | reverse complement strand
GAAGCCCACCCCCATCCCCTCCCCAAGGGAGGGGGGATTGGTTACTCTTGCTGATGTTGTCTTTCATATTCATAATTGTATTTATATTTTTTATATTGATAATAACTAACTTTTCATTCCCCCTCCCTGGGGAGGGGTTAGGGGTGGGCTTCCTTTATTGCTCCTTCAGCACTTTATACGGCTTTATTCTTGTAGCCTTCCACACCTGATACCAGAGCGTGAGGGCGCAGAGAGCGAGGATGAGGGCGATGCTCAGTAGCGGAATCCACCAGGCGAAGCTGGTGCGGATGGTGTAGGAGGCCATGAGGCGGTGGATGACGATGAGGCTGACGGGCAGCGAGGCCACGGCGGCAATGGCGAAGACCGTGAGGTAGCGGCGCGAGAGCAGCAGGGCGATGTCGCGGAAAGTGGCGCCGTTGACCTTGCGCAGGGCAATTTCGCGGAAGCGGCGGCGCACGTCGAACATCATCAGGCCCAGCACGCCGAGGCACGTCACGGCGATGGCCAGCAGCGAGAAGGTGACGAAGATGCGGGCGGTGCGCTGGTCCTCGCTGTAGAGCGCCCGGCGCTGGTCCTCAAGCCATTGGTAGTTGAGCTCGTTGGTACCTGAGAGTTCATGTACGAGGTTGCGCAAATCGCCCAGCACTTCTTCCTCGTGCCCTTCGGCAACATCTATCAACAGTTGCTTTCCCTCAAGGCCGAAAAAGCTCTCGCGCTTGAACGAGCCGTCGAAGAAGTAGGCCGTGGGCATCAACGGCTCCGACATGCGACCGGAATGGAAGTCACGGACTACGCCCACAATCTCGTAAGGAGGATTGGTGCCGAAATCCAAGCCGCTGGAATACCACAACCGCTGGGGGAACTGCAGCTTGTAGCGGCGGAAGTCCTTGATGCCGAGTTGGCGGATGGCCGTCTCGTTGACCAGACAGAGGTACTGCTCGAAGATGTCTGTAGTGTCATTGAACGTGCGTCCGGCCACGGTCTCTATGCCGAAGAGTTGCATCGCCTCGGGGCTAATCCAGTGGATGTTCATCTTGTGCTTCTCGTTCACCTCTATGGGGCTGCCGTCGCCAATGAGCTGCGGGTCAAAGCAAAAGCCCTTGATGTGGGGGTTGGCGGCAAGGCGTTGCAGGATGATGTCGCGGTTCCTGTTGGCCGTTGCCACATGTTTGTCCCACTCCTCCTCTGACCACGATTCCACATTACGCTCCGGCTGTAGGAGCACGCTCAGCAACCCCTTGGTGCGGAAGCCCGGGTCGGTGGTCATCATCACGTTCAGCTGGCGCATGAAGTAGAGGCTGACATTGAGCAGGGTGAGGGAGATGAAGAATTGGAGGAAGAGGAAGCCCCCCGTGGCCCCCCGGTGGGGGGCGAAGAAAGATGATGCCTCGTTTGAACGTCCCCAACCGGGGGAGTATAGGGTGCTAACCAATGGCAATCCCGAGAGTATTACCAGCGTGAGCCCCACGTCGAACTTCCACTGCGGCTGCACCTCTAAATTATAATAGGTGGCGAGCAGGGGCTCCGATAGCTCTACCACCGTCCACACGCCAACCATTGTGAGCAGGCCGAGGACGAAGGTCTCGGCATAGAGTTGGCAAAACACGTCCCAGCGTGAGGCGCCGAAGATGCGGCGCACGTGCAGTTCATGCTGCCGTCGGCGGCGCATCACGGCGTAGAGGTTCACGAAGTTGAATAGCCCCACGAACAGCAGCAGCACGGCCACAAACAGCAGCATCCACAGGTGGGCAGGAGAACTGCTTGGCTGGATACATGGGTAGCCAGCGTTCGCATAGCCCTGCCAATGGGACAGCGTTTTGATCAAGTCGCGATAAGGACGCAGGCAGAAACGGAGTTCCCGGTTGGCGTGAAGCGTCATCGTCTGAACGGGTTGTCGCTCGTTGTATGCTTCCGCGCTGGCGCCTTCACGCAGCAGCACGAGGCAGAGGCCCAGGCTGTTGCTGTGTATTTCATCCTTACGGAACTGAATGAGGTCGAAGCGCAGGGTCGATTTAGTGTCGGGCTGGCGGAACACAGCTTGTATAGTGTGCGGCGTGCCGTCCTCGATGTTGATGCTCTTGCCCACCGCGCTCTCATCGGGGAACAGGCGGCGCGCCAGCTCCTCGCTGACCATACACTGGCCGTTGGCCGTCAACAGTCGGGCACCCTCCACAATGTGTAGCGGATAGACCTGGAAGAACATGCTGTCCTTCACGGTGATGGCGGCAGGAAAGAACACCTCGTGGCTTTCGGGGTCCACAGGAAACTCCTTGCGCAGATTGATGTCGCAGTACGCCTCTACCTCACTCTGTCCTTCCACAGGCGAGATGAAACTGGCCTCATGATTGGGGTCGTAGCTGGACGCCAGGTAGTCGGCATCATCATACATGCCCTTCTTGTTGAATTGGATGCCAAGGACGTACGTGCGGTCCAGCGCAGGCATGAAGTGGTCCACGGTCCACTCCTGATGCAGGTAGCGGCTGATGATGACGGTGCCGCTGAGCGAAATGATGAGGCCCAGCAGCGAGAGGGCGGTGTAGCCTCTCATGCGGGTGAGAAGGCGGAATGCTTGTTTCATGTAATTTTAAGTTGACGAGTTACGCCTTATACCTTGCAATGGCCGTGCCAAAATAAGAAAATTCTGATTTACAGTGTGATACGGTGGATTGGCGTTCGTCCGCCTATGTGCGCTTCCGCTCATGGGCGTGCGGAAATGCACCACTTCAGGCCTGTGGCAGTTCGATCGTGAAGGTGGTGCCGCGGCCCTCTTGGCTCTCCACGCTGATGCGGCCACCGTGCTTCAGGATAATCTGCCGGCAGAGGGCAAGGCCGATGCCAGTGCCGCTGGGCTTGGTGGTGTAGAAGGGGATGAAGGCGTTGGCAAGGACATCGGGCGCCATGCCGCGGCCGTTGTCCTCCACACGGATTGCAGACCCACCCCCTCCCATCAGGGAGGGGAGAGGCTGCGCGGTGAGCCGCACCTCCGTGGCACCGCTCTCGTAGGCATTCTTGACGAGATTGATGAGCACCTGTTCCAGCTGGGAGCGGTCGGCACTTAATGCGGCCCCCTCTAAATCCCCCCGAGAGGGGACTTGTTCCTTGATGTTCACCTGCGGAAAGAGGACCTTTATGTGTTCGAAAAGATCGCTGACGCGGAAGGTGGTCCGCTCGGGTGCCTTGATGCGCGTCAGTTGGCGGTAACTCTCCACGAAGTCGAGCAGCGCGTGGCAGCGGCGGTTGATGACCGAGGCCCCCTCCTGTCCTCCCCCTTGGGGGAGGGAATCGGCCATCGTCTCGCTGATTGAGATGATGGGTGTGAGTGAGTTCATGATTTCGTGGGTCAGCACGCGGATGAGTTGCTGCCACGCTTCCATCTCCTGGCGTTGCATCAGCATCGAGACATCCTTCAGCGCCACCACGAGGCGACGTTGGCCATCAATGCGCAGCAGCACCGTAGAGAGGGCACAGCCATCTACCACTTCCTCGTGATTGGCGATGGCCTGAAGAATAGCCCCCTCCAACTTCCCCCCATAGGGGAGGCTGTCTGAGCATCCCATGCTGGCGAATTTCATAGTCGCCAGGGCACGGGCCGCATGGTTCATCCAGTCAATCCGTCCATCCGTGTCGCAGATGAAGAGGGCGGTGTCGACGTTCTCGGTCAGTTGTCGCAGGTATTGCAGTTGCCGCTCAGCCTCGGTCACTCGCGTGTGCAGCCGCTCGTTCTCCCGCTCTGTCTCGCGGTAGGCATAGCGCAGCCGGCTGATGCGACCATACAAGGAGAAGCACAAGCCCGACAGCAGAAACCCCACGGCAACTGCGGTGACGGGCAGATGCGCAAACAGGCAGGTCGCGATGGCCAGCGGCAGCACGATAAGCCCGATGATATACAACAAATAGGTTCGCATAATAATCTCTATGATGAAAGTTTCGCTTTTGCTCCACTTCCTTGGAGTTCAGAAGTTCCAGCCCTCCCCGCTCCCCCTCACCGGCAGGAGTCGGCGGAGGGCCTGAGCTTCCTGTACAGCGCGAATCTCGTGATTCCCAACAGCTCTGCCGCCCGGCTTACGTTGCCTCCGGCGATGTCCATGGCCCTGTGGATGGCTTCCTGCTCCAAGCGTTCGAGGTTCAGCGTCGGCGTCTGTGACGAGCGGCGCGACGGTTCCTTCAGCACGAAGTCCTGGGCGCAGAGCCCCGGCCCCTTGGCCAGCAGCACGGCGCGCTCCACGGCGTGCATCAGTTCCCGCACGTTGCCCGGCCACGTGTGGCGCAGCAGCCGCTGACGGGCATCGCGGTTCAGTGAGAGCGACACCTTGTTATATTTACGTGCGTAGAGGCCGAGGAAGTGCTCGGCCAGCAGGATGATGTCCTCGCCGCGGTCGCGCAAGGGCGGCATCGTGATTTCGATGGTGTTGATGCGGTAGAGCAGGTCTTCACGGAAGCGACCTTCGGCGACCTCTGCATGGATATCTGCATTTGTGGCGCAGAGCAGGCGGACATCGATGGGCGTCAGCTGTGTACTGCCCAGTCGCGAGATCTCGCGGCGCTCCAGAGCTGCCAGCAGCTTGGCCTGCAATGGCAGCGGCAGGTTGCCTATTTCATCGAGGAAGAGCGTGCCGCCCGATGCCGCCTCCATGCGCCCTGCCTTCGCCTTGAGCGCCCCCGTGAACGCCCCTTTCTCGTAGCCGAACAGCTCGCTTTCGAAGAGTTGCTCCGGCACGCTGCCCAAGTCGATGCTCACGAAGGGCTTCGAGGCCCGCGCCGAGAGGGCGCACAGCTGGCGGGCGATGACATCCTTGCCCGTGCCGTTCTCGCCCAGGATGAGCACGTTGGCATCTGTCGGCGCCACCTGTGCCACCGTCTGCATCACTTGTCGCATGGCGGCACTCTCGCCGATAATCGTTGGTGCTGCCGTGGCTCCGAAGGGCGAGGCGGCCACCTCCATGCGCTGTTCCAGCAAGCGCGCTTTGTGGCGTTCGCGGCTGAGTTCTACGCCGGCGAAGAGCGTCGCCAGCAGCTTGCTGTTGTCCCACGGCTTGGTGACGAAGTCCGTGGCGCCGCTCTTCAGTGCACGTACCGCCTTGTCGGCATCGGCATAGGCCGTCATCATGATGACCACCGCCTGCGGGTCGCGGTGCAGGATGTGCTCCAGCCACTCGAAGCCTTCCTCGCCGCTGATGGAATCGCGCCTGAAGTTCATATCCAGCAGTACCACGTCGGGACGGAGCAAGTCCATGAACCTGTCCGCCTGCTCCGGCTTCGTCGTCACGCGGAGGTCCTCCACCAGCGGCTTCAGCAGCAGGTTCAGCGCGAAGAGGATGTCCTCGTTGTCGTCAATGATGAGTATCTTTCCTTTCTTTTCCATAGGCGAATGCTTGCAGCAATGTCTTGCAAGCTGGGCACAAAGATAGATAGAATACTTCAGATAAGCCCAGCCGAGGCCGACCTTTTTAGCGCGGCGTCGCATGACGGAGCCATTTTGTGCGGAAACGCACACCCGCGTGCGCTTCCGCACCATAAATTCGAAGCGGTCATTAGACTGTTTATGCCCTGACAGACATTCTTTTTGTCAGCTGTTTCACCGCTTTTCAGTTGCAATGGAACCCCACCAGTTCCTTCAAAGCGTCAAAACATCTGTTCAATAATTTAAGTTGCCATCACTCAAGCGCTGATGACCGATTCGGGTTCAGCGCTGTTGAACAGGTGCTGACGAAGGGCACGGCAGGCTCTCCGTGGAAGATGCCACGGGGCCATCAACGGTAGTCCGAGTCTTTCCCGTGCGGTGGCGAAGAGGCTGTGCGGAAAAGCACACTGGTGAGTGGAATCGCACAGCGTGGCCATCGAAGACTGCCCGTCATCGCATTGGCTGTCAGTATGATAACGCTTTGGCACAGATGTTGCTCCATGGCAAAGCATGAGGACAACGATTTTCCTATCAATCCTGCTGACGGCATCTGTAGCCGCAGCCACACCTACTCCGCAAGATAGTGGCCACCACCTTGTGGCCGACACGCTGCGGCTGACGCTGGCCGAGACGGTGGAGCTGGCTCAGCGGCAATCCAACGACGCGCTGGCGGCACGTCACACGCTGGCGGCAGCGGAGTGGAGCTACCGCTATTACAAAGCCAACTACCTGCCTGCGGTATCGCTGAGCAGCGCACCCACGCTCAACCGCCAAGTCAGCAGTATCACCCAGCCCGATGGCACCAATGTCTTTGTGCGGCAGAACCAGCTGAGTACGAACCTGGCGCTGGACATCAGCCAAAACCTGGCGCTGACGGGAGGCACGCTGTTTGTGCGCAGCAACCTGTATCGTCAGGACGAGTTCGAGCAACGGACACACGGCTACAGCAGCGTGCCCTTCAGCATCGGCTACCGACAAAGCCTGTTCGGGCACAACAGCCTGCGTTGGGCTCGACGCACGGAGCCACTGCGACACAGCATTGCCCGCAAGCAGTATGCCGAGACGATGGAGTTGGTGGCCTCGCGCGCCAGTTCCTATTTCTTCATGCTTGCCTCCGCACAGACCAATCTCGACATCGCCAGACAGAACTACGCCGTCAGCGACACGCTGCACCGCTATGCCCGTCGCCGCTATGAGCGAGGCAGCATCACGGAGAGCGAGATGCTGCAGTTGGAGGTGAGCAAACTCAGCGAGGAGACCAACCGCCTGAATGCCGAGGCGGAGGTGGAGGATGTAATGCAGACACTGCGATCCTATCTTGGCATCAAGGACGATGTGACGCTGACCGTAGAGCCCGACACGCTCATCTGCGGACAGGAGGTGGATGCAGACAAGGTGCTTGAACTGGCATTGCGCAACAATCCCGACCCGGAACAGGTGCGGCTGAACATGCTGGAGAGCGAGAGCGCGCTGGCAGCGGCAAAGGCCAATCGGAGCCTCAAGGCCGACCTATACATGCAGTTCGGCCTTTCTCAGACAGGCACCGCCCTGCGGGAAGCCTACTCGAAACCGCTCAGCCAGCAGTATGTGAGCCTCACCCTATCGCTACCACTGCTGGACTGGGGACGGGGTCGGGGAGAAGTGCGTATGGCTCAGTCGCGCCTGGAACTGACACAGACGCAGAGCGAGCAGGCCATGCAGGATTTCCGACAGAATGTGCTGAAGATGGTGCGGCAGTATAATCTGCAAGCATACCGCGTGAAGATTGCCTATCGGACCCGTCAGACCGCCCTGCGACGTTACGAGGTGGCGCGGTGGCTCTATCTGCAAGGGCGGACGAGCCTGCTGGAGCTGAACACGAGCATCAGCGAGAAGGACAATGCACAGCGGGCATTCATCAGTGCCCTACAGACATACTGGAGCCTGCACTACGGGTTGAGGAGCCTTACGGCAGAAGATGAAATATAAAATATGAAATATAAAATATGAAATATGAAATATAAGATATAAAAGGGAAGAGATAAAAGAGGACGAAGAAAGACACTATGGAAAAGGATTTAACAAACCAAAAACATTCTGCACCCTCCCTGCAAGGAAGGGCAGGGGGTGGGTCTGCCATGGACATCCCACTACCCCCCAAGCCTTGGTACGTGAAGTATTGGAAGTATTTGCTGGGTGGTGCAGGGCTCATCGCCCTGGTGATCTATGCCGCCATCCTTCAGTTGAGGCCCCGCACGCTAAAAGCGGACGTCCGCGACGACGAGATGGCGGTGGCATGCGACAGCGACTTCCTGGAGTATGTCGATGTGAACGGGCTGGTGGTGCCGCTCACCACACGACGAGTCAACGCCGTTGAAGGCGGCACGGTGGAGCGCATCTGCTGCCATAACGGCGACCTCCTGAGGCGGGGCGACACCATCCTCGTGCTGTCCAACCCGAAGGTCTTGGAAGAGATGACTGACGAGCGGCGGAACTATGAGATGCAGCAGCTGACACACCGCCGACAGCTGGTGGAGATGCAGCAGAAAAGCATCACGCTTCGGCAACAGGCCCTGCAGGCCGACTTCGAACTGCGCAAGATGCAGAAGGACTTCGAGCTCGCGCAGGAAGAACATCAGATGGGTGTGAAGAGCAAGGCACAGCTGGAGGTGGCACGCGAGGAATATGAGTACAACCGACGGCGCACACTGCTCACCATCGAAGGGCTCAGACATGACTCGACGCTCAACGCCATCAGCCGAAAACTCATCGAGCAGCAGATGAGCATGGAGCAGCAGCGGCTCGCGCAGAGCAACGGGCGCTGGGACGGACTCGTGGTCCTCGCACCTGTCGATGGACAGATTGCCAACCTCAACGCCATCGTCGGCGGACAGGTGACGGCAGGCGAGCAAGTGGGCGAGATCGGTGTGTTGGAAGGCTACAAGGTGACGGCTCGGCTCAACGAATACTATATTGACCGCATCCAAAGCGGACAGCCGGCCACGGCAATCCACAAAGGCCGGCGCATCCCCCTGCAGGTAAGCCGCGTCACGCCGCAGGTGCAGGAACACAGCTTTGCCGTAGAGCTGCAGGCACTGCGGTCCACCCCCTTCTCCGAAGATGGGAGCGCCGGGCCTGCAGGTGCCATCCCCCTGGGCGAAGGAAAGGAGGGGCCTCCGATCGGCTTGACCCTGCGCTTGCAAATCGAGTTGGGACGACCAGAGCGGCGGCTCGTCATCCCACGTGGCAGTTTTTACGCACAGACAGGCGGACAGTGGATTATGCGCATCGATGCCAACAATCCGCACCGCGCACGGCGCATACCCATTCGCCTCGGCCGTCAGAATGCCGAGTTCTATGAGGTTCTGGAAGGGCTAAGTGCAGGCGACCGCGTCCTCGTCGGGGGCTACGACCGCTTTGGCGATGCCGAGGTGGTGGAATGGTAGTGTGTGGAGGCAGCCAGCCCTCAATCACCCATATTCCTCATGCTGAGGCTGATGCGGTTGCGCCGTAGGTCAACCTCAACCACACGTACCCGGACGTGCTGGTGCAGATGCACCACGGCGTTCGGGTCTTTCACGTAGCGGTCAGCCAGTTGTGACACATGCACCAGTCCGTCCTGATGCACGCCCACATCGACGAATGCGCCGAAGTTGGTGATGTTCGTCACGATGCCGGGCAGTTCCATGCCGGGGCGCAGATCGGCCGGCTCCTTCACCGATGGGTCGAAGGCGAAGGCCGAGGCTGCTCCACGCGGGTCGCGTCCGGGTTTCTCCAGTTCGGTCATAATGTCCGTCAGGGTGGGCATACCCACGGTGTCCGTCACATACTTCTGTAGCTGGATGCCTTTGCGCTTGTCGGGCTGAGCAATGAGGTCGGCCACAGTGCAGCCCGCATCCTTTGCCATCCGCTCCACGATGCCGTAGCTCTCGGGGTGTACGGCGCTGTTGTCCAGTGGGTTCTTGGCTCCGCTGATGCGCAGGAAGCCGGCACACTGCTGAAAGGCAGCAGGGCCCAGGCGCGGCACCTTGAGCAGTTCGTTGCGCGAGGCAAACGGACCGTGCTGGGCGCGGTAGTCCACAATGTTCTGTGCCAGCGTGGGGCCGAGGCCGCTGACGTAAGTGAGCAGGTGGCGCGAGGCGGTGTTCACCTCCACCCCCACGCTGTTCACGCAACTCTCCACGGTCTGGTCCAGCGAGTGCTTCAGCTTGGCCTGATCAACATCGTGCTGGTATTGCCCCACGCCGATGCTCTTCGGGTCGATCTTGACCAGTTCGGCCAGCGGGTCCATGAGTCGGCGGCCGATGCTCACGGCACCCCGCACGGTCACATCCTCGTCGGGGAACTCGTCGCGTGCGGTCTTGGAGGCCGAATAGACGCTGGCACCGTCCTCGCTCACCACGAAGATATCGGCCTGCACACTTAGCGTGTCCAGCGCCAGGCGCACGAAGGCTTCCGTCTCGCGCGAAGCCGTGCCGTTGCCAATGGCGATGGCCTCGACCTTGTATTTCCTGAGCATCGTGCCCAGCGCTTCCATGGCATCGGCCGGTTTGCGCACGGGCGGGTGGGGGAAGATGGCTTCGTGGTGCAGTAGGTTGCCTTGGGCATCCAGGCACACCACTTTGCAGCCGGTGCGGAAACCGGGGTCGATGCCCATCACTCGTTTCTGCCCGAGCGGTGCATCGAGCAGCAGCTGGCGCAGGTTGGAGGCGAACACGCGGATGGCTTCCTCGTCGGCCTGTTCCTTGCTCAGGGCGGCAAACTCGGTCTCGATGCTGGGTTGCAGCAGCCGCTTGTAGCCGTCGGCCACGGCCGCAGCCACCAGGTCTGCGCAGGCACCGCGTCCGCGCACAAAGAAACGTTGCAGGCGTTCGGTATTCTGCTCGTCGTCGCTCTCGATATGTACGCGTAGGATGCCCTCGGTCTCGCCACGGCGCATGGCCAGCAGCCGGTGCGACGTGCAGCGGCGCAGCGGTTCTGTCCAGTCAAAGTAGTCCTTGAACTTCTGTGCCTCGTCCGTATCGGCCTTGGCTTTCACCACTTTGCTGGTGATGAGGGCATCGCGGCGGAAGGCGTTGCGCACGGCGGCGCGCGAGCGTTCGTCCTCGCTCACCATCTCGGCAATGATGTCCTGTGCCCCCTGTATGGCGGCCTCGGCACTCTCCACCTCGGCATTCACAAACCGGGCGGCGGCAGCGGTGGGGTTGGGTTCGCGTTGCAGCAACAGCAGCTGGGCCAGAGGCTCCAGGCCGTGTTCGCGGGCCACCTGTGCGCGGGTGCGGCGCTTGGGCTTGAAGGGCAGGTAGATATCCTCCAGTTCGGTGGCATCCCAGCAGGCCTCGATGCGTGCCTTCAGTTCGGGCGTCAGCTTGTCCTGCTCGGCTATGGTTTTCAGAATGGTGTCCTTGCGTTTGCCCAGCTCCAGGAGTTTGTCGTTCATGTCCGACACTTGGGCTATCTGTACCTCGTCCATGCCGCCCGTGCGCTCCTTGCGGTAGCGGGCGATGAAGGGGATGGTGGCGCCGTCGGCCAGCAGCTGGATCACGGCTTCTATCTGGTTGGGGCGCAGGCCAGTGGCTTGCGCAATGAGGGTTACGAGAGGGTTGGTGCTTGTCATAGTTTATGTGTCAGTTTGGATGCAAAGGTAGGCATTATTTGCTATTATTTGCTATTTTCTTGCCTTTTTCCTTCCCTTTTTCGCTTTTCTTCGTAATTTTGCGGCATGAGAAACTAACAAAACCCTATCCAATAATGAAACGCACGTTTTTGCTGGGCAGCCTGCTGCAGGGGCTGGCTGCCGTGAGTGTCTGCATGGCACAGCCTACAGGCCCGTGGAACTTCAAGTTTACCGGTGAGAAACTGAAACAAGTGCCCGCCGCTTACACACAAGTCAAGGCCACCGACCGCTACTCGGCCGATGTGACCTACGGCTATGACTTCATCAAGAGTCCTGCCAAGGACGGCGATGCAGCCTTCTTCTCGCTGCGTGTGCCTGATGGCAACTACCGTGTCAAGGTGCTCATAGGCAGCAAGAAACGTGCCGGCGAGACCACCGTCCGCGCCGAGAGCCGCAGGCTGTTCGTGGAGAACATGACCACGAAGAAGGGCGAGTTCCAGGAAGTGTCCTTCACGGTGAACAAGCGTTCGCCCTATATCGACGAGCGGCAGAGCGTGCGCATCAAGGATCGCGAGCGGAGCAAACTCGACTGGGACGACCGTCTGACGCTTGAGTTCAACGGCGCCAGCCCTGCCGTGGCCGCCGTGAGCATCGAGCCCGACACCACCGCAATCACCTTCTTCCTGTGCGGCAACTCCACCGTGGTGGATCAGGACTACGAGCCCTGGGCCTCGTGGGGACAGATGATCACGCGTTGGTTCGGCCCCGAAGTGGCCATTGCCAATTTTGCCGAGAGTGGCGAGACCGCTTCCACCTCCATCAGTGCCAACCGCCTGGCCAAGGCGCTGTCCATGATGCGCAAGGGCGACTATCTCATTGCCGAGTTCGGTCACAACGACCAGAAGCAGCGTTTTGCCGGTGCCGGTGCCTATTATAACTTTGCCACTGCGCTCAAGACCTTTGTCGATGAGACACGCCGGCGCGGCGCCACGCCTCTCTTTGCCACCCCCACACAGCGTCGCAGCTTCAAGGACGGCCGCATCCAGGAAACCCACGCCGACTATCCCGAAGCCATGCGCTGGGTGGCACAGCGCGAGAAAGTGCCCGTGGTGGAACTGCACGAACACACCCGCACCCTCTTCGAGACCCTGGGCGAGGAGGGCAGCAAGCAGGCGCTGGTGCACTATCCTGCCAATACCTTCCCCGGACAGGGTCGTGCACTGGCCGATAACACACATTTCAACCCCTACGGAGCCTACGAAGTGGCCAAGTGCGTGGTGATGTGCCTGAAACAGCTCGGCCTGCCCATCGGTCAGTATGTGCGCCCCGATTACAAAGGCTACAATCCCGCACAGCCCGACGACCCCGCCACCTTCCGCTGGGTACAGTCTCCTTTCTTCGAGGGCCGGAAGCCCGACGGCAACTGATGCCTGGCGTGACACACCACCTGCCAGGGCCGAACAGGCAGCGCACGCCTAAAACCTAAAAAGAGGTTAAAAACAGCGCAGAAACACTGCCGAAAGGTAAAAACAACGAAAATAAGTGCACTTTTCTTTGGCCGGTCGGGCCTAAATGCCTATCTTTGCAACAGAACAAACTAACGCACCTATTAACCATCTAACACGAAAGGAGGCACAACATGAAACCGAAAAGAAAGATGTACGGACAAGAGGAGTACGAGTTGGACAACTATCTGAACGATGAGGATATGGAGCGCTATTCCGATGAGGCTGGCAATAGCTCCATCTGGTACTCATAAGCCTGCTGCCTGGCATCCCGAACGGCACGGTCAGGACATGCATACACACACCTGCGGCAAGGCAACCCCCTTGCCGCAGGTCTTTTTTTTGCCCGCAACCGCGAATTTCTTTGGACATTCAACCTTAAACTCTAAACTTTTTTACTACCTTTGCGGCCAAATTTAATCCTACGCACATGCACACACGCGAAGAAAAGCTACAGGCGTTCGGGCGACTGCTCGACGTGATGGACAACCTGAGGGCAAAATGCCCCTGGGACCGCAAGCAGACCAACGAGAGCCTGCGCCCCAACACCATCGAAGAGACGTTTGAACTCTGCGATGCCCTGATGAAGAATGACAACCAAGAGATTTGCAAGGAACTGGGCGATGTCCTGCTGCATATCGTCTTCTATGCCAAGATAGGCAGCGAGAAGGGCGAGTTCGACATTGCCGACGTGTGCAACAAACTGTGCGACAAGCTTATCTACCGCCACCCGCACGTGTATGGACCCGATGCCGAACGCATTGAGAAAGGCGAAGTCACGGTGGACCAGGTGCTGAAGAACTGGGAACAGCTGAAGGTGAAGGAGAAGGACGGCAACAAACGTGTGCTCAGCGGCGTGCCCGATGCCCTGCCATCGCTCATCAAGGCCTACCGCATCCAGGACAAGGCACGCGGCGTGGGCTTTGACTGGGACACCCGCGAGCAGGTGTGGGACAAGGTGCGCGAGGAACTGGGCGAACTGGAGGTGGAGCTGAACCGGCAGGACAAGGAAAAGAGCACCGACGAGCTGGGCGACTTCCTCTTCTCGGTGATCAATGCCGCACGCCTTTATAAACTCAACCCCGACAATGCCCTGGAGCGCACCAACCGCAAGTTCATCCGCCGCTTCACCTATCTCGAGGAGCACAGCATCCGCATAGGCAAGCCCCTCACTGAAATGACGCTGGCCGAGATGGACAAGATCTGGGAGGAGGCAAAGAAGTTGGAAAAATAAGATACTCCCCCTTCCCCCCCTTCCCGTTCTTGAAGGTTCAAATGTCTCTTTTTTGAATGGTCAAGCGTCCCTACGGGCCGAGCGCGAGCCGGGTCGGGGAGAAACAATTACACGAAGAAACAGAAAATAAATTACATAAAAATGGAAAACAAACAAGTAGCAAATGATACTGCTTCCTCCCTGACTGGGAGGGCGGGGGGAGAGTCCACTCTTGCCTCAAAGTATTCCCCCGCCGAGGTGGAGGGCAAATGGTACCAGTATTGGTTAGACAATAAGCTGTTCAGCTCGAAGCCCGACGGCCGCGAGCCTTACACCGTAGTCATTCCGCCACCCAACGTAACGGGTGTGCTGCACATGGGCCATGTGCTGAACGAAACCATCCAGGACATTCTGGTGCGCCACGCCCGCATGGAGGGCAAGAACGCCTGTTGGGTGCCCGGCACCGACCACGCCAGCATCGCCACCGAGGCCAAGGTGGTGAACCGCCTGGCCGAACAGGGCATCAAGAAGGCCGATCTCACCCGCGAGGAGTTCCTGAAACATGCCTGGGCATGGACCGAGGAGCACGGAGGCATCATCCTCAAGCAGCTGCGAAAGCTGGGTTGCTCGTGCGACTGGGACCGCACCGCCTTCACCATGGACGGGCCCCGCTCCGAGAGCGTCATCAAGGTGTTTGTCGATCTCTACCGCAAAGGCCTCATCTACCGTGGCGTGCGCATGGTCAACTGGGACCCCAAGGCCCTCACCGCCCTCTCTGACGAGGAGGTTATCTACAAGGAAGAGCATACGAAGCTCTACTACATGAAATATTATCTGGCCGACCTGGAAGCCCCCCTTTCGTCCTCCGAGGGGGACACGTATGCCCCGTCTGCTGCTAACAATGGTATAGAAGCCCCCTCGGGGGCCGTAGAGGGGGCCAGTATGGAGGGTAACATTATCCACAAGGATGACCGCGGCTATTACGCCGTCGTTGCCACCACCCGTCCCGAAACTATCATGGGCGACGTGGCCATGTGCATCAACCCCAAGGACCCCAAGAACCAGTGGCTCAAGGGCCGCAAGGTCATCGTGCCCGTCGTAGGTCGTGTCATTCCCGTCATTGAAGATGAATATGTTGACATCGAGTTCGGTACCGGTTGCCTGAAGGTGACCCCTGCCCACGACGTGAACGACTACATGCTTGGCGAGAAGTACAACCTCGAGGCCATCGACATCTTCAACGACGATGCCACCCTCAGCGAACGCATCGCCACCGCCCAGCAGAAGTCGCTGGCCGAGACGAAGGTGGCCGACGAATTTATCATCCGCCTGGACAAGTACGTCGGCATGGAGCGCTTTGCCTGCCGCAAGCAGATTGCCGAGGATATGACTGCCGCCGGGCTGATGGAGAAAATCGAGGACTACGACAACAAAATTGGCTGCTCCGAGCGCACCGGCGTGCCCATCGAGCCCAAGTTGTCCATGCAGTGGTTCCTGAAGATGCAGCACTTTGCCGACATCGCTCTCGACCCCGTCATGAACGACGACATCCAGTTCTATCCCGCCAAGTACAAGAACACCTACCGCCACTGGCTGGAAAACATCAAGGACTGGTGCATCTCGCGCCAGCTGTGGTGGGGCCACCGCATTCCGGCCTGGTATATTAGCCCCCTCCCGACCTCCCCGAGGGGAGGCGATTATCCCTGGGGTAAGGTCATCGTGGCTGAGAACGAGGCCGAAGCCTACAAGCTGGCCCTTGAGACATATCCCGTACTCAAGACATTAGAAGCCCCCTCGGGGGCCGTAGGGGAGGGCGCCACTTCCTTCACTCTTCGTCAGGACGAAGACGCCCTCGATACCTGGTTCTCCTCGTGGCTCTGGCCCATCAGCCTCTTCGATGGCATCCGCAACCCCGGCAACGAAGAAATCAGCTACTACTATCCCACGGCCGACCTCGTCACTGGTCCCGACATCATCTTCTTCTGGGTGGCCCGCATGATCATGGCCGGCTACGAGTACGAGAAGAAGATGCCCTTCCGCCACGTCTATTTCACTGGCATCGTGCGCGATAAGCTGGGCCGTAAGATGTCCAAGAGCCTCGGCAACAGTCCCGACCCGCTCGACCTCATCGACCGCTTCGGTGCCGATGGCGTGCGCATGGGCATGATGCTCAGCGCCCCTGCCGGCAACGACATTCTCTTCGACGAAAGCCTCTGCGAACAAGGCCGTAACTTCAACAATAAGATTTGGAACGCCTTCCGCCTGGTCAAGGGGTGGCAGGTGGCCGAGGGCGAGCAGCCCGAGGCTGCCAAGCTTGCCACCGGCTGGTTCGCAGCCAAGTTGCGCATCGCAGCAGAGGAACTGGCCGATGACTTCTCGAAGTATCGTCTTTCGGAAGCCCTGATGACGGTGTACAAACTGTTCTGGGACGAGTTCTCGTCGTGGTATCTCGAGATGATCAAGCCGGCTTACGTCGATGGCAAGCAACAGCCTATCGACCGTGCCACCTACGACAGCACGCTGCAGTTCTTCGAGATCCTGCTGAAGATGATGCACCCCTTCATGCCTTTCATCACCGAAGAGCTATGGCAGGCACTCTACGAGCGTCAGCCGGGCGAGAGCATCATGCGAGCCGAGCTTCACATGGAAGCTTCGACCGACTACGACCGTCAGCTCTGTGCTGCCGTCGACGAGCTGAAGGAAATCGTGACCAACGTCCGTGCCGTGCGCTCGCAGAAGAACATCGCTCCCAAGGAGAAGCTCACGCTCGAAGTGGTAGATGCCACCGACCTGCGCCCGCTGCCTGAGGGTGGCGTAGAGGCCCTCAAGAAGATGGCCAACCTCGAAACCGTCAACGTCGTCAGCGAGAAGTCGAAGGGCAGCGCCTCCTTCCTCATCGGCACCGCAGAGTATGCCGTGCCCCTGGGCAGCCTGATCGACCTGGATGCCGAGCGCCAGAAACTCGAGTCCGAGCTGCAGCGCCTGGAAGGTTTCCTGGCCAGCATCCAGAAGAAACTGGCCAACGAGCGCTTCGTGCAGAACGCACCCGCCGCCGTGGTGGAGATGGAACGCAAGAAACAGGCCGATGCCGAGCAGAAGATTGCATCCATCCGCGAGACACTGGCCAGCATGTAACACCCCCTATAGCTATATGCCACACGCACGCCACCTATTCATCCTGCTCGTGGTGATGCTGTGTCCGACGCTTGCCGCGCAGGAATATGTTACGCTGAGCGGTATCGTCACCGACCAACACACTCACCAGCCGTTGCCGCACGTCAGTGTGGCAACGGACTCGGTGGGCACGGTCACCAACGAGCAGGGCCGTTTCACACTGAAGGTGCGGCCGCAGACGGCTGCCCTCTCCCTCTCGCTGATCGGTTATGCCAGTCAGCGCGTCCCTCTCGGCGACCACGCACAGGAGCTGCATGTGCAGCTGCGACCCAGCGCCGTGACGATGAATGAGCTGGTGGTGCGCTCGGCCGACGCCGGCGAACTGGTGGCGAAGGCCATCAGCCGCTTCCCCGTCAACTATAGCCAGCGCGACTGTTCCTACTACGGCTTCTACCGCGAGGTGATGCAGAAGCGTCGGCAGTACATCAGCATCAGCGAGGCCGTAGTGGAACTGTACAAGACGGCCTACGATCATCCGGCCGACTTTGATGCGGTGGCCATACGCCGCGGCCGCCGCATGATGAACATCCGCGGCGCCGACACGCTGGCCGTGAAGCTGAAGGGCGGCCCTATGCTGCCCATCGTGGCCGATGTGGTGAAGAACTCAGAACTCCTGTTCTATCCCGACGACCTCGGTCATTACACCTACACACTTACCGGCACCGAGATGCTCGGCAACCGGCCGCACTATGTGGTCCGGATGTCGCCCGATGGCCGTCAGCCCTACGCCCTCTTCTACGCCACGCTCTACATCGACCAGCAGTCGCTGGCCATCGCCCGGGCCGACCTGCGGTTGGACATGCGCCACCGCCTGCACGCCACCGAGGCCATGCTGGTGCACAAGCCCGCCGGTCTGCATTTCACGCCGCTGGAACTGACCATGAACATCTACTACCGCACCGAGGGCGGCGTCACCCATCTCAACTACGTGCGCAACGAACTGCGTTTCAAGTGCGACTGGCACCGTCGTCTCTTTGCCTCGCCCTTCACGGTGGTGAGCGAGTTCGTGGTCACCAACATCCAGCCCCATGCACGCCCCATCCGCGGGCGTGAGAGCTTCCGCCAGCGCGACAACCTGTACGACCGCGTGGAGTATTTCAGCGACCCCGACTTCTGGGGCGCCGACAATATCATCGAGCCTACCGAGGCGCTGAACCGTGCCGTTGAGCGCTTGCGCCGTTCTGTTGAGCGCACGGTGGGCGAATAGGCTGGATTACTGAAACTTTTTTTTTTCTGTTGATAATGGGGCGTTCAAGTAGATGGGACGCACGCGCCCCTTCTTTTTTGTCTTGTGCTGGATGGTCTTTGGGCCAAAAGCGGGGCTCGTTGTGTGTCTTTTGTTTATGTGAGTCGCCATGCTTAACATCATTTAACTAAATGGGGGGGGTAATAAGCGTTTTCTTCGTACATTTGCACCCGCGGGTGCATAATGTACTTGCGTGCGCGCGTACGCGTACCTTAAATATAAATGCTCCCCGTCTTACTCTTACTGAAAAACTAACTAATACTTATCTAAAACAAACATGAAAAGAACTTTATTACTATTATGCGCCCTCGTACTGCTGGGCGTGAATGCGGCTTGGGCGGCGTATTCCACCACCACTGTGACCAGTGCCCAAGATTCCAAAGGCAATGCTTTGGTCAACGGTGGATTCTATAGGATTCTTCTTCCAAGTCGTGGTGCTAATGTAGCCTTAAAGACAGCTGATAATGTCTATGTGCAGGCATATAATGGCTTGGGAATTTTAGGCTATATGTGGAAGGTGGAAGCAGATGCCAATGGCAAGGCTTTGATTTCAACCCCTGCCCGTGGCTATTGGAAATTCACTGAATACGCTGCCGGTAGATCAAAGCTACAGTCAAGCGGAACCGCTGAGGACTGCACACACTTCCAACTTGCGTGGTATAGCAGTAGCAATAAAACCCTGAATATGTTCGATAACAGCGTTGAGGGCAGCGGCTACTCGTATGGTGGTGTTTATTGTGGCTATGTGTTGAGCAACCATGGAGGTGTTGGCAATTATATGGGTATTTACAATGACATTACAGATGATGGTTCCATTTTCAAGTTTGAGCGTTTCTACCAAACCCTCTTTGTGATTGAAACCACCGACGTTAACGGGGTGGCTGTTGAGGGTTTCCCCGCAACAGTAACAATAAACGGAAACGTGACAACAGCAGAGTACTACACCAACTCTGATAATCAAATCACGAGCTTCTCTACCGCCTACGCTGCTGCATACTACATTGATGGCGTGGAAAAGACAGCCGAGGAAGTAAAGAATGCTATCAATGCGAACACTGGAACGCTTACCGTCACAGTTAAGCCGCGTCCCTTTATTGCTTCAACCAACGAGGCTCCTGCTTACTATGCGCTGATGATTTCCAGCAATGCTAATAGTTGGCTGGAAGGAAGTGGCACTGATGTGAATTGTGGACAGGGCAGAGCTCTTCCTGACATCACAGGCAGAACAAACTGGATGTGGCAGTTGGTGCAGGATGGCACAAATGGCTACAGAATCTACAATGTAGGTACAGAAAAGTATATTGGTGGTCGTACTACAACAGATGGCAATTTGACATTGGTTGATGCTGCTTCAGCCAACTCCTTCATTCCTGTGTATAATAATGGTGCTACCATCAAGTTTAAGGATCAGACGAATAATCTTTGGATTGACCGTTCAGGTGGTAAGACTTATGCGCACACCAGCGGCCAACAATTCACTTTCAAGCCTATGTACAAGGTTGATTTCAGCGAGGCCGTTGCAGTAAATGGTGGCGCTGCTGTATCAACTATCTATGTGGCAGCCGACGGCAGCGACTCCTTCACGCTACCCAGTAACAAGCTTTATAGTATCAATGGTGATGAGGCTTTAGGATATGTAGACGCCGCAAACGCCATCGCCTCTTGTAGTTCCAACATTACAGTTACAGTTTCGGATAACTCGACAAAGGACGTTACATATACGCTTCAATGGAGCGACGGCTCAACCATAAAGACTATTGAAAATGTCTCCACAAACCTTCTCTCTCCGTCATCAGACTTCCTGCCTAATGGCTTTGCCAATGATTTCGTTACACTGAGCTATTCTCCCGCAGAAATTACCAGCGAGACCTCAGAGGTCGTTGTAACGGCTACTTGGAATGGTCCGTTCCAACTCTCAGACAATTTTGCTTCTGCCAAGTGGTACACAGTAGGCATTCACTCGGCACATGAAAACGACAACCATATCTGGAAGTATGATAGTGATAACTCCGATATTATCGCTACTGAAGCTGTTGCCACAAATGCTTATGCAAGTCTGTCAGATAAGAACTACTTCTGCTTTGTCGGCAATCCCTACGAGGGCTTGAGCATCTACAACAAAGCAGCCGGAAGCGGCATGACTCTCTATAAGAGTACGACAAATGGAGAACATGCGAAGATGGCTTCAACAGGTAGTCTATTTATTCCAGGTGCCTCCAGCGAAAGCGGCAAGACAATAGCAAACGGGTATGCCTGCTTCATTCTGAAAGATGGTACAGTTCGACTGAACTGTTATGATTCTGATTCCTATAACGTAAATGGTTGGACTGATTCTGGCAATGGCAGCACCTGCTGGTTCAAAACTCCAAGTTCTTATCCCCTTAACTTCCTTAACGCATACGTCCTTACTGCCCCAGCAGGTGCTGTTGGCACTGTGAATGTAGCTGCTGACGTACTGTCTGCAGGCAAAGATCTTAAGAATTACTTTGCAGATAACCCATTCTACTTTGCAACTGCCAGCATGGTAGAGAAGAATATGGTTTTACAAACTTTAAACAAACTGGCTGCTGCATCAGAAATCACACTTGGTGAAGGATACTACCGCGTCATCAGTGCAGTACCTGGCTTCAATGCCACTGCTGCGTGGTACTACAATCCTGCAGTGAGCACAACGAACATTGTTTGGGCAAAGGCTGCGACCACAGCCGAGCATCAGGTGAACTCCATCTTCAAGTTTACTGCTAACGAAGATAAGTGGAATATCTACAGTCCCAATGCTCAAAAGTCTATTACAACGGGTAATGGCACGTGGAACGTTCAAAATGCCGCATTAGGTGAAGCAGCACCTTTAACGGTGACCTCCATTGGTGCAGCACAATACACATTACTGCAATCAAATAATGCTCAGACTTTGCATGCAGGAGGTCACAGCAATGGTACTGGCAATAGCGGCAATTTGGTTACATGGAACAGCAATGGGCAAGGAGAGGCCTCAGCCTGGTACATCGTCAGAGTAGATGATATCGACCTCACCCTCAACGATGGTGGCGACGGCAACTACTATGCAACGGCTTGCCTTCCCTTCACAGTAACCCTTGATGGTTGCGAGGCCTACACGCTGACGCTGAATAGCGTCAAGAAGGGCCTGACACTCTCTGAAGCTATGACGGAGGTACCTGCCGGCACACCCGTGTTGCTGTGCGGAACGAGTGCCACGGCCACGGCAAATATCGCTGCCGATGCCGCCTACGGCGCACCGCTCACGAATACTTCGCTCACCGGAACCTATACCGACCTCACTGTTACGCCCAGCACCGACCTCTTCCTCGGCAAGGCCGACGGTAAGGTGGGATTCTACAGATGGAACGGCACTACACTGAAGGCCAACCGCGCTTATCTGCCTGCATCGATGCTGAAGGACGCTGGCGTCAAGGGATTTGCTATCCAGTTCGACACGGCCACGGCCATCGAGGCACTTCAACAGCAGCGCATGGCCAACGGGCAGGTGTTCAACCTGGCCGGTCAACGCGTGAGCAAGCCTGCCAAGGGCATCTACGTGGTGAACGGAAAGAAGGTGGCCATCAAGTAAGAGACACTAATAGAATAGAGTTATAATACTAAGATACCTACGACAATGAAGAAGATATATGTGATTCCAACAATACAGGTGTGCCAGCTTAACTTACAGCATGCCATGCTTCTGACAGGCTCTCTTGAGGCCGACCCCGACCCCGATAAAACCACAGTAGGAGGTAACGGCGGTTGGGTCAAGGAGAACGAGGCCCCCAGCTATAATGTCTGGGACGACGATTGGCGCGATTAGCCTTTGCGCCTCACCGGAGGGCACTGCCCGCAGCTGCTGGGTGGGCCCGACGGCTTTCTGTTGGCTCTATCATTTCAACATATAGAGCAGTAAAAGTTTTTTCAATGGGTAGGCTGGGCTGTGAAGCCCGGCCTACTTTCGGTAATGGCCTCAGCCAACCTACGTGTGGCTGCCCGAAGTGCTTGGACTTAGCCCCCGAAGTGCTTGGACTTAGCCCCCGAAGTGCTTGGACTTAGCCCCCGAAGTGCTTGGACTTAGCCCCCGAAGTGCTTGGACCTTGAACCCGTACGCTTTCCGGCTGTAACCCGTACGCTTTCCGGCCGCAACCCGTACGCTTTCCGGCTGCAACCCGTAGGGATCCATGCGGGAATGCATGTGTGTCCACGTGGGAACACGTGTGTATCCACGTGGGAACACGTGTGTATCCACGTAGGCAAAACAAATAGTTTTTGTGGGAAAACAGCGCACATGTCATAGTTTATGCTGTGGCGGCCGTGTGTTGGTGCTATGTGGGAAGCAGGAGAGGGACTGCGTGTAATGACATGTGCGGTGTTAGTGGCAAAAACATTTGTCCCAATTGTCCCTCATGTCACGCGTAGAAGCAGGCGACCCTTAGGCTGAGCGGCTACCGTTTACATGTTTTCCTGTCATGGCGATTATTGCCTGTTAACTACTAATAAACGGCCACGTCAAACTAAACATAAATGTTAAAATCTGCGCGGTTATTTTCTTTTTCCTGCATTTTTCTTTGAGACAGGCTGGTGAGCCTTGTATTTTTGCATTGTCAAAACTCTGAAACGATGGAAAAGAAGGCAATGAAACCGCTCACACGTGCCGAGATGGATGTCATGAACGTACTCTGGGATGCGCCGCAGGCTCTCACGGTGAATGAAATCGTGGAGCGATATGCTGAACCGCAGCCTGCCTATACCACAGTGGCTACCTTCCTGAAGATTCTGGAGGCCAAGGGTTATGTGGAACATCGGCGCAAGGAGGGTACAGGACGCACTTTCTACTATTCGCCCATGCTCTCGCGTGAGAAATATATCACGCATGTACTCAACGATGTGAAAGATTCGCTCTTCGGCAGTTCCACCAAGCGTCTCTTCTCCTACCTCATCCAGAGCGAAGACCTCTCCGACGAGGATCTGCACGAAATCATGGAGATGATAAACAAATCGTAAAACTTACATCGTCATGTTGACCTACCTGCTGAAATCCACAATACTGCTGGCGCTTCTTTACGGAAGCTTTGCCTTGCTGCTGAGCCGCGAGACGTTTCATCGTTTCAACAGGCTGGCTCTGCTCAGCGTGCTGGTGGCTTCGTTAGTCTTGCCCGCTGTACAGTTGAGTTTGAATATGCCCGCATTTCTCAACTCTCTATTAGCGGCAGACTCTCCTGCTACCATCACCATCGGCGAGGGCACTGCTACTATAGCCGGTGAGGGTTCGCCGGCGTCAGAACATCCTGTTCCTGCATTAACGTGGATGTCTGTGGTGAAGGCAGTTTACTTCATTGGTGTGCTCGCCTCTTTCTTGGTCTTCGCCGTTCAGCTCTTGCGCTTCTGGCATGAAGTCAAAGGCGGCTTGCGCACTAAGGATGAGCAAGGCAACACCGTCATCATTCGCGGTGGCGACTTCGCGCCCTATAGCTTCTTCCATTATATCATTATCAGCGCTGCGGACTACGAGCGTCTGCGTGAACCCATTCTTGCACACGAGCAGGCTCACATCCACTTAGGTCACTCGTGGGACCTCATGATTCTGCAACTCGTGACCATTGTTCAGTGGTTCAATCCCTTCGTCTATCTCTTAGGGCTCGACCTCAAGGCTGTGCACGAATACGAAGCCGACAGCGCTGTACTGCAACTTGGCATTGATGCAAAGACATATCAACTGTTACTCGTGACGAAGGCCGTAGCTGGTAGGCTGCAGACCATTGGCAACAACCTGAGTCACCATTCACTCAAAAAGCGAATCACAATGATGCACAAAAAGAATTCCAACCGCTGGCTGATGACCAAAGGAGTCATCTTGCCAATACTGATGGCTATGGCCGTTGTGGCCTTTGCCAAACAGAAGACCGAGACTGTTCCTCTCCTTACCGTCGAGGAAGCAACGGTGTCGCTTGGTTATAAAGACACCACTCCGGTGTACGACGACAAAGACAAGATTCACTACATCGTAGATAAGAATGCTCAATTCCCTGGCGGCGACGAAGCTTGCTATCAATGGCTGGCTAAGAACCTCAAGTACCCCGAAGAGGCTGTCAAGAATAAGGTTCAAGGCCGCGTCTTTGTCCAATTCGTCGTGGAGAAGGACGGTACTATCACACAAGCTGAAGTCAAGCGTTCGCCCAACGACCTTCTGTCCGAAGAAGCCCTGCGCGTCGTGCAGCTGATGCCCAAATGGGAACCAGGCAAGGTAGGCGGCAAGCCTGTCCGCTCTGTTTTCAACCTGCCCATTTCGTTCAGGCTTCCAGGAAAATGACTTGAACAAGTCAACGCCCAACATCTATAGCCCTGCCGCGTAGCAATACACGGTGGGGCTTCATTTCTTAGTAACTGCAGCCAGCACCTGTGCCTTGTCTGCTTTGCGCCCTTTATGTATATCCTTGATTGTCAATGCAAAAGGTCGCATTTCAGCACGCGGAAGTGTGCTTGTGACCCGATATAAGTCAAGAAGTGTTCGGATGACACTCTTTCTTGATGCAGATTAACGAAAAGGGGCGTTTTTATGCTTTTCGGCATGTATTTAGACCAAAATGTAGAGAAAGTCCGTACCTTTGCAGCGCAAAACAGAAGGAAACCGGTCTGTTAAAGGGTAAAAGGATTGATCGGGATAACAAAGGATAACAAAGATGTAGGTGCCTGGCGAGGCACCGGTAAACAAACACAAGAGAAAGGATAACATTATTAATCAGTGGGGGCGACGCCCTCACACAAACGAAAGAAAGGAAAAAGATTATGATTAACGCAACAAACACTATCGCATTTGCCATCGTGGCTTTGGCAGTCATCGTTAGTAACGCATCCGTATTCAGCCACCGTCTCGACTAAGCGTCAGGACGCAACAAAAAAAAGTTCATTATTTACTATGTTTAATACTACGGGCTGTGGGGACGTGAGTCTCTGCAGCCCGCCTCTTTTATGCCATCCGTCAGGTGTGCTATGGTCGAATCAAGAGAAGCCCATGGAATCCAGAAGTAATTCGTCTCTGGTTTCGCAAGTGATGCTAACATCCTGTGAGAAAAAGGCCCAAGAGGGACTTGACAATGGTCGCTTCGACACTTCGAAGAACCATTGTCTGATGCCTACGGCATCACTTGTCGGCGTGCATCATTCGTCGTACAATCCGAATCTGATTCGTGCAATCCGTGTAATTCGTGGTGCCAACAGCATTCGGAACGGTCTGTTTCAGAAAAAAGAGCCGGGAAATTTGGCGGGTTCGCGAATTTGCCTTATCTTTGCGCCGCAATTAAGGAGAGTTGCCAGAGTGACCGATTGGGCCGGACTCGAAATCCGGTGAACGGCTCGTCCGTTCCGGGGGTTTGAATCCCTCACTCTCCGCTTCGCAGGGGGGAAGAACCCCGTTCTTTGTTTATAGACAATAGGCAAAATGGCTCAAGCTGATTCAACAACACATTCGCACAAACATCATCACCACCACCGTTCCTCGCATTCGCGCCGTAGGCGTAAGGAAGCGCTGGGACAGGCTTGGAAGTTAGGTTCCGGTTTCTTTTTCGTGTGTTTGCTGTTGTTGCTGATGTATTGCGGTGTCAATAACATCAATTTCATGAGCCCGCTGATTTTAGCCCTCGTCTTTGTGTCGCTGGTGCTGTCGGTGTTGGCCGGCATCTTCATCTATTTCTTCGTGCGTAAGAAGCAGAAGGAGGCCGACTCCTAAGGGGCATCCCGTTTTGTCCGCGGCCGCATAGTGCTTTGTCTGCGGAGACAATTCATTTTGTCTCCGGGGACGTTTCGTTTTTTGCACGGGGACATATTGTTCAGCCTGCAAAGACCTGCTGCCGCCTGCCCGGGAACAAGCCTCGGTGCCCTTGCAGACTATCCTTCGGGTTTAAAAGCATCAGCTTGTCATTGGCAGACGTAGGGCTGCAGCCGTTTGAGGTCGGCCTCTTCGCCCACAATCCACAGCACATCTGCCGCTTGCAGCACCTGGTTGGGCGATGGCGAGCGCAGTTCCTCCTGCTGTCCGCTTTCCACGCCCACGATGAGACAGTGGAATTGTTCGCGGAT
The DNA here is from genome assembly GCA_017526905.1 of Bacteroidaceae bacterium. Classification (GTDB taxonomy): domain Bacteria; phylum Bacteroidota; class Bacteroidia; order Bacteroidales; family Bacteroidaceae; genus Physcousia. The sequence continues at coordinate 12,953 of JAFXQT010000032.1, read as the reverse complement.
GCCGCTGTCCTTGATGCTTCGGCCCACGATGGGCGCCTGATTGCCCACCACCAGGCACTTCAGTTTCATTTCGTCCTTGTCGGAAGGTGAGGGGGCATCGGCCACCCGCTGTGCTTCGGCATTGAGCGCCTGGCGGAAGGTGTCCAGCTGCTGGTCAGACCCAATCACCTGCAGGCGGTCGCCAGGCAGGATGACGGTCTGGGCCGAGGGGATGTTGATGCGCTGGTTACCGCGCAGCACCGATGCCACATGCACGCCGAAGCGGTGACCCAGGTTCAGCGTCTGCAACGTCTGGCCGGCCCAGGCAATACCGATGGGCACGTCGAAGTTGGACAGGTGCATGTCCCGTTCCAGCAGCCGGCCTGCATATTTCGGCCGTCCGGAGCGCTCGGCAGCCTGCCGCTCGCGTTGGTTCAGGTTCTCAGTGAAGGTCTGTTCCAGCAGCTGCCCCTGTTTCTTCAGCGAGCGGTTGGCTATGATGATGCAGATGGCAGCGGCAACGACCAGCATGCCCAGCGCGCCGCTCCAATGCACAGTATGCCCCAGCACGTAGCCCACCAGGATGGCGCCGAAGGCGATGCGCAGCAGTTGCACGGCCACCAGCGGCGCACGGTTGAACCGGTTGTCGTCCCACAGCGCCTGGAACGCCTCGCTGTGGTTGCGCTTCAGCATCAGCGCACGCAGGAAGGGCGACAGCACGACGATGGTGAGCAGCGCCACCGTAAGGTGGTTCCAAGGGGAGGGCAGAAGGCGGTTCAGCAGCGGCTCAACAAAGCTGAGCATCAGCGTGACGATGGCAATGCACAGCACGCCATAGATCAGCACCACACGGCCCACCTGCAGCAGGTAGTCGCGCCAGTGGCTGTCCTGTCCGGCCACGCTCGGCGCACCGCTTGCATAGCGTTCCAGCAGCAGCTTGGACCTCGTGGGCAGGTGGCGGTAGAGCACGTTGTAGGCGGGCACGGCCAGGCGAATCATGTAGGGTGTTGTAAAAGTGGTGAATACCGACACGGCCACCACGATAGGGTAGAGGAAATCGCTCGTGACACCAAGCGAGGTGCCCAGCGTGGCCAGGATGAAGGCGAACTCGCCAATCTGCGTGAGCGAGAAACTGCACTGCATGGCCGTCTTCAGCGGCTGGCCCGCCAGCAGGAAACTGCCGGTGGAGAGCACCGTCTGGCCTAACATGATGGCGGCCACGATGCACACTATGGGCACGATGTACTGGGCAATGAGTGCCACATCGACCATCATGCCCACCGACACGAAGAAGATGGCGCCGAACAGATCCTTCACGGGCGATACCAGGTGCTCGATACGCTCGGCTTCGACCGTTTCGGCCAGGATGCTGCCCATGATGAAAGCGCCGAAGGCGGGCGAGAAGCCCACGGTGGAGGCCAGTACGACCATGCCAAAGCACAGGCCCAGGGAAACGATGAGCATGGTCTCGTCGCCCAGCAGCGGGCGTGCCTTGCGCAGAAAAAGCGGTATCAGATAGATGCCCACCACGAACCAAAGCACCAGGAAGAACACCAGCTTGCTGATGCTCATGGCCATCTGTATGCCTTCAAACTGCTGACTCACGGCAAGCGTGCTCAGCATCACCATGAGCACGATGGCAAGGATGTCCTCGATGATGAGCACACTCAGCACCATGCTGGCGAAACGCTGCTGGCGCAGCCCCATGTCGTCGAACGCCTTGAAGATGATGGTGGTGCTGGACATGGCCAACATGCCGCCCAGGAAGATGCAGTCCATCTGCTTCCAGCCGAAGGCGTGGCCCGTGAAGAACCCCACCGTCATCATGCACAGGATGATGGAGCAGGCTGCGATGATGGGCGCTGCCCCCATCTTCATGATTTTCTTGAACGAGAACTCCAAGCCGAGGGCAAACAGGAGGAAGATGACGCCGATGTCGCTCCACAGGTGTACGTTCTCGATATCGGTCACGCTGGGCATATAGGGCATGTTGGGCGAGGCCAGGAAGCCCGCCACGATGTAGCCAAGCACCAGCGGCTGCTTCAGGCGCTTGAACAACAGCGTCATCACGCCGGCACAAATCAGGATCAGTGCCAAGTCGGCAATCATCGGTTCCATGCAGTGGGTAGTGGATAGGGCGTTACTTCTCGAAAGTGAGGCGGATGCGCATGTCCAGTTCCTTGTAGTGGGCGCGGGTTGCTGCATCGCCACCGGCCTGACGCACACGTTGTTGGATGAGTTGCAGAGCCTGAGTCACGTACGGGTGCATCTCAGTGTTTGCACCGCTGCCCCAGGCGCTGATGAGGGTGCTGACGGCCTGCGACTGCACATAACGGCGCCAGCGGCTGAGGTTCTGACTGCCGTCGCGGAACAGCATGCGGACCACGTCGGTAACGTAATCGGCGGGCTGGTAAGCGTTGCTGGCATACGAGCAGCTCACGATGTTGCTCAGCGTACCGGCTGAGCAGAGGGCGGTCACGGCTTGGTCTGCCAGCGGACGAATCTGACTTTGCGGGTCGCGCGTGAGGCGCTGAATATAAGGCACGTCGATGAGCCACTTGGGTTCGGTCAGTATCTGGGTGTCTAACCAGCGCATGGCACGCTGCACACGTGCTTTCTCCTCAGGCACATACACGGGGCCCGTCTGCTCCACACTCTTGTATTCGTGGTACATGCCACCGATGTTGCGGCCCACGTGGCCCACGTAACGGCGCACCTGACCGATGAGGCTGCTGTACATCTGGGCGAGGTTCTCATTCAGATCGCCTTCCTCACGGACCCAGGCGGGAAGGTCGTTGATGATGCGTTTCAGGTTCTTGATGCCGTACTCGGTGCTGCGCATCTGGTCATCGCCCAGGTCCTCGGTCTGTGCCAGTGGGTCATTGTCAAAACCCTCGCCACCGAACCAGTAGCGGCGGCTCTTGCTCATGCGGTCAATGGTCATCTGGTTCAGCAGCAGGCGCTCCTGATCAGCTTCGCTCACATATTTCCCGTTGGTGTAGAGTATGGGGGCGGTCACTTCGGGGAAGTACTTGTAGCCCCATTCAATGGCCCATTTGTCATAGGTGTTGATGCGGGGGAAGATGCCTTCGCTACTGATGTTGTCCTCAGGCTGGGCTACGAAGTTGAAGCGGGCGTAGTCCATGATGCTGGCGGTATGGCCGTTGGCCTCGACCCAGGCCTTGTTGCGAAGGCTGTCCACCGGCGTAGCCGAACTGGCGCCCATGTTATGGCGCAGGCCCAGGGTATGACCCACTTCATGACTGCTCACGAAACGGATGAGCTGGCCCATCAGCTCCTCATCGAACTGCATAGTGTGAGTGCGGGGGTCGATGGCGCCGGCCTGAATCAAGTACCAGTCGTGGATCAGTTGCATCACGTTGTGATACCAGCCGATGTGGGTCTCCAGTATTTCGCCTGAACGGGGGTCGCTCACATGAGGACCATAGGCGTTGGCGATGGGCGATGCCAGATAGCGGATCACCGAGAAGCGTGCATCCTCAAGGCTCATGCCTAACGAGTCGGCCTTCTCAGGCCACTCCTCAGCACGGATGGCGTTCTTCCAACCGGCTTGTTCAAAGGCTACGTTCCAGTCGTTCACGCCCATAATCAGATACTTGCGCCACTGCTTGGGCGTAGCGGGGTCGATGTAGTACACAATGGGCTTCTTGGGTTCCACCAGCTCACCGCGCTTCATGCGTTCTATGTCCTCGGCGTTCTTGGGCTCCAGACGCCAGCGGGTGGCCATGCTGCGGCGGCGTACCTGTTGCTGGCGGTCGCTGAACTCGCGGTGGCTCTCGGTGAAGTAGCCTACGCGTTCGTCGAAGTATCGCGGACGCATGGGCTCCTTGGGCAGCAACACAAACGAGGTGTTCAGGCGGAATGTCATCAATCCCGTTTGCACCCCCGACGGCGTGGCCGTTGTGCCTTGCCCCGTCCGAGCGGTGTATGTCTTCACGGTCTGCACCTCAGTGTTGATGGGGTAGGTGTGCACGTGGTCGATATAGCTCTGTTCGGGTCGCAAGCCTGCCACGCTGTAGCGTTGTTTGGAGGCATCGGGGAAGCCCGTCACCACGTTGTCGGCACGCAGGAAGTCGGTCACACGGATGCTCGAGTGGTGACGGTGCAGTGTGTCGTCGGTTTCCTTGTCAATCTTGAAACTGGCAATGATGGGGTCTTCGCTCGAGGCCACCAGCGCGCGGTGTATTTGGTCATCAGAGTCGGCCGTGGCATCGTAGGCCAACCCGCGTAGAAGGATTTTGTCGTCCTGCTTCTCAAAATACAGCACGTGGCTTGCCACCAGCTCACCGCCGTAAACGCCCAAATTCACGGGCGTGGAGATGAAGCGGGTAGTCGAGAGGAAGGGCCTGCCCAGCAGCGAGTCGGGAATCTGGAAGAACCAGTCCTCCTTGAAATGCTGAACGTTGAACAGCCCCTCGACGGGTGCCGGACGTTTCTCCTTCTTCGGAGCAGGTTTGGGGGCTTCAGTAGCAGCTGGAGCCTTCTTCTTTTTTTTCTTAAACAGACCTGCGTCGGCAGGAACGGGCAGCAGCACCAGGGCTGCAAGCGCCACGATGATAGTGCGTTTCATTATTTATATTGTATATGAATACAATCTCTATTCGCTACTCTTTACTCTTTCCCTCGGTTTATCGTCACTTGCGGGAACGGGAATCCGATGCCTTCGGCGTTGAACCGCTTGTAGATGCGCTCCTGCATGTCGAACAGCACATCCCAGTAGTCGGCGTTGGCCACCCACCCGCGCACCAGCACGTTTACCGAGCTGTCGGCCAGTTCCGTAAGCGCCACCATCGGGGCAGGGTCGGGCAGGATGCGTTTGTCGGCTTTCAGCAGCTCCGTGCACACGGCGCGCACGCGGTCTATGTCCTCGCCGTATTCCACTCCTATAGTCCATTCTATGCGACGGTTGGGTGTCAGCGTCACGTTCTGAATGGTGCCGCTGCTCATGGCCCCGTTGGGCACATACACCTTCTTGCCGTCGGCCGTGAGCAGGATGGTGTGGAATATCTGAATTTCCTGTACCGTGCCGCTCGTCCCCTGGGCCTCTACCCAGTCGCCCACTTTATAGGGTTTGAACAGCAGGATGATGATGCCGCCGGCCAAATTCTGCAGGTTGCCGCTCAGTGCCATGCCTACTGCTACGCCGGCCGATGCCAGCAGGGCTGCGAAGCTTGTTGTGTTGATGCCCAGAGCCCCCACTACCGAGATGATGAGCAGGATTTGCAGGGTGATGTTTACGAAACTTCTTAGGAATGTCTGTAGCGTGGGCTCCATCTTGCGGCGCTCCATCAGCTTAGTTACCAAGTGGTTGATGAACTTCACAGCGTAGTGCCCGATGACATACACTACTACAGCCACTAAGATATGCCGGCCCGCATCGAGAGACCAGTTGATGAGCTGCCCCATCACCTGCTCCAGATGCATGTTCGAGCCCGTGAGCGTCTGTGCCACATCTGTCACCGCCTGACCCGCATCCTTTGCTGCCTTTCCGGCGGCCAGAATCGTATTCGTCGATTGTATAATTGACATGCTATATGCGTCAAAACGGCCTCTTTGGTCCTGGGAATCAGCTCCGCAGCACCATGCCCCTTTGACTGCGTGCAAAGATAGTGGCATTATTTCACATGAGCAAATAATTACTGTAGTTAAATGCCATAAACCACCTCCGTCCGCTTTCTCCCACCTTTACGCCCCATCCCTAGTGTGCAAACGGTCAGGGCGTGGCGCTGCTCTGGGCGACATGATGCGGCGAGGTAGCGCCTCATCAGGCATATGAAAAAATCGTCCGTCGGACGTGATAGATGTTGGTGGTGCAGGGTGGTAATCACGTCGTCGTGAGGGCGATGAAAATTGCCTGCATGCAGCAGCGTGCTCACCTTGCGGCAGGTCGGCGCTCACCTTGCGGAGGGTTAGCAGCATGCCTGCGGGAGGTAAAATGCATTCCTTCCGACCGACAGCATTTCCCCTGTGGGCCGACATAGAAGATGAAGGAATGAATCTGCGCTTCCATCCTGCTTTTAGGCACAGTGCGTACAGGCCATGAGTGTGTTAGTGGCGTGCCTTCTTTGGCTTGATGTCAATCCGGTAGAAGAGGCTCAGGAGGGCATAACGGGACATGCCTTTCTCCCATCTTGACTGATAGCCTTCGGCTGTGATGATGTAGGAGTTGTGATGCATCTGGTTAAGGATGTCGTAAGCTGTGAGCCGGGTTTGCAAACGCCCTTTCAGCCAGCTTTTTGTCAGCTGAGTGTTCCAGATTACATCGTCTGTATTCATGCCCATGCCATATCCCCGTCGCTGAAACAGGTTGAGGTCGGTGGCCAACATCCAGTTGTAAGGCATTGTCCAGTTGATGTTGAGGCCATAGATGAGGTCTCTTGCGTTGGCGGCTGTGCCGAAACCCTGGCTGTTGGTGGCGTGGTTGATAAGGAGGTTGAAGTGCGGTTCGATGTCGAACTTCTCATCTTTCCTGTATTTGAGTTTCATCTCGTAGGCGATGCTGTTGCGGTTGGTCTGGATGCGTCTTAGCGCCTCCGCGCTGTTGGATGATCCCATATAGGCGAGGTGTTGCCATACGAGCCCGAGTTTGTTGGTCAGAATCCAACGTGGGCTTCCGTCCAGGGCGTGGGTGGTTTCTATGAGGTTGTCCCATAGCCAGTTGCCATTGACGTTGGCTGAACTGCTGAGATACCCGCCTGTGTTGGGATTGTAGATGCGCGAAGGCACGATTTGGTTGTGGGTGATGGTGTACTGGCTGTTGAATCGGTACCATTGTCGACCGTGCCGGATGTAATATGAGGTGCCCAGCTTGTGTGTGACGGCATTCTTCAGTTGGGGGTTTCCCCGAAGTACGTTGAGAGGGTTCGTGGTGTCTTCGTAGTTGGTGAGTTCGAGCAGGAGGGGGCGGCTGACATGCGGCTCGTAATTGAACAGCCAGACGTAATTGCTGTGTTTACGGCGTATTTCTGCGGTGAATGAAGGAAGGAAATCGGTGGCGTTGCGGGTGGTGTCAACGTTGACCTGCCCGCGCTGAATGTGTTCGTTCTGCCACAGGGTGGCCAGGGGCAGGTTTAGGGCGAATGCCGTTTCGTAATTACTGCCCTTGTCCAAATAGGACAGCTTGGCGCTATAAGTGATTTGATGCGTATGCCCCTTAATCCATTGACTGTTTCCGGCATCGATGAGTGTGGCCTGGAGTGCGGGATGCTGGCCGAGGGCGGCAAAGGTGTTGAAGAACAGGGAATCGCGCTCCAGTCGCCACAGGGGCGAGTCCTTGTCGGCGTGATGATAGTTCCACCCTGCGGACAGGTACAGGCTGAGTTTGGCCGCCGGGAAGGGCATGTTGTAGCCGATGAGTGCCTTCAGCTCATCCTCCTTCATCCTGGATTGCTGCAACCGATAGCTCTTCTCGCCGCCAGTGGCTGCGAGCGACATCTCGTACAGGTGGTACCTGTCGTTACGACGTTCGGCATGGCGCCCTGAGGCACGGAGGGACAGAAAATTGCCATTGCCCATCTTCCAGCCTGTGAACAAGGACTGTTGGCAGTCCTGTGTCAGTTGGGTGTTGTAGTATGCATTCTTTATCTGATTGACCAGCTTGTCGTTGTTGAACGATGTTGTGCTGTCGCTGGTATGCTCTCTGCCCCGCCGGACGAGGATGGCTGTTTTCAAATCGAGATTCGGCTTGCTGCTTGAGTAGGTGTTGTCGAAGCTGAGCATGAGGTCCTTGCTCGTGCCATCGCCCCCGGCGAGGGCTCTTTTCTGATTGTCTTGTATATGGGTGACTTCGTCGTTCCTGAAGGCTGTCTGGGGTTTGCTCCACTGCAAAACCACCTGCCCCATGTCATGCCATTTGTCGCTTTTCCCATAAAAGTTCATATCCGACTTGGCCCGTACCGTGGTCATGATGCCCTTGGGCTGCCCGATCGTCTGCCAGTCACCTGTCGAACGTCCCGGGTCGCGGGTGTCATTGAGGTCGTTGGCATTGACGATTGCTCCGATGCGGGTCCGGTCGGAGTACATCGAGCCGAAAGCGCGTGCAAGCCAATGGCCACCCGAACCGCCGCCTGCTTCGGCATTGGCCAGATATCCGCGTCGGCAGTCGCGTTTGAGCACGACGTCCATCACGTATTCCTTCTTATCGCCTTGCATGGCCTTCCACTGCTCGTAGGCAGCAGGGCCCCGCTCATATACCTTGATGTCCTTGATGATATAATAGGGTAGGTTGTCGAGCATCACGCGGTTGTCGCCTTTGAAGAAATCCCGCCCGTTGAGTGTCAGACAGTCGACTTTGCGTCCGAATACGGTGATCTGACCATACTTGTCCATTTCGGTGCCCGGCAATTGATGGATGAGGTCCCTGAGCATGGCTCCTTCGTGCATGTTGAAAGCCGTGGCATCATAGATAAGCGTATCGCGTTTCCAGACGAACCTCAGCTTGGAAGCCGTAACCGTCACCTCGCGCATGGTGGTGGCTGCAGTGTCAGGTTTGAGTTGCATGAGGATGTCTGGCAGCGTGACCTGAGTGTCTCTCTTCTGGGGATCCGGATAGATTTCGCGTTTCACGCTTTGATAGGCAGGGCTTTGTATTTCCAAAAGATATTTTTCCCGTACCTTAAAATAGCCGAAAGAAACAGGGATGGGGCCGGCGGCCGTTCGTGTCCTTGAAATAACGGTATGCGTGGCGTCAAGAATGGTTACATCAATTTGCCCTACGGGTTTCAAGGTAAACGAATCAAGCACAAGCCCTGTAATCTGAATGGTTTTGTTTGGGAAGTTCTTGTGAGGCTTGTACTGCACGAATACCTGTTGTTTGCGCGTCTTCACCTTGACGGGTTGCCCCTTGCACACCTTTTCCACAGCTTCCTTTATGGTCAGGTTCTTGATGCGGGCCGAGACGTGCAAGTGTTCGAGGTCGTTGTGGATGAAGGTGATAGAATACTCGTCCTGCACAGCGGCCAGCGTGTCGAGCACGGCGGCGAGGGAGGCGTCGTGGAAATGGAAAGAATGGAGACGTTGGGCTGCCAGCCTTCCGCACAGGAGCGACAGCACGATGAGACAGTACAGGCGTTTCATTCTTCCTCGCTTTCTACGGATTCCACGAACAAGGTATCATGCTTATCAGTCAACAGCAAGCCGTCGAACTCATTGAGCGAGCCGGCGAACGACGCTATCGGTTGCCGACGGTTCCAGGTGATGGTGAACCTCAGCTTGTGCGGTGCTTCGTCGCGGAAGCAGACCTTGCGTCCGTAGTGCCCGGCAACGACGGTGAGGATGCTGTCCAGACGGGCGTTGGTAAAGCGGACGAGGGAGTCCGCTGTGGTGAGCTCTGAATATGGCGCAACAGCCTCGGACGGCTTAACCGACCGGTGTGGCGAAAGCAAATGATAGGCAGCAAAGGCCGCGCCCGTGAGGAGAAGAACGGCGATGAACGAGGCGGCGATTTTCTTGAATGAAGGATGAGGAATGAAGGATGAAGAATTTGCTTCCGCCGTATCATGCTCAGGCGATTCTTCATTCTTCATTCCTTCAGATTCTTCATGCTGCATTTCATTCATGAATCGCTGCCATGCCACTTCGGCGTCTGCTGGCTGAAGAGCCTGCTTGTGGCGGTAGGCTTGTTTGGCTGCAACCATACAGCGGTAGGCCTCGAGGGTCTCTTCGTCGCTATGGATGATGTCGTAGACCTCCTGCTCGGTATATGCTTCGGGATTGTCGAGCATGGCCAGAAGACGGCTGATGTTGGGATTCGTTTCCATATCTTCTTAGGGTTTGAATTGTTCTTGGACGCTTTGGATGGATTGACTGAGATACTTGAAGACGGTCTTGAGGTTCATGCCCAGTCGGCTGGCGATGTCCTTCAGCTTCAGGTCCTCCTGAAAGCGCAGGCGGAAAATGGTGCGATGCGGCTCGGAGAGGTGGTTTTCGGCATAGTCGCTGATGGCCTGGAGCATTGACATCCGCTGTTCGGCGTGCTGCCAGTCGGCTTTGGCATCCAAGGAATAGAGCTCGCGGAACTGCTCTGCCAGCGCCTTGCGTTTGATACGGTTGATGCAGCTGTTGCGTACGGCCGTCAGCAGATAAGCCCGTGCCTTGTCCTCGGCGGGCAACGAGTCGCCCTCAAGGAGCCTGACGAATACATCCTGCACTGCGTCCTCAGCCTCCCCGTCATCGTACAGGAGGGTCCTGGCCAGATGAATCATCTCGCTGTAGTGACGGCAGAAAAGCCTGTGAAGTATCGTCTTGTCAATCATAAAGTGTCATTTATCGGTCTCCTCCTCCGGAGGCACTTCCTATCATATAGACAATCCAGCCCGATGTTTTTCTGCGAAGATACGGCATTTCTTTTATAAAAACGTTTTTCGGGGCTTAAAAGTATGGAGAAAAAGGATTATATTGCATTCAACCGCTGATGATAGCGACACCTTAATCTCTATGCCCGTGACTTCCTTGGGCCATCTGCCGTATGATATCCTAAAGTAGAGTCGGTCTGCATCATCAGCCCCTCATCCCGTGACAGCCTGATCCTTCCGCCCGGCATATGCAGCCCTTTCGGGCAAATAGTGGCTCTTTTTTTTGCCTCTATCCCAATAAATTGTACATTTGCACCAGTTTGATGCCGAAACGTGCTGATCGAGCAGACTTTAATCAACTCATCTGGCTTGAAAAGGCGTCGCTTCTGGCTCAAAACGCTATGGGGTAACACCCTTAAAATACATCATGAATGAAGAAAATATACTTAATAACGTTTCTCTTTGCCCTCGCTATGGTGCAGGCTAATGCCCAATTCCTCTTCCGTATCAGTGGCCGGGGTATGGAGAAGCCATCGTACATGCTTGGCACCATTCACACAATGCAAGGCTCTGTGCTCGACTATACACCCGAATACACGGAGGTTGAGGCTCGGTGCACCCAGTTCTACACGGAGTATGACATAACTGACCAGCGCCGGATGAAAGAGCTCAATGATGCAATCGAGCAGACAAAAGCAAGTTTTAAATTGCCTGAAGGGAATAATATCCTGGATGTACTGAGCAAAGAGCAAATCGAGGAGGTGGATGTGAGGGTGAAAAAGATATTCGGCCAAAAACTGTCAGACTCGATAATGGTGGGGTTGTGGAACTTTCAACCTTACATACTTTCGTTTCTCATCAGCAATAAAATCAAGTCAGAAGCAAAGAGGCATGGTCCAAGGCCGAACAGAATGAGCGCACCGATTGACCAGACATGCATCTTCCGTGCCAAGCTGAAGAACATGCGGGTTGGACAACTCGATGAGCTTGAGGATCGGCTGAAGGTGCAAGGCTTTCAGCCAATTAGTATTGATGTGCAGGTGGATTCGCTCATGTCGCTTGTGCGAAATTACGATCAACGGCTACAATCAGCTATCAAGGAGTTCGAGGTGTTGAAGCAGTCTACTATCTACTGGTGTTTGGCTGATTTCAAACATTTTGCTGCAATGGATTATTGGCAGGCGGAACTCAGGAACAACCCTGCTGTGTTCAGGCACCGTAATGAACGGTGGTTGCCCAAGATGGAGGACGCCATGAAGAACGCCCCCACGATGTTCGTCTTCGGAGCCGGACATTTGCTTGGTAATCAGGGTATCATACAACTTCTGCGCAATTCAGGATATCAGGTTGAACAAGTAAAGAAGAAATAGGCTTATGAAAAAAACAATCCTCACACTAAGCGTGATTCTGCTGACTGCCACTGCGCATGCACAGATGCGAGTTTCCAACCGTACATACACCCCCGATCCCGCACCCGTTGTGGCCGGCGACCGGCTCTACGTGTTCACGGGCCACGACATGGACACTGCTACCTATTTCCGCATGCCGGACTGGCAAGTGTTCTCGACCAGCGACATGGAGCATTGGACCGATCACGGAGTGGTGCTGAGCACCGCACATTTCAAATGGGCCAAACAGGGCGACAATGCATGGGCGTCACAGGCCATAGAGCGCAACGGAAAGTGGTACTGGTACGTGGCGGCAGAGGATACCACCAAACATCTACATGGCATCGGTGTCGCTGTGGCTGAACGTCCAGAAGGACCCTGGACCGACCCCATCGGCAAGCCTCTCATTCCGGGCGACTGGGGATTTATCGACCCAACGGTGTTTGTCGACGATGACGGGCAGGCATGGCTTTTCTGGGGCAACAATGGTTGCTGGTATGCCAAACTGAACGATGACATGATCAGCATTGACAACACTTTCGGCAACAATGGCATATGCGACATGCGTGCCATGCTCGACGACGAGGCACAGTTCGGTCCTCACTGCATGAAGATGGACTACCAGCTCCATAGAAGGGTGATGAAGACTAACTTCGAGGAGGCACCGTGGATTTATAAGATAGGCGACACCTATTTCCTTGAATATGCCGCCGGTGGCGTGCCCGAACACTGGGCCTACTCAACGGCAAAGAGCATTCATGGTCCCTGGCATTACGAAGGCCGAATTACCGATGAGTCGCCCGGCTCATTCACGATTCATGGAGGTACCATCGATTTTAAGGGCAAGTCGTACCTCTTCTATCACGACGGTATCCCATCGGGTGGAAACGGCTTCCGGCGCACTACGGCCATCCGTGAGTTCCAGCGCATGAAGGACGGACGGATTCCGAAAATCGACATCACCGCGCCAGCGCAAGGGGCAACATCTACAACTCGCTGATGATTTCCTTTCAAACAACATCAGACCTTCGTGGTTCGCCGTCTGCATTAATCAGAGGCTGATTTAAATGCGGTATTATATGTAAATTATATAATTATAATTAATAATGTTCGCGCGCGAGGCTGTGCCGTGTGAAAAATATTTTGCAACTTTTTTGCGAAAAGACTTGCACGGTTCGCAAAATCGCCGTACCTTTGCACCCGCAAAACGAGAGAGGCCCCTGCGAGGGAAAGCCTGAGTGGCGGCCTCCTGAAGTTTTCTGCGCCCGGCCTT
>JAFXQT010000031.1 GCA_017526905.1 Bacteroidaceae bacterium | reverse complement strand
TGTGCCACTTGAGGCGGCGCTCTTTCCATGTCTCAAACCACTTGAGTTCCTCGCCTGGGCGAACGAAGAATTGCATCTCCATCTGCTCAAACTCGCGCATGCGGAAGATGAACTGACGGGCCACAATCTCGTTGCGGAAGGCCTTGCCGATCTGGGCGATACCGAAGGGCAGCTTCATGCGGCCCGTTTTCTGCACGTTCAAGTAGTTGACGAAGATGCCCTGAGCCGTTTCGGGGCGCAGGTAGATGGTGCTGGTGCCCTCGGCCGTGCTGCCCACCTCGGTCTTGAACATCAGGTTGAACTGACGCACGTCGGTCCAGTTGCGGGTACCGCTGATGGGGCAGACGATTCCCTCGTCCAGGATAATCTGCTTCAGCTCGTCCAGGTCGTTGGCGTTCATGGCCTTCTGGAAGCGCTCGTGCAGGGCATCGCGCTTGGCAGCATACTCCAGCACGCGGCCGTTGGTGGCACGGAACTGTGCTTCGTCAAAGCTGTCGCCGAAGCGCTTGCGGCCCTTGGCCACCTCCTTCTCGATCTTCTCATCGTACTTGGCCATCTGGTCCTCGATGAGCACGTCGGCGCGGTAGCGCTTCTTGGAGTCGCGGTTGTCAATGAGGGGATCGTTGAAGGCATCCACGTGTCCGCTGGCCTTCCAGGCGGTGGGATGCATGAAAATGGCGGCGTCGATGCCGACGATGTTCTGGTGCAGCAGCACCATGCTCTGCCACCAGTACTGTTTGATATTGTTCTTCAGCTCAACGCCGTTCTGTCCGTAGTCGTAAACAGCGCCGAGGCCATCGTAGATATCACTTGAGGGGAACACGAACCCATACTCCTTGCAGTGTGAAACAATCTTCTTGAAAACGTCTTCTTGTTGTGCCATACCTTTGCTCGCGTTTGGCGCGAAGTTTAAGTTTAATGTTTAGGGTTTGATGAGGATTGTTGGGATTCCTCACGCTTTTTCCGCCGCAAAGGTAAGTAAAAAAGGGGTAAAAAGCCGCAAGGAATCGCAAAAACTTTGAACTTTGAACTGCGAACTTTGAACTTTTTGCTACCTTTGCACGCAGAACCATCCAAAAAGCCCCTATTATGGACGATAAAGTCGTGATGCAGGAAGGCATCACCCACCACCTGAACCGCATGTACCAAAACTGGTTCCTGGACTACGCCTCGTATGTAATCCTGGAACGTGCCGTGCCGCACATAGGCGACGGCTTCAAGCCCGTGCAACGCCGCATCCTGCACTCGATGAAGCGCATGGACGACGGGCGCTACAACAAGGTAGCCAACATTGTAGGGCACACCATGCAGTTCCATCCGCACGGCGATGCCAGCATCAAGGATGCATTGGTGCAGTTGGGACAGAAGGACCTGCTCATCGACTGTCAGGGTAACTGGGGCAATATCCTCACAGGCGACGATGCAGCCGCTGGCCGTTATATCGAAGCGCGCCTGTCCAAGTTTGCACTCGACGTGGTGTTCAACCCCAAGACCACCGAATGGAAACTCAGCTACGACGGCCGCAACAAGGAACCCATCACGCTGCCCGTCAAGTTCCCGCTGCTGCTGGCACTGGGCGCCGAAGGCATCGCCGTGGGCCTGTCGTGCAAAATCCTGCCACACAACCTGAACGAACTGTGCGATGCAGCGGTGTCCTACCTGCACGACGAACCTTTCCGACTCTACCCGGACTTCCCTACGGGCGGCAGCATCGACGTGTCCAAATACAACGACGGACAGCGCGGCGGCGTGGTGCGCGTGAGGGCCAAGATAGAGAAGCGCGACAACAAGACACTGGCCATCACGGAGATTCCGTTCGGCAAGACGACCGGTTCGCCACAAAAGCCCTCGCAATTCATCGACTCTATCCTCAAGGCTGCCGAGAAGGGCAAAATCAAAGTGCGCAAGGTGGAGGACATGACGGCTGCCGGCGTGGAGATTCTAATTCACCTCACACCCGGAGCATCGTCGGACAAGACCATCGACGCCCTGTATGCCTGCACCGACTGCGAAGTGAACATCTCGCCCAACTGCTGCGTCATCGACGACAACAAGCCCTGCTTCCTCACCGTAAGCGAGGTGCTGAAGCGCAGCGTTGACAACACCAAGGAACTGATCAAGAAGGAACTGCTCATCCGCCGCGGCGAACTGATGGAGGCCCTGCACTTCGCATCGCTCGAACAAATATTCATAGAGGAACGCATATATAAGGACAAGAAGTTCGAACAGGCACGCAGCAACGACGAGGCCTGCGAATGGATTGACGAGCGCCTCACACCTTTCTACCCGCAGTTCGTCCGCGAGGTGACCAAGGACGATATCCTGCGGCTGCTGGACATCAAGATGGCGCGCATCCTGCGCTTCAACAAGGACAAGGCCGAGGAAGCCATCGCGCGGATGAAGGACGAGATAGCCGGCATAGACCGCGACCTGGACAACCTGATTGAGGTGACTGCCGCCTGGTTCCAGAGCATCAAGGAGAAATATGGGGCTGCCTATCCCCGCCGCACGGAGATACGCAACTTCGACAGCATCGTGGCCAGCAAGGTGGTGGAGGCCAACCAGAAGCTGTTCATCAACCGCGATGAGGGCTTCATCGGCACAAGCCTGAAGAAGGACGAGTTCGTGGCCAACTGCTCGGATATCGACGATGTAATCATCTTCTACAAGGACGGCACCTACAAGGTGATACGCATCGGCGAGAAGGTGTTCGTGGGCGAAACGGAACGTTCAAAGGCCGAGAAGAAGAAGGCCGAAATCATACATATCGCCATCTTTAAGAAGGGCGACAAGCGCACCATCTACAACACCGTCTATCGCGACGGACGGAATGGGGCCTACTACATCAAGCGCTTTGACGTGACGGCTATCACACGCGACCGCGAGTACGACCTGACGCAAGGAAAGCCCGGCAGCCGCGTGTGCTACTTCACCGCCAACCCCAATGGCGAGGCTGAAGTCATCAAGGTAACACTGAAGCCCAACCCGAAACTGCGCCGCATCTTCTTTGACAAGGACTTCAGCGACATCAAAATCAAGGGGCGCGCCAGTATGGGCAACCTGCTCACAAAACTGGATGTACACCGCATCGGACTGAAGAGCCACGGCAGTAGTACGCTGGGCGGGCGCAAGGTGTGGTTTGACCACGACGTGCAGCGCCTGAACTACGACGACCACGGCACCTTCCTGGGCGAGTTCCAGAGCGATGATGCTGTGCTGGTCGTGCTGGACAACGGCGAGTTCTACATCACCAACTTCGACCTGAACAATCACTACGAGCCAAATATACTGCGCATAGAGAAGTACGCCCCCGCCAAGGTGTGGACTGCCGCACTCTACGATGCCGACCAGGGCTACCCCTACCTGAAACGCTTCACGCTCGAAGCCACTCCACGCCACCAGTCGTTCATCGGCGAAAACCCCGAAAGCCGCTTGCTACTGCTCACTGATACTGTCTATCCCTACATCCGCGTGACCTATGGTGCACACGACGCCTTCCGCGACCCGCTGGAAGTAGATGCTGACGAGTTCATCGGCGTGAAGTCATTCAAGGCACGTGGCAAGCGCCTGACCACGCTGGTTATTGAGAAGGTGGAGGAACTGGAACCTAAGCGGATGCCCGACCCCGAGGATGAACCTGAATCAGGAGACGGTCCGGACACCGAAGCAGAAGAGACGGAAGAGGCACTGGAAAACGCGGCCGGCGAAGATGAGATTGCAGCCCCTGCACGCCCCGGGAATATCGACCCGCTCACTGGCCAATTCACGCTGTTTGAAGAATGATTATGAAAAGCGCAACTGCATCAGCCTACTGGCGGCACTGCACACGCTGCCTGCTCTTCCTCTTGCTCGGCGCTGGTTGCAGCGCTGCCGCAGCCCAAGAGTCCATCGCCCCCGCCACCTCTCCCAGCCACAGGCTCCCAACTGCGGATAGCGCCCGCCCCACCACCCATGCCACCCTCTTCGGCATCGGCGGCGTGCGCCAGCTGGACACTTACCTGTCGCCCCTCAACTACCATGGTCCACAGGTGCAGTTTATGCACGAAACGCTGCGCCCCACCCATTGGCGGGAGATTTCCTTCCAGTCCCTTTGGCAGGCTGACCTCTCGGCCGGCCAGAACGAGGCGGGGAAACGTAACCTGTTGGGCGGGAACATGTCCTACGACGTTGGCTGGCATTACAACTGGCACCCCACCGACCACCTCCGCGTGATGGCAGGTCCGCAAATAGGAGGCAACATCGGGTTCCTTTATCACTCCCGCAACAGCAACAACCCGGCTCAGGCACTGGCCTCCCTGCGCCTGGCAGGCTCGGCAGCAGCCATCTATACCTTTCGCCTTTGGCGGAAGCCTTTTGCAGCCCGCTATCAGCTGGACATCCCGTTGGCCGGGCTGATGTTCAGCCCCGACTATGGGCAGTCGTACTATGAAGTGTTCGCCTTAGGCCATCAGGAGCACAACCTGCGCTTCACCACCCCCGTCAATGCACCTTCGCTGCGCCATCAGCTCACACTCGACTTCCCTCTGGCCGGACGCACCATTCGCGTGGGCTACCTGGGCGACATCAGGCAGAGCCACATCAACGGCATCAAACACCACCACTACGCACACGCCTTCATGATTGGGTGGGTACGGCACTTCAACTATCGCAAACACACGGAGCCTTCTGCCGAGGGCTTCATTATGTAAAAACGTAAAGTGGAAAAGAAAATAGAAATAAAGAAGGTGGGCCGTGCATTGCTGCGCGCCATGCACTATGCGCTATGCACTGTGCTCCTCGTGCTTGCCGGCTGTGTGCAGGAGGAACAGTTCGACGACACACCCTTGGGCAATTATGAGGCGCTGTGGAAGATCATCGACGAGCATTACTGCTTCCTCGATTACAAGAAAGAGGCAATCGGGGTGGACTGGGCACATATTCACGCCACCTATCGTCAGCGCATCAACAGCAAGATGAACAGGAGCCAGCTCTTTGAGGTGCTGGCCGACATGCTCGGCCAACTGCAGGACGGGCATGTCAACCTCTATGCCGCACACGATATGGGGCGCAACTGGTCGTGGTATGAGGACTATCCCGCCAACTTCAGCAAAGAACTGCAGGATGCCTATCTCGGCACGGACTATCGGATTGCATCTGCGCTGAAATACCGCATCCTCCCCGACAATATCGGCTATGTGGTATGTTCTTCTTTTGCTTCGGCCATCGGCGATGGAAACCTGGACGAAGTGCTTTACTACCTCCGTTCGTGCAACGGGCTTATCCTGGACCTGCGCGACAACAGCGGCGGCAACCTGGACAATGCCGAGCGACTGGCCGCACGCTTTACCAACGAGCGTCTGCATGTAGGCTATTTCCAGCACAAAACGGGCGCCGGGCATCAGGACTTCTCCACCCCACAGCCCGAATATCTTGAACCGTCCACTGGCATACGCTGGCAGAAGCGTGCCGTGGTGCTGACCAACCGGCACTGCTACAGTGCCACCAACACGTGCGTACGCGATCTTAAATGCTGTCCGTTAGTCACCGTCATAGGCGACCAGACGGGTGGCGGTTCAGGCATGCCCTACAGCAGCGAGTTGCCAAACGGGTGGACGGTGCGTTTCTCCGCCTGCCCTATGTTCGATGCCGAAATGAACCAGATAGAGTTCGGCATCCAGCCAGACAGCATCGTGTTACTTGCCGAGACTGACCGTGCCCGGGGCTTTGACACGCTGATTGAAACGGCTCGGCAAATGCTGAATGGCCAATAGCAGCCCCCCGCGGCAATACAAGCCCGATGCTGCGCTATCAGCAGTCGTCGTGCCAAGCCATACACGCCACCGCCTTCCGAAGGCCTTATACAATACAAGAAAAAGCCATTCTCCTTCATGCCTCGGAGAATGGCTTTTCAGTTTGTGTCGACACTTGGACTCGAACCAAGGACCCCCACCATGTCAAGGTGATACTCTAACCAGCTGAGCTATGCCGACATTTGTCAAAGCCACTGAGCCTGCCATAGATTTGTACGCCTGATAGGACTCGAACCTACACGCCTCGCGGCACCAGATCCTAAGTCTGGCGTGTCTACCAATTCCACCACAAGCGCAGCTTACGCAGCGATGCGACATGCATCTTGGCTTTTGACGCCGCAAAGGTAGTACAATAAATTGAACTGACAAAGAAATACGGGGAAAATGTGTATCGGCCATGAAAAAGGCAGCGTGAACAGCACCTAAACATGCCTCTCACGCTACCCCTTACTGGTTAATACTCCTACCTAATTATTCAGTGTAGAGAACGATATTTATGTGGTTCATGCTCACTTCTTCCATGTTAACGACGCCTATTGCCACGCTATGAAGCTCCTGATGTTAACTTTTATTTTTCACTTTCACTTATCACTTTTCACTTCCATCTCCCTATCCTCCTTCAGTAACTCTTATTCTTCACTTTTCAGGCCCCCTATAGTCCCCCGGCGGGGGACACTCATTCGAGCCAGAGGTGGCCCCCTGTAGTCCCCCGGTGGGGGACACTCATTCGAGCCAGAGGTAACTTTTATTTTTCACTTTTCACTCTTCACTCTTATCCCCCTCCGGGGGATTATAGGGGGCCTTTCACTTTTCACTCTTTCCCTTTCCTCCCCCTCCGGGGGATTATAGGGGGCCTTTCACTTACCACAAAGCCCCGGAACCAATCGGCTCCAGGGCTTGTCGTATG
>JAFXQT010000030.1 GCA_017526905.1 Bacteroidaceae bacterium | reverse complement strand
TAAAAGTTAAAATATCCCCAAGGCATAGCCCTCCAGCTCAAACGAGCGCCCCCCTCCGGGGGGCCATAGGGGGCCTCTGGGATAATAAAGATAAGAGTTAAGAGATATCCGATATGAAAAAAGATTTTGCATTTGACCGTGTTAATTACATCCTGCTGGCCATAGGCATGGCAGTGGTGATTGTAGGCTTCGTGCTGATGGGTGGCAGCGGTTCCACCGAGAGTGAGTTCAATCCGGAGATATTCAGCGCCATGCGCATCAAGATAGCCCCATTGGTGTGCTTCGTGGGCTTCCTCTCCATCATCGTGGGCATCATGCACAAGCCGAAAGGAGGGGAGGGGAAAAGCCCCCTGTAATCCCCCGGTGGGGGATGAGGGAAAAGCCCCCTGTAATCCCCCGGCGGGGGATGAGGGAGAGATGAGAGATAAAAGATAAGAGATAAAAGTTCTTCGCAGAGCGAAGCGTCGCAAGCGCCGAGCGGAAAGTTAAAAGTTAAAATATCCCCAAGGCATAGCCCTCCAGCTCGAACGAGCGCCCCCCTCCGGGGGGCCATAGGGGGCCTCTAAAGAAATGGATACATTACAAGCACTCATAATGGGCCTGTTGCAGGGCCTGACGGAATATCTGCCTGTGTCGAGCAGCGGCCATCTGACCATCGCTGCGGCCCTGTTCGGCATAGACGGTGAGGAGAACCTCACATTCACCATTGCGGTGCATGTGGCCACGGTGCTATCCACGCTGGTCATTCTGTGGAAAGAGGTGGCGTGGGTGTTCAAAGGTTTGTTTGAATGGAATGGCCAGCTGAATGCTCAACAGCGTTATGCGCTTGCCATCGTGGTCTCGATGATTCCAGTCGGCATCGTAGGTGTGTTCTTCAAGGACTATGTTGAGGAGATATTTGGTGCCGGTTTGTTGGTAGTAGGTGTGTGCCTGCTTGTCACGGCAGCCCTGCTGACCTTCAGCTACTATGCTAAGCCGCGCGCAAAGGAGGAGATTTCGTTGAAAGATGCCTTCATCATTGGCTTGGCTCAGGCTGTAGCTGTACTGCCAGGTGTGAGCCGCAGCGGCAGTACCATCGCCACTGGCCTGATTTTGGGCAACAAGAAAGAGACGCTGGCACAGTTCAGCTTTCTCATGGTCATACCGCCCATCCTGGGCGAAGCATTGCTCGACATCATGAAGGCTGCCAATAACGGTGTCGAGGCAGCCACTGCTGGCATCTCGATGACAGCATTGGCCGCGGGCTTTGTGGCCGCTTTTGTGAGCGGATGTCTGGCCTGCAGGTGGATGATAGGAATTGTCAAACGGGGCAAGTTGGTGTGGTTCGGTGTGTACTGTGCCATCGTGGGCCTGCTCTGCATCGCTCTCAGCTGAAACAAAATATGGATTACGAAGCAGGAGAGATACTCGGTTTTGACAAGCCATACGGATGGACCTCATTTGACGTGGTGGGCAAGGTGCGCTGGGCGCTGTGCCGACACTTGGGCGTGAAGAAGCTCAAGGTGGGCCATGCCGGAACACTCGACCCGCTGGCCACAGGTGTCATGGTAGTGTGCACCGGGCGTGCGACCAAGCGCATAGACGAGTTGCAGGCTCACAGAAAAGAATATGTGGCTACGCTGAGGTTGGGTGCTACCACCCCTTCGTTCGACTTGGAGCACCCCATTGATGCTACCTACCCCACGGAGCATATAACACGCCAGTTGGTGGAGGAGGTGCTGCCCCGTTTTGTGGGGCAGATAGAACAGGTGCCACCTGCCTTTTCGGCGTGCAAGGTGGATGGCAAACGGGCCTACAAACTGGCACGACAAGGCAAGGATGTGGAACTGAAGGCAAAGACCTTGATCATCGATGAGATAGAACTACTGGAAGGTCCCACTCCGCTGCCCGATGCCGATGGCTTGAGCATGACCTTGCGTGTGGTGTGTTCCAAGGGCACTTACATACGGGCTTTGGCACGTGATTTAGGCATGGCTCTTGAGAGCGGTGCGCATCTCACAGCACTGCGACGCACACAGGTGGGCGACATCCGAGTGGAACAATGCCTTGACGTGGAGCAGTGGTGCCAGGATTTACTTAGAGCTTAATGTACAATATTCAATTTCCAATATTCAATCTTTAGTCTTTAATGAAATTATCCCAGTTCAAATTCAAGCTTCCCGAAGAGAGAATCGCACAGACCCCAGCCCCCTTCCGCGATGAGTGCCGCCTTATGGTGTTGCACACGGAGAGCGGGGTGATTGAACACCGTGAACACTTCTATGATATCCTTGAGTACTTTGATGACAAGGATGTATTCGTGTTCAACGACACCAAGGTGTTTCCGGCACGCCTGGAGGGCAACAAAGAAAAGACAGGCGCCAAGATTGAGGTGTTCCTGTTGCGCGAGCTGAACGAGGATCTGCGCCTGTGGGACGTCTTGGTGGAGCCCGCCCGCAAAATTCGCATTGGCAACAAACTCTATTTCGGCGAGGACGAGTCGATGGTGGCAGAGGTGATTGACAACACCACCAGCCGTGGCCGTACGCTGCGCTTCCTTTACGACGGCCCTCACGAGGAATTCAAGGAGGCATTGTATGCACTGGGCGAGGCACCACTGCCCAAAAGCATCATTTCGCGCAAGCCGACAGAGGAAGATCTGACCGATTTCCAGACTGTGTTTGCGCGCAACGAGGGTGCTGTAACAGCACCTACGGCCGGTCTGCACTTCTCCAAGCAACTGATGAAACGGCTCGAAATCAAGGGCATTGAGATGGCATTTGTGACAATGCACTGCGGCCTGGGCAACTTCCGGCCCATCGATGTGGAAGATCTGTCCAAACACAAGATGGAGAGCGAGGAGATGCATGTGAATGCCGAGGCGTGCCGCCTGG
Source organism: Bacteroidaceae bacterium (assembly GCA_017526905.1). Taxonomy (GTDB): domain Bacteria; phylum Bacteroidota; class Bacteroidia; order Bacteroidales; family Bacteroidaceae; genus Physcousia. The sequence continues at coordinate 74,564 of JAFXQT010000030.1, read as the reverse complement.
TGAACGAAGCCAAGCAGAACCACCGCCACATCTGCGCCGTGGGCACCACCGTGCAGCGGGTGATGGAGACGGCCATCGGTGCTGATGCCACCCTGAAGGAGTTTGACGGATGGACCAACAAATTCATTTATCCTCCTTACCAGTTTGGCATAGCCGACAGCATGGTGGCCAACTTTTACATGCCCTATTCCACACTGCTGATGCTGACGTGTGCTTTCGGCGGCTATGATTTGGTAATGAAAGCATACAAGGAAGCACTGCACGACTCGCGCTACCGATTTGGGACATACGGCGATGCAATGCTAATCCTGAAAGACTGATGCACGCATGAGACAGACCGATATTTATTTAGGCCTTGGCAGCAATTTGGGCGACCGCCACACGCTGCTGCTGCAAGCTATCGAGTGCTTGGTACAACGTGTGGGGCCCTTGGTGCGCTGTTCCTCGTTCATAGAGAGCGAGCCCTGGGGATTTGCATCGGAACACCCGTTCCTGAATGCGGTGGTGCTGATGCAGACCAGCCTCACACCTCGGCAGTTGCTGGAAACGACCCAGCAGATAGAACGGGAACTGGGACGCACAGAAAAGACGGCATCGGTCAGCGATGGCACGCCGGCCTACCACGATCGCCCCATTGACATAGACATCCTTCTCTATGGCGACACGACAGTGGATGAACCCGATTTACAGATACCGCATCCGAAAATGGCAGAGCGGCCTTTTGTGATGGAGCCGCTGCGCGAAGTGCAGACGCCGGTGGGACGGGTGTTTTAGGTACGTATTCATATAGAATCTGACAAAGAGAAGAAAATATAACCATGGCATTAAAAGCAGGAATAGTAGGACTGCCCAATGTGGGCAAGTCAACCCTTTTCAACTGTCTGTCCAGCGCAAAGGCGCAGGCAGCTAATTTCCCATTTTGCACCATCGATGCGCAACTGGGGCAAATCAGTGTCCCCGACCAACGGTTGGGCAAGCTGGCAGAACTGGTGCACCCTGGACGCATAGTGCCGGCGGTGTGCGATATCGTAGATATAGCAGGCTTGGTGAAGGGCGCCTCGCAGGGCGAGGGTCTTGGCAACCAGTTCCTGGCAAACATACGCGAGTGTGATGCCATCATCCATGTGCTTCGTTGCTTTGACAACGACAATATCGTGCATGTGGATGGCTCGGTAGATCCCGTGCGTGATAAAGAAATTATCGATACAGAGCTTCAGCTGAAGGATCTGGAAACGGTGGAAAACCGAATGCAGCGTGTAGAGAAGCAGGCTCGTGTGGGCGGCGACAAGCAGGCCAAGATCGAGCTTACGGTACTGGAGGCTTATAAGGCAGCGTTGCTGCAAGGTAAGAGCGCACGCACCGTGACATTTGAGACAGAGGACGAGCAGACGGCTGCTCGCAACCTGTTCCTGCTCACCACCAAGCCCGTGCTGTATGTGTGTAATGTTGATGATGCAGCCGCAGCCAACGGCAACAGCTACGTGGAAGCCGTGCGCAAGGCCATTGAAGGTGAGGATGCCGGACTGCTCATTATCTCGGCACAGACCGAGGCTGACATCGCCGAACTGGAGAGCTATGATGAAAAACAGATGTTCCTGGAGGATATGGGACTCACCGAGAGCGGTTGCGACCGCCTGATAAAGGCCATATATGCATTGCTCGGGCTACAGACATTCATTACCGCAGGCGAGATGGAAGTGAAGGCATGGACCTTCCGCAAGGGGTGGAAGGCACCTCAGTGCGCAGGTGTCATCCATACAGACTTTGAGAAAGGATTTATCCGTGCCGAGGTGATCAAGTATGAGGATTACATCAAGTACGGCTCAGAAGCAGCCGTGCGCGAGGCCGGAAAGATGGGTGTTGAAGGCAAGGACTACGTGGTACAGGACGGTGACATCATGCACTTCCGCTTTAACGTTTAAGGTTTCTTCCCAGCCCCCAGAGACGGAGGTTACGGGTTGTTGCAAAAATCACACTATTATGTTATCCCTATTATCTTTACTCGCACCATTGGCCTCCACCTCCCTTGGAGAGGCTGGGATGGGGCTTTTGTTTGTTCATTGGAACCCCGATGTGGTGGCTTTCTCCATCGGTTCGTTCAGTGTGCGCTGGTACTCGTTGTGCTGGTGCGTGGGACTGCTCAGTGTGTTCCTTCTGGAACAGAAACTTTTCAAGGAGCAGGGCATACCCGATGAGAAGTTCGACCCCTTGTTCATATATTCCTTTATTGGTATCCTGGTGGGGGCTCGTTTAGGTCACTGCCTGTTCTATGAGCCCGAGTATTTTCTCAGCTCGGGGCAGCACTTCGTGGAGATGTTCCTGCCCATCCGCTTCCGGCAGGATGGCAGTTGGGTCATGACGGGCTACACAGGGTTGGCCTCGCATGGCGGCACTTTGGGCCTGATGTTGGCTTTGTGGTTGTACGTGCGCCGTACCAAGCTGTCGTTCGCCCTGGTGCTGGATAACATCGCCATCGTGACCCCCATCTGTGCCTGTGCCATCCGTTTGGGCAACTTAATGAATTCTGAAATCATAGGCCATGTAACGCAAGTGCCATGGGCCTTCATCTTTGAGCGTGTGGACATGCAGCCACGCCATCCTGGTCAGCTTTACGAGGCCCTGGCCTATTTCCTGTTCTTCTTCATTGGTTGGTGGTTCTACCGTCGGCATCGCGAGAAGGTGGGAACGGGCTTCTTCTTTGGCCTCTGCATTTTCCTCATCTTCACCTTCCGCTTCTTCATTGAATATACCAAGGAGGTGCAGGTAGCCTTTGAGAATGGCATGCTGTTCAACATGGGCCAGTTGCTGAGTGTGCCTTTCGTGCTGCTGGGCGCATGGTGCATGGTGCGCGGCTGGCGAAAAGCATGAATACAGGGCCGTGCATGGGCTTAACCATAATAATGAAGATGAGAGAATGTACTAAATACCTGTTGTCCCTACTGCTGGGAACAGCCTGCGCGTTGGGCGCCGCTGCACAGGACACTCCTGCAAAGCAGCGCTTAGGGCAACAGGCGCTGGACGACCTCAAGCAGCAGACCACGTTTGGTGGCTACGTTATCGGAGAGGCATCGCTCAGCAACCAGGAAGGTAGCAGTAAGCACTCTGACATGAACATCCGTCTGGTGCGTCTTTACGTGGATGGCCGTGTCCTGGATGTGGCCTATAAACTGCAGTTACAGGTGAACGGAATGCCGGGTGGCAGCAGTGGTCCACGCATCGTGGACGCCTGGGCCGAATGGCAACATTGGAAGGAGTTCCGCTTGAAGTTCGGACAGATGAAGCGTGGCTTTACCTTCGAGAACCCCATGCATCCGTGGAATATCGGCTTTGGTGCCTACTCGCAGCTCGTTACCAAGCTGGCCGGCTTCAGCGACCGCGTGGGCGAACATGCCAGCAACGGGCGCGATTTCGGCCTGCAGGCTCAGGGCGACCTCTTTCCCTCGCGGCGCGATGGGCATCGCTGGCTGCATTATCAGGTGGGCGTATTCAACGGGCAGGGCACCAATGTCTCTGATGCCAACTCGCACAAGGACGTCATTGGCGGCTTATGGATAGCTCCCGTGCCCGAATTGCAGATAGGTGCCTTCGGTTGGGCGGGTAACTTCGTCAAGGATGGCATCACGGTGGATCGCAACCGCTATGGCTTTGGCCTGAATTACACAGGCGATAAGGTTATGGTACGTTCGGAATTTGCCGTGAGCGAAGGACATAAAACTGCCGACTATTTCGATGCCGATGGCAAGCAGCTGGCATCACCTACAGGCACCGACGGAGCCGATGCTTGGTATGTGGCGCTGGGCGCCCCCGTGGCACCTCGCACCAAGGTGTGGGGCAAATGGGATGTATATCGCGATGCCAAGACTTGGGGAACAGCCCGGCAGATGTACTGCGTGAGCGCCGAACATCGCTTCCATCCCAATGTAATGCTGCAAGCCAACTACGTATTCAACGACGACCACCTTGCTGCCGACCGCTATTATCATAATTTCGACGTACAGCTATACTGGCGTTTCTGAGTGACAAGACGCTGATGGACAAAAATTATCTCATACAAACACAGACACAAGCGCAAGTACAGACGCTTACGCCGCAGCAACTGCTGGTAGCTCAGCTGATGGAGTTGCCAGTGGAGGCGTTGCGCGAGCGCGTAGAGACTGAGATGCTGGACAACCCATCGCTGGAACGGGATGCTGATCACGATCTTCAGGACAATGACTTTGCTACCGGCGACTTCATGTCGGAGAGCAGTTCCGAAGGCAGCCAAGCCGAGGACCGCCTGGCCGACTACACACCTGACGACGTTCCTGACTATCTGCTCCGCCAGGTGTCTGGTAAGGAAGAAGGTGAAACGCGCGTTTGGGGCGAGACGGCTTCGTTTCACGATTTGCTGAAAGAGCAAATGGGGTTCTATAACCTGAATGACCACCAGCGTCAGTTACTGGAATATCTTATCGGTTCGCTGGGCGATGATGGCCTGCTTACCACGCCATTGGAGCATCTGGCCGATGAGCTGGAGGTGTACCATAATGTGCCCACCTCTCCGGCCGAGCTGGAGGAAATGCTGCATGTGCTGCAACAGTTCGAGCCGGCTGGCGTCGGAGCGCGCAACCTAAAGGAATGCCTGCTGCTACAGGTGCGGCGTGGAGGAGCTACGCTTTCGCCCGAACGACAACGGCTGGCCACCCTCCTCGAGCGGCACTTCGACCTGTTGATGCTGAAACGCTGGGATCGCATACAGCAACGTATGCACCTCACCGACGCACAATTGGCCCAACTGCAGCACGACATTCGCCATCTCAACCCACGGCCCGGCAGTTCGCTTGACGAGACGGTTGGGCAGAACGTTCACCAAATCACGCCGGACTTCATCGTTGAGACCACCCCCGACGGAGAAATCAGCCTCAGCCTGAACCAAGGCGATGTGCCACCGTTACGAGTCAGTTCAGACGATATGGCCTTTGTGACGGCCTATTCGGCCAAGGCCAGCAACAGCCTGAGCCGTTCCGAGCGCGACGGGCTCACCTATATGCGTTCGAAGGTGGAGCGTGCACAGGCTTTCATCGATGCCATGCAGCAGCGTCGGGAGAATATGCTCCAGACCATGCAGACTATCATCCAACTGCAGCGCCCCTGGTTCGAGAGCGGCGATGAGACACTGCTGCGCCCCATGCGCCTTGAGGATGTGGCACAACGCACAGGTCTGGCCTTATCGACCATTTCACGTGTGAGCAACAGCAAATGGGTGCAGACCCCCTATGGCATCTATCCGTTGCGCTGGTTTTTCACATCCAAGGCTAATCTGGATGGCGATGCCGTGTCCGTGCGCAATATACAGACGGCTCTGCGCGAACTGATCGATGCAGAGGACCCTCAACAACCACTGCCCGACGACACGCTCACACGCCTGCTCAACGAGCGTGGCTACAAAGTGGCACGGCGCACGGTGGCCAAGTACCGCGAACAAATGAAGATACCGGTGGCGCGCCTGCGTAAAAGCTAAGCACACCCACCAACTTCGGCAGAGAAACAACAACCAATTCCTTATCACAACTCTTTGCACCGGCGGGCCAACCGCCACCCCAACATTGGACACAACAAGCACAAGCATACCGCGTCTCAACTACCTCTCCCAACCCTCGTCCCGCCGTACCACTCGCGGCATCATCAGGGGTGCCCATTGGCTATCGGCTATCTTCCGGCCACAGTACTTTCCCTTGGTGGGCTTCGTGGTCCTGTTCTGGTTCACCTATCTAAGCTTGCTGCCTTTCTCGTTCAAGGCAATCGTCATCGGTTTGGTGCTGATAGGCACCGTGCTATTCCCGAGGTTGGGCATAAACCTATGGCGCCGCGCACGTGGCTGGGAACGCCATGAACTGCGTCAGCGCGAGAAACGCATGGTACCTTATTTAATATATATATTGTGCTATCTGGGCACCTACCATGCCTTGGCCCAGCTGCATTTGCCGCGCTACATGGGAGGCATCCTCATCGGTGCCTTCGCCATCCAAGTGGCCTGCACGGTCATCAACTTATGGTGGAAGATTTCCACACACACTGCAGCGGCAGGCGGTGCCATCGGTGCTTTGTGCGCCTTCAGCTTCATCTTCATGTTCAACCCCGTGTGGTGGCTGTGCCTGTTCATACTTATTGCAGGCCTTGTGGGTAGCAGCCGGATGCTGTTGCGTCAGCACGATTTGTGGCAAGTAGTGGGTGGTAGCATACTGGGGTGTCTCCTCGGTTTCCTCTCAATCTTATTGTCATAAATAGAAAAAGGACGTGTTTTCTTGCGCAAATACGAAGAAAAAGCTTACCTTTGCGCCGTTTTTCAATATGTGGATAGATTTGGGCTGCTTGCAACCACACAAAAAAATGCTAAAACCAACCCCTCGCGGTTGGATGCATCATAACCCAATGACATCCCATTCAAGTCTCTAACTAATTAAAAGATTAATTGTAGAATGGGTTATTTGTTTACCTCCGAATCCGTTTCCGAAGGCCATCCCGACAAAGTGGCCGACCAGATTAGCGATGCTGTTCTGGACAACCTGTTGGCCTTTGACCCTCAGTCAAAGGTAGCTTGTGAAACCCTTGTCACGACCGGACAGGTGGTACTGGCCGGCGAGGTCAAGTCCGATGCCTATGTGGATCTGCCCGAGATTGTCAGGCATACAATCCGTCGCATCGGCTACACCAAGGCTGAATACATGTTCGAGGCCAATTCCTGTGGCGTGCTTTCGGCCATCCATGAGCAGAGCCCCGATATCAACCGTGGGGTGGAGCGCACCGATCCAATGGACCAGGGTGCTGGCGACCAGGGAATGATGTTCGGCTACGCCACCAATGAAACCGACAATTACATGCCCCTGGCGCTGGATTTGGCACACAGGATCCTGCGAGTGCTGGCTGACATCCGGCGCGAAGGGCTTGAAATGACCTACCTGCGGCCCGATGCCAAAAGCCAGGTAACAATCGACTACAGCGATGACGGCATCCCCCAGCGGGTGGACACCATCGTTGTTTCCACCCAACATGACGACTTTATCCAGCCGCTGGACGGAGACCAGGCACGAGCCGATGCACAAATGCTGGCCACCATACGCCACGATGTCATCCATGTGCTGATGCCACGCGTCATCGAGGGCATACATGACGCACGCATCCGTGCACTCTTTGACGAGCACATCACCTACCACGTCAATCCCACAGGCAAGTTTGTGATTGGAGGTCCCCATGGCGACACGGGGTTGACCGGTCGCAAAATCATCGTGGATACCTATGGTGGCAAGGGAGCCCATGGCGGTGGTGCCTTTTCTGGCAAGGATCCTTCCAAAGTGGACCGTTCAGCAGCATACGCGGCACGACACATTGCCAAGAATCTGGTGGCAGCCGGCGTGGCCGACGAGGTGCTGGTACAGTTGAGCTATGCCATTGGCGTGGCCGAACCGGTAAGCATCTACGTAAACACCTTCGGCAGGAAACATGTTCCGCACACCGATGGTGAGATTGCACGCCGTATCGGCCAGCTTTTCGACCTGCGCCCCAAAGCCATCGAGGACCGGCTGAAGCTGCGCAACCCCATTTATGAGGAAACCGCCGCCTACGGACACATGGGTCGTGAGCCACGCATCGTCACCAAGACATTCCACAGCCGCTATTCCAAGCCTGTGAGCCGCCAGGTAGAGCTCTTCACGTGGGAGAAACTGGACTATGTAGAGCGCCTGCGCGAGGCATTCGGTATCTAACCCCATTCGTCAGTCTTCGCTGGGCTAAGCCGACCCCTCGGGCCGGGTGCATCATTCGTCATTATGAACATCGCAGTCTATTGTGCTTCAAGCACCAAAATACACCCGGACTTTTTTGCCGCCGCAAGCCAACTGGGCGAAGGCTTGGCCCGGCGTGGCATTGGGCTGGTGAACGGGGCCGGAAATATGGGCTTGATGGGTGCCTCGGCCGATGCCTGCCTGGCCGCCGGCGGACAGGTGATAGGTGTCATCCCAACCTTCATGATCGAGCAGGGGTGGCACCATCAAGGCCTGACCCGACTCATTGAAACTGCCGACATGCATGAACGCAAGCAAACCATGGCCCGGCTCAGCGATGGCTGCATAGCCTTGCCCGGCGGATGTGGCACGTTGGAGGAACTGATGGAAGTCATCACGTGGAAGCAGTTGGGACTTTACCTCAAGCCTATTGTTATCCTTAATATCCGCGGCTACTACGACCCGCTGCTTCAGCAACTGGAACGTGGCATCGAGGAACACTTTATGGGGGCTCGCCATGCCGATATATGGCGGGTGGCCACCCAGGCCGAGGAGGCCATCGACCTGGTGCTGGCCACCCCGCTGTGGGATGCCAGCATCCGTAAGTTCGCCGCCATTTGATTTCAACCAGCCTTCCTTGCCCATTTCATCACTCATCGCATGGATCCGATCACTCCCTTTCGCTTGTCGCCGGTTGCCACACCGCAGTATGCACCCACCTGCGTGTTCGATAGCCTGGCCCGCGCCGACAGCCTGCTGTTCAGCTCGGATAAGTGTGTGTCGAGCCGGCCCTCAGGGCTGGAAGCGCGCCTCCAGCCCACCACGTTGCGCCGCGACGATGTGGTAGGATGTGTGATGATGGTCGGACTGGCCATATTCCTATTCGTGGCGGGGCGCAGCAAGCGCCGTTTCCGCACTTCGGTGGCCGACTTCTTCTTCCCCTCCAACAACCAGTCCTTGCAGCCGCAGGCCGAGACCCTGGCCGAGCGTTCCTGCCGGGTGTTGCTTTACATCCTGCTTCTGCTTTGCATCACTGTGCTGCTCTATTTGTATGCCGACTGGCAGTTCCATCTGCACCTGATGCCTGCCGACATGCATCTGCTGTTGTTGGCCTTTGCCCTTCTGGCCTCGGTTTACATGCTGCTGAAGTGGGGCATGTATCACCTCGTCCACTGGATCTTTTTTGGCAAGCGAGCACGTTCGGACTGGCACCGGCAGTCGGCCTTCCTCTTTTCGCTCGAGAGTTTGGTGCTATTCCCGCTCACTGGCATATCCGTCTTCTTTGGCCTGGAGTTCATGCTCGTGACCTTCTGGCTCATTATTGTCTTACTTTTTGTTAAAATCCTGCTCGTGTGGAAGGCACAACGCATCTTTTTCCCGCAATTTGTTAGCACTTTCCATCTTTTTGCGTACCTTTGCGGCGTCGAAGTCACACCTTATCTGTTGTTGTGGGCCTCGCTGATGGCCACTACCTCGCAATTGGTGTCCCAAATTTAGGATAAAAACGAAGATGATAAAGAAGATTTTGGTTTCACAACCCAAGCCCTCTTCAGAGAAGTCGCCTTATTACGATATAGCAGCCAAATATAGCGTTGACATTGACTTCCGCCCTTTCATTAAGGTGGAAGGCGTTTCGGCCAAAGAGTTCCGTGCGCAGAAAGTCAGTATCTTGGAACACACGGCAGTGGTCTTTACCTCCCGCCATGCCATTGACCATTTCTTTTTGTTGTGTAAAGAAATGCGCGTGGTCATTCCCGACGAAATGAAGTACTTCTGTGTTACCGAGCAGATAGCGCTCTATATCCAAAAGTACGTGCAATATCGTAAGCGCAAAATCTTCTTTGGCAGCACCGGTAAGTTCCAGGATTTGCTTCCCACCATGGTCAAGCACAAGAACGAGCGCTATTTCATCCCGCAGAGCGATGCTCACAACGATGAGATTCAGCGCCTGCTGGACGAGAAGAAACTCCACCACACCGAGGCCACTATGTACCGCACGGTGAGCAACGAGTTCAAGAGCGACGAGCCTTTCGACTACGACCTGCTGGTGTTCTTCAGCCCTTCGGGCGTGCAGTCGCTGCTTAAGAATTTCCCCGATTTCAAGCAGGGCGAAATGGCCATTGCCACCTTCGGTCCCACCACGGCCAAGGCCGTGAAGGATGCTGGGCTGCGACTCGATCTGGAGGCGCCATCGCCCCAGTACCCCAGCATCACGGCTGCGCTAAGCGCTTATTTAGCAGATGCTAACAAGAAGAAATAGATTTCCAAAGACACAGCGTCTATGCAGCCACAAGCTGATAGAGCATCTCTTTGCGGGCGGGAATCGGTCACTTTCGGCCTTTCCGCTCCGCATGGTTTATAGGCATGGGTCAACTGCCGCCGCCCACGCTGCAGGCGTGCAAGTGCTCATCTCTGTGTCCAAGCGCCATTTCCACCATGCCGTTGACCGCAACCGGGTCAAGAGACAGCTGCGCGAAGCATGGCGGCGTAACAGCGACTTGCTCACTGCCAACTTGTCGGCCGGTGCTTGGATAGACCTGGTGTTCATCTGGCAGGCCAACCAGCATCAGCCTACCGATGTTGTCGAGCGCAAAATGCGCAACCTTCTACACCGTTTATCCGAAGAACTATGCGCTGGCTGAGTCGTTTGCTAATCCTCCCCATCCGGTTCTATCAGCGGTGTATCTCGCCGCTGACCCCTCCTTCTTGTCGCTACACACCCACCTGCTCGCAGTATGCCATTGAGGCCTTGCAGAAGCACGGCCCCCTCAAAGGCTTATATCTGGCCGTGCGGCGTATCCTCCGCTGCCACCCATGGGGCGGACATGGCTATGACCCCGTGCCCGAGCAGTTCCACTGGTAATCCACCCCTGCCATGCTACTCAACATCCACACGCATCAGCCATGCCCGTCCGGCGAACAGACCATACCCTCCTTCGGTCTGCACCCGTGGCAGGTCACGGCGCAGTGGCCCGATGTGCTCGCCCGGCTGATGCAGCAGGTACAGGCCGACAAACCCTCCGGCCCCTTCCTGGTGGGCGAGTGTGGGCTGGACCGGGTGTGCGATGTCCCTTACCAGCTTCAGCTCCAGGCCTTTCAGGCGCAAATAAAATGGGCCGGGCGCTTGCAGTGTCCGCTCATACTGCATTGCGTCCGTGCGTTGGACGATGTCTTGCGCTTGCATCGCGCCGCCACCCAGCCTTGGATATGGCATGGGTTCCGCGGCAAGCCCGAACAACTCCGTCAGCTGCTCCGGGCCGGTTTCTATGTCAGTTTTGGTTGGCGCTACAATGCCGAGAGCCTGCGTTCCTGTCCGCCCCACCGCCTTTTCCTGGAAACCGACGACGGCCCCGCCGCCATAGGCCCACTCTATACACAGGTGGCCGCCGAACGGGGCATCGCCGTGCAGGCGCTGGCCGCCCAGGTCTGGGAAAATTGGGAACACATAGCGGACGGTGACCGAGCCCTCAGTGTATAGCTGTCTTGGGCGCGAACCACATGCGCAGGCGCCGCTTCACGCTGTCAGCTATCAGCTTGAAGTTGCCATAGCGCAGGTTCAGGCATAGCTCCTCGACCGAGCGCCACGCCTTCAGCCACGGATGTCCCCAGCCCATGATGCGGAACACCCGTTCCTTGAAGGCTACATGAGGCATCACGTGTTTGGGGTGCACCAGGGGGAACTGCAGTTCATGCCGCCCCATGGTGAAGATGCGCCGATAGCCCCGTGGCATGGTGTAGATGCTGCCGGCAAAGTGTGTGCTGTCGGCCGTTGCTCCCAGGTTGTTTATTTGGTTCAGAGCGGGGACGATGGCCAGACCGTGGTTCAGCAGCATCGATGCCTGGAAGATGGTCTCGTAGAAAGCGCGCCCCAGCTCGCGGTGGCGCTCGCAGTTCAGCAGGAAGTCGCTGCGCAGGCGGCGTTGGGCGATGAGCTCACGCAGTTGGGCCACTGCCTTGTCGTCGTCCAGGAACATGTAGTGCTCGTCCCACGTGTCCACCACGCGGCGCCACGATGCCCAGCCCCATATATTGAACGTCTCGGCGAAGAAGTAGGAGCTGTCCACATCCGTAGTGCGCTCTTCCTGATTAAAGCCCGAGATCATCCACACCCGCTCGTCGTGCTCATAGCGGTCCAGCATCTCCTTGCAGAAGTGGAAGAACGATTGCGTGGGCACGTCGTCGTCCTCCAACACGATGCACTTGTCCGTCATCGAGAAAGCCCATTTCTGTGAGAGGAATTCCGACGGGTCGCAACCATAGTTCTTCTCCTGGAACAGCGTCTGCACCTCGCACTCCCAGTCCACATGGCTCACCACATCCCGGCAGGCCTCGATACCAGGCATGTCGCGCTCGCCGCGGGGGCCGTCCTGGTATAGGAACAGGCGGGTGGGGCGGGCCTGACGCACCTGCTCGAACACTTTCGACAGCGGTTCGGGGCGGTTAAAGAAGAGGATAAGCACAGAAACATCGATAAGGGCGCGGTTCATTGCAGTAGGTTTTTGGGGCACATAGGCCGATACGCATTCATTTCCGCCACAAAGATAAGGGTCAGGGCCGAACTCGCCAAAACTTTTCAGGCATTTTTGCCTCCGCAGGCTGCTTTCCCCTATTGTAGGGCAGGCCGAGGGCCGCAAGCCCAGACGTGGCGTGCAGAAGCTGGCACTAAATGGTTGCGCCTGAAAAGAAAAGCGCGCTTTCCCTTTGCCGTTCACACAGTTTGTCGTAACTTTGCGCCCGCTAACCATTAAAACACAGACTATCATGTCGCGTATTAGGACTACCTTCTTACTGCTGTGGGCCATCGCTCCTGCACTGTTCGCTTCGGTCGAGAACGACACACTGCTCAACATCCTCAAGCAGGAACTGCAGGCCGATATGACCGAGCTTTCGCGCCAGCAGGTCAAACCCTACTTCATGAGTTTCCGCGTGCTGGACAACTATCAGGTCGGCGTGCGCGCCTCCTTCGGCTCGCTGCAGGCTTCCGTCAGCCGCCACAGCCGCAGTTTCACGCCTCAGCTGCGAGTGGGCTCCCCCGAACTGGACAACTTCAAGTTCGACACTCAGGGCAGCGGTCAGGCCCGCAACGGACAGGGTTCCACCCTGCCGCTCGACTGTTCGTCGGCCGATGCCATTCGGCAGAACATCTGGAGCGAAACGCTGCGCCGCTACAAGATAGCACAGGACCGTCTCACACAGGCCATCACCCGCTCCAAGACGATGGTCGATAACGAGGACTCCACCGGCTGTTTCACCCCAGCCAAGGCCGAGCAGTACTACGAGGAGCCGCTCACCGGCTACGAACTCTCCCAGCAAACCATGCGCGAGTGGGAAGGACGGCTCACCCGCATCTCGGCTGTGTTCCGTCAGTGGAAGGACTTCACCGACGCCTCTGTGGAATTAAGCTATGACGTGCAGCGCCAGTGGTTCGTCAACACCGAGGGCGCCTGTGTCGTGCAGAACCGCAAAACCGTGCGCCTCATGCTGCAGGCACAGATGAAGGCCGAGGACGGCATGGAACTGCCTCTCTATGAGGACTTCATGTGCTACGACCCCGACTCGCTCCCCTCCGAGGCCCAGCTTATACAGGCCGCACAGCAGATGGGCGAACGCCTCGTGGCGCTCAGCAAGGCACCTATTGCCGACCCCTACACGGGTCCCGCCATCATGAGCGGCCCCGCCAGCGGCGTCTTCTTCCACGAGATCTTCGGTCACCGCCTCGAAGCACACCGCATGAAGAGCGGCGGCCAGACTTTCAAGAAGATGGTGGGCCAGCGCATCCTGCCCGAAACCTTCCAGGTGTTTTGCGACCCCACCATCAGCACCTATCACGGCAACCACGTGTGGGGCTTCTATAAATACGATGACGAAGGCGTGCGCGCGCGTCGCGTGGATAATGTGGTCGATGGCGTGCTGCGCAACTTCCTGGTCAGCCGCGTGCCCATCGACGGTTTCCTCGAGAGCAACGGCCATGGCCGCACCGCCGATGGCAACGACCCCGTCAGCCGCCAGTCCAACCTCATCGTCGAGACCACCAAGCCCTACACCGACGCCCAGTTGCGCCAGATGCTGCGCGAGGAGGCACGCCGCCAGGGCAAGGACTACGGCTACTACTTCAAGAGCGTCACTTCCGGCTACACACTCACGGGCGAGGGCGGCAGCCTCAACTCGTTCAACGTAACGCCCCTCGAGGTGTATCGTGTCTTTGTCGATGGCCGCCCCGACCAGCTGGTGCGTGGCGTGGATATGATCGGCACGCCGCTGAGCATGTTCTCCAACATCGCCGCCGGTGGCGACACCCCGTCCACCTTCGTGGGCCAGTGTGGCGCCGAGAGTGGCTGGGTGCCCGTAACCGGCACCGCCCCTATGATCTACGTGAGCAAAATCGAGACCCAGCGCCGCCAGAAGGAGCGCGATCTGCCCACCGTCCTGCCCGCACCCGACTTTGCCGAGGCACAGGCCACCATGCCCGCCGCCGATGAGGCTGCCTCCTCGGCCGACACCGACAGCCTCCTGTTCCGCGCCATGGCCGACGAGATGGCACGCAGCCAGCAGCAGCTACGCCTGGGCGACTACCCGACGCCCTTCTTCTACAACTACTCCGTGAGCCGCTCCATGCCCTTCCGCTATGTGGCCGAACTGGGCGCTATCACCCTCACCGTTCCACTGATGTGGCAAATCAGTGCTGCCGCCGAGACCAAGCTGGGCAACTACCACCAAACAAGCGACGTGCAGGCCAACCAGACCGCCCGCTCCGGTAGCTTCACCATGACACCCTCCTACGATCTGACCCGCCGCACCCTGTGGCAGATTACCGACCGCATCTATAAGGCAGCCCTCCAGACATCGGCCGCCAAGCAGAACCAACTGGCCAGGTATCCACTGCCCGAGGCCGAGGCCGCCATCGACGACCTGGAGCCGCTGCCCGCCACTACGCACATCCAGCAGCGCACCGTCAGCACCATCCCCGATGCTCAGTTCCGCGCCCTGGCCTGCCGCCTCAGCGCCGTGTTCCAGCGCTACCCCATGCTCACAGGCAGCAGCGTGATTATCAGCGGACAGCTGAACGATGCCTACCGCCTCACCTCCGAAGGACAGCGCCTCAAAACGCCCCACGACTGGATTGAGGTGTATGCCACGGCCGACACCCGCACCGAAAGCGGAACACCCATCACCGACCAGCTCTACATACCCTATGCCACACCCCAGCAACTGCTTGCCGATGCCGATGCCCTGGAACAGCGCATCGGGGCATTTGCCGACCTGCTCATGGCACGCCGCACCGCCCCCATGGCCTCCGACGACTACTATGCCGGCCCCGTGCTCATGGAAGGGCAGCAGGTGCCCTACAGCCTGTTCATGAATTTCGTCCAGCCCACCATTCAGGCACAACGCGACTTCACGCGTGCCAACAACCGCAATGCCGCCAAGCTGGGCCGTAAGATCATGGACAGCCGGCTCACCCTGCGCCAGCTCACCGACTCGCTCTACAAGGGGCAGCTGCTCTTGGGCCACTATAACGTCGATGCCTACGGCGTGCGCCCCCAGGCCCTCACGCTGGTCGAGAACGGTATCTTCCGCCAGATGATCAACGGCCGCTACCCAGCCCTCAAGGCTCCGCACACCACGGGCAATATGCGTCATCCCAATGCCCCAGGCTCCACGGCCCTGCAGGACTTTGTGAGCCCCGGCGTGCTGCAACTCACGTCCGCCAAGACCCAGAACGCCGCCCGCCTGCGCAAACAGCTGCTCCGGTCGGCCAAGGACGAGGGCTACGACTACGCCTACATTGTGCGCCGTGTGGATGGCGTGGCCAACTTCGACATATACCGTGTGGATGTAAACACCGGCCGCGAAACCCTCTACTACACCCCCTCCATCAGCTTCGCCACCGACAAGTGGCGCCGGCTGGCCGGCATCTCCACCGAGGAGCAAGTGCTCAACACGCGCCATGGCAATGGGCAGACTGCCATCAGCATCATCGCCCCGCAGTCCATCCTCTTCGACGGCATCGAGGTGCCCGCGCCCACACCCCTCACAGAGGCCGCACCCGCACTCACCTATCCGCTGCAACGAAAGTGAGAAGTGCATGGCCTAAAGTGAAAAGTGCACAGTGAAAAGTGAAAAATAAAAGTTACTATTCATAAGTGTGCCCATCTGGGCTGCCGTGCCGAGCGGTTCCCCGCTCGGTGATAAAAGCCACCGTTCGTAGCTGTTGCCCATCTGGGCCATCGTGCCGAGCGGTTCCCCGCTCGGTAAGCAGCAAGGCGCCAAGCATAAAGCCCCAAGCGCCAAGTGAACCATAAAGGCTGCTGTTCATAGCTGCCACTGCCCCAACGTCAGCATTAAGAAACCAACAATAAGAACAATGAACTTTGTAGAAGAACTTAAGTGGCGTGGCATGATCCACCAGATGATGCCCGGCACCGACGAACTGCTCCAGAAGGAGCAAGTAACGGCCTACGTGGGCATTGACCCCACGGCCGACAGCCTCCACATAGGCCACCTTTGTGGCGTTATGATGCTGCGCCACCTGCAGCGTTGCGGCCACAAGCCCCTGGCATTGGTGGGCGGCGCCACCGGCATGATTGGCGACCCCTCAGGCAAGAGCCAGGAGCGCAACCTGCTGGACGAAGCCACGCTGGCACACAACGTCAGCTGCATCAAGCAGCAGTTGGCACGCTTCCTCGATTTTGACAGCGATGCCCCCAACCGTGCCGAATTGGTGAACAACTACGACTGGATGAAGGACTTCACCTTCCTGGCCTTCGCACGCGACGTAGGCAAGCACATCACCGTCAATTACATGATGGCCAAGGACAGCGTTCAGAAGCGCCTCAACGGCGAGGCGCGCGACGGACTCTCATTCACAGAGTTCACCTACCAGCTGCTCCAGGGCTACGACTTCTACTATCTGAACACTCACAAGGGCTGCAAGCTGCAGATGGGCGGCTCCGACCAGTGGGGCAATATCACCACCGGCACCGAGCTCATCCGCCGCATGGGCGGCGGCGAGGCCTATGCCCTGACCTGCCCCCTCATCACCAAATCCGACGGCAAGAAGTTTGGTAAAACCGAGCAGGGCAACATCTGGCTGGACAAGCGCTACACCTCGCCCTATCGCTTCTACCAGTTCTGGCTCAACGTGGCCGACGAGGACGCCGAGTGCTACATCAAAATCTTCACCAGCCTCGAGAAGGACGTGATTGACGAGCTCATCCTGCGCCACCGCGAGGATCCCGGACGCCGCGAACTGCAGCGCCGCCTGGCCGAGGAGGTGACCCTCATGGTGCACGGCCGCGAGGATCTGGAGGCCGCTCAGCAAGCCAGCCAAATCCTCTTCGGAAAGGCCACCAAGGACGCCCTCACCGCGCTGGACGAACAGACCCTCCTGGATGTGTTTGCCGGCGTGCCCCAGTTCACCGTCAGCCGCAGCCTCTTAGAGGGCGAGGGCGTCAAGGCCATCGACCTCATGGCCGAGCACACCCAGTGCTTCCCCTCCAAGGGCGAGATGCGCAAGACCGCCCAGGGCGGCGGCGTGAGCCTGAACAAGGAAAAGCTCTCGGCCTTCGACCAGATGGTCACCACCGCCGACCTCCTCGATGGCAAGTACCTGCTGGTGCAGCGCGGCAAGAAAAACTACTTCCTGCTCATTGCCGAGTAAACGTTTTCAGACGTGAAGACGTACGCACGGAGGCCGCAAGACGTACGCCTTAAGCCATGAAGACGTACGCCTTATCCCGCGAAGTCCATGGACTTAGGGGCTTAAGTCCGAGGACTTCAGGGCTTAAGTTCAAGGACTTCTGCTGCGGGTGCATACAAGGGCGATTTGCGCCCTGCAGTGGTCTGGCAGCTCGGCCTGAATCTGGCAGTTCGCCCCACGCCTGTAGTCTGTAGTGTTTTTCGAGAAAAACTTTTCCGCGAGAAAGACTACAGACTACAGGAGAGCGGGAGTTGGCCTTAACAAATGTTAAATATTTGCATCCGAAGGCCAAAATTCCGCCCTCAATCATCAAACTTCAACTGAAAAGCACTACCTTTGCCGCGCTTTTAGCGATAAAAGCCTTAGGATTGGGATATGGTGTAATGGTAACACAACAGGTTTTGGTTCTGTTTTTCCTGGTTCGAATCCGGGTATCCCAACCACTGCCCATGCAAGGGGGAAGCGCCATACGGCCGCTTCCCCCTTGTTGCGTTTCTTTGGTGCGTGCCGGGCGCGATAAGGCTGGGGTGCGCGGGCCGCAGTAGGGTGCGGTCGGTGATTGGCGGCCAGGGTGGCAGGTAGGCAGGTCGGCTGGCCAACTGGCATCCGGCAGAGGCGTGCAGGCCTGATGGCGGGCAGCTGGGTGGCGTGCCGTTATCTGTCTAAAAATAGGGGCGTTGACGAAAAAACTTTGTGTTTTGTTTTGTGCTTCGCGCAGATTCCATTACCTTTGCGCCCGCATTTGAGGATGGATGTGCGCCCATTGATGAGGACGGCACCACATCTGAAGGATGTAAATACAAACCATCAATCATCAAAACATTATGTACTTAGATTCCGCAAAGAAAGCCGAAATCTTCGAGAAGTTCGGCCAGGGCACTACCGACACGGGCAGTGCCGAGAGTCAAATCGCCTTGTTCACCTTCCGCATTGCTCACCTCACCGAGCACATGAAGAAGAACCGCAAGGACCACGGCACAGAGCGTGCGCTGACAGCGCTCGTTGGTAAGCGACGCGCACTCCTCAACTACCTGAAGGACCGCGACATCACCCGCTATCGTGCCATTGTCAAGGCACTCGGCCTGCGTAAGTAAGGCGCAGCCCTCCTACACAGTACAAAGCACGAACAGCTGCGTCATTCCACCAGGAATCGCGGCTGTTTTTGCTTTGAACAGATTATCAACACTTAAGCAACATACGACATGTTCAACCTTCAAAGCCTGAAAAAACTACTGCCCGATGTGCTGGCCATACTCTTCTTCGTGGCCCTGTCCTTCGCCTATTTCTTTACACCCGTGCGCGACGGGCTGGTGCTCACCGGCCACGACCACAGCGGCGCTGTAGGGGCCTCGTCCGAGATGGAGGCCTACCGCACAGCCCACGGGGGCGAGCGCACCCGCTGGACCAATACCCTCTTCTCCGGAATGCCCACCTACCAGATGGCGCCTTCGTACAATAGCACCGACACGCTGGCCAAGATAGAAAGTGTGTACAAGCTGGGCCTGCCCGACTATGTGGTGCTGGTGTTCATCATGCTGCTGGGCTTCTACATCATGCTGCGCGCCTTCGACTTCCGCGCGTGGATGGCAGCGCTGGGTGCCGTGCTGTGGGCCTTCTCCAGCTACTACTTCATCATCATCGGGGCAGGCCACATCTGGAAGTTCTACACGTTGGCCTTCATCCCGCCCACCATCGCCGGCATGGTGCTGTGCTACCGCGGCAAGTATCTGTGGGGCTTTGTGCTGACGGCGCTGTTCATGGGCCTGCAAATACTGAGCAACCACATTCAGATGAGCTATTACTTCATCTGCCCCATCGTGCTGCTGGCACTGGCCTGGCTGGTGGATGCCGCCAAGCAAGGACGGCTACTGAAGTGGTTGGGCGCATCGGCCGTGTTCGCCGCCGGCTGCTTGGTGGGTGTGTTGCTGAACATCAGCAACCTGTACCACACATGGGCCTACTCCAAGGAGTCCATGCGCAGCAAGAGCGAGCTCACGCAGAAGACCAAGGATCCGGCCGACCAGACCTCCAGCGGCCTCGAGCGCTCGTATATCACGGCCTGGAGCTATGGCATCGGCGAGACGTGGACGCTCCTGGTGCCTAACACCAAGGGCGGTGCCAGCAAGCCCCTCACGCAGAACAAGGTGGCCATGGCCAAGGCCGACCCCACCTATCAGCCCATTTATCAGAGCCTGGGCCAGTACTGGGGCGAGCAGCCCGGCACGAGTGGCCCGGTGTATGTGGGGGCCTTTGTCTGCTTCCTGTTCATCCTGGGCCTGTTCATCGTGAAAGGGCCGATGAAGTGGGCACTGCTCATCGCCACCATCCTCTCCATCCTGCTCTCATGGGGCAAGAACTTCATGCCCTTCACCGACTTCTTCCTGGACTACGTGCCCATGTACGATAAGTTCCGAACGGTGGCATCGATCCTGGTGGTGGCAGAGTTCACCATCCCCTTGCTGGCCATGCTGGCTCTGAAAGAACTGGTGCAGGGACTGGCCCCCAGGGCCACGGATGCACCCCTTGCTGAGAAGAATACAACAGAAGCCCCCTCGGGGGCTGTAGGGGGGGGCACCAGCAACTGGGGACCTTTTGCCATCGCCTTCGCCCTGACCGGCGGCATGTGCCTGCTGTTCTGGCTGATGCCCGACGTGTTCTTTGGCAACTACATCTCCTCGCAGGAGAGCACCATGCTCACTCAGGCCGCACAGGCCGGCTACATCCCGCAGGAGATGCTGACCCCCATCATGCAGAATCTGTCCGACATGCGCCGGGCCATGTTCACTTCGGATGCCATCCGCTCCTTCTGGATCATCGTGGTGGGCGTGCTGGTGCTGCTGGCCTATCGCTTCAGAAAGATCAAGGAAGTGCCCATGGTGCTGTGCCTCATTGTGTTGTGCTGCGCCGACATGTGGGACGTGAACAAGCGCTACCTCAGCGACGATATGTTCTCGGCCCCCCAGCCCGTGCAGAACTACTTCCAGAAGACACCGGCCGACGAGGCCATCCTGCAGGATAGCGACCTGTACTACCGCGTGCTGGACATGACCGTGTCCACCTTCAACGACAACAGCGCCGGCTACTGGCACAAGAGCATTGGCGGCTACCACGCTGCCAAGCTTCGCCGCTACCAGGAACTGATCGAGGCACACATACAGCCGGAGATGATCGACTTCCAGCAGGCTGTGGTGCAGTCGGGCGGCCGTCTGGACAGCATACAGGCCGACAGTCTCTTCCCCGTGCTGAACATGCTGAACATGAAGTATGCCCTGATGCCTCTGCAGGGCGGCGAGAAGGCCCCCGTGCAGAATCCCTACGCCATGGGCAACGCCTGGTTCGTGAAGAATGTGAAGGTGGTTGATAACGCCGACGAGGAACTGGCAGCCCTCGGCACCACCGACCTGCGGACCACCGCCATCGTCAGAGCCGGCGAAGCGCTGCCTGCCCCCGCTAAGGGTGCCGAGGCGGACAGCGCCGCCTCCATCCGCCTGACGGCCTATGAGGCCAATGCACTCAGCTTCGAGAGCGAGTCAAAGGCCGACGGCGTGGCCGTATTCTCCGACATCTACTACCCCGGCTGGACCTGCACCATCGACGGGCAGGCGGCCGATATCCACCGCGCCGACTATGTGCTGCGCGCCGTGGCCATCCCCGCCGGCAAGCATAAGATAGAGTTCCGCTTCGACCCGCAGAGCGTGCACACCACCGAGACCATTGCCTACGTGGCGCTGGCACTGCTCGCAGCAGCCGTGCTGCTGGGGCTGGTGAGCCTGGTCCTGCGCAAGCGCAAGGGGGCATCCAAGCAATAAGTAGGTGTTCGCAATAATAAACTATATAGGCTAAAAAAATACACAATGGCAGAACAGTTAGACATCAAGGAGCTGGACCAGGTCGTGGTCCGCTTCTCCGGCGACAGCGGCGACGGCATGCAGCTGGCCGGCAACATCTTCTCCACGGTATCAGCCACCGTGGGCAACAGCATCTCCACCTTCCCCGACTATCCCGCCGACATCCGCGCCCCGCAGGGCTCGCTCACGGGCGTGTCGGGCTTCCAGGTGCACATAGGTGCCGAACAGGTATATACGCCCGGCGACCTGTGCGACGTGCTGGTGGCCATGAACGCCGCCGCGTTCAAGACACAGCTGCGCTACGCCAAGCCCAATGCCACCATCATTATCGACACGGACAGCTTCGGCAAGAAGGACCTGGAGAAGGCCGAGTTCAAGAGCGACGACTACATAGCTGAGATGGGTGTGGACCCCGACCGCGTCATCGCCTGCCCTCTGACCACGATGGTCAAGGAGGCACTGGCCGAGAGCGGGATGGACACGAAGTCGGTGCTCAAGTGCCGCAACATGTTCGCTCTGGGCCTGGTGTGCTGGCTCTTTGACCGCGACCTGAACGTGGCCTTCAGCTTCCTGCGCGAGAAGTTTGCCAAGAAGCCGGCCATCGCTGAGGCTAACATCCGCGTGATCCAGGCCGGCTATGACTACGGCCACAACACGCACTCGGCTGCCATGAACGTGCGCCGCATCGAGACAAAAGTGAAGCAGCCCGGACGCTACATGGACATCACCGGCAACAAGGCCACAGCCTATGGCTTCATTGCCGCTGCCGAGAAGGCCGGTCTGCAACTCTACCTTGGTTCATACCCCATCACTCCTGCCACCGATGTGCTGCACGAACTGTCCAAGCACAAGAGCCTCGGCGTGAAGACGGTGCAGTGCGAGGACGAGATCTCCGGCTGCGCCAGCGCCGTGGGAGCCTCGTTTGCCGGCGCGCTGGCCGTGACCAGCACCTCTGGCCCCGGCATCTGCCTGAAGAGCGAGGCCATGAACCTGGCTGTGATCATGGAGCTGCCGCTGGTGGTGCTCGATGTGCAGCGTGGCGGTCCGGCCACGGGCCTGCCCACCAAGTCGGAGCAGACGGACCTGCTGCAGGTGCTCTTCGGCCGCAACGGCGAGAGCCCCATGCCTGTGCTGGCCGCCCTCTCGCCCACCGACTGCTTCCAGGCTGCCTACGATGCCTCGAAAATAGCGCTGGAGCACATGACCCCCGTGGTGCTGCTGACCGATGCCTTCATCGCCAACGGCTCCGGCGCCTTCAAACTGCCCGAACTGGACAAGATGCCCGCCATCTGCCCGCCCTACGTGCCCGAGGAGCTGCGCGGCAGCTGGACGCCCTACATGCGCGCCGAGAACGGCACACGCTACTGGGCTGTGCCCGGACGCGAGGGCTTTGAACATATCCTGGGCGGACTGGAGAAGGACAATAAGACGGGTGCCATCAGCACGAACCCCGAAAACCATGACCTGATGACGCGCCTGCGCGCCGAGAAGGTGGCCAAGATCGAAGTGCCCGACCTCGAAGTGGAGGGCGACGTGGACGATGCCGACCTCCTCATCGTGGGCTTCGGCAGCACCTACGGACACCTGCATGCTGCCATGGACGAGCTGCGCGGCGCCGGACACAAGGTGGCGTTGGCTCAGTTCCGATACATCAATCCGCTGCCCAAGAACACGGCCGAGGTGCTGAAGAGGTACCCGAAGGTAGTGGTGGCCGAACAGAACATGGGACAGCTCGCCGCCTACCTCCGCATGAAGGTGGACGGCTTCGTGCCCGCACAGTTCAACGAGGTCAAAGGCCAGCCCTTCGTGGTGAGCGAACTCTTAGAAGCTTTCAAACAACTATTGGAGGCCCCCCATTCGGCCCCCGAGGGGGCTACAATACCCTAAGCCTTATGGGTTATGATTACCAAACAGCTGATCCAGCTCTATATCACATACTGCGAGAAAATGCCGCCTACAACAGGAATCACCCCACCGAAGCAGAAGCACTGCTATGGGATTACTTAAGTGCTGACGGACTCGGTGCCACCTTTAAGCGGCAGCACATTATTGGAGATTATATCGCAGATTTCGTCTGCCTATCCTCAAAGTTGATTGTTGAGCTGGACGGTGGCTACCATCAGTCTGAACAACAACAGGCAAGTGATGCACAACGCACGGAATGGTTACAGAGCAGAGGCTTTCGGGTAATCCGCTTCACAAACGAACAACTATTCAATGGTATTGACAATGTTTTAGACGAAATTAAGAACAATCTATGAATACAGATTTTAATACAAATGTAGCCCCCTCGGGGGCTGAAGGGGGGGCCACCTATACCGCTTCCTCTTATAAGAAAGGTCAGCCGCGGTGGTGCCCCGGGTGCGGCGACCACTTCTTCCTGGCCAGTCTGCACAAGGCACTGGCCGAAATCGGCGTGGCACCGAAGGACATTGCCGTGATCAGCGGCATCGGCTGCTCCAGCCGTCTGCCCCACTACATGGCCACCTATGGCATGAACACCATCCACGGCCGTGCTGCCGCCATCGCCACCGGCGCCAAAGTTACCAACCCCAAGCTGGACGTGTGGCAGGTGAGCGGCGACGGCGATGGTCTGGCCATCGGTGGCAACCACTTCATCCATGCCAACCGCCGCAACATCGACCTAAACATGATCCTGCTGAACAACCGCATCTACGGGCTGACCAAGGGCCAGTACTCGCCCACTTCGCC
This sequence comes from Bacteroidaceae bacterium, assembly GCA_017526905.1. Classification (GTDB taxonomy): domain Bacteria; phylum Bacteroidota; class Bacteroidia; order Bacteroidales; family Bacteroidaceae; genus Physcousia. The sequence goes on along the minus strand of JAFXQT010000030.1, from coordinate 50,544 downwards.
CCGCGGCTTCGTCAGTAAGAGCAGCCCCTATGGCACGGTGGAGGACCCGTTCCGTCCGGCCGAGCTGTGCTTCGGCGCCCGCGGCCATTTCTTTGCCCGTGCCGTGGCCACCGACGCCCCCGGCACCATCGAGGTGCTCAAGGCCGCCCACGATCACAAGGGTGCCTCGGTGACGGAGATCCTGCAGAACTGCGTCATCTTCAACAACGGCACGCACGACAGCGTCTATGACAAGGAGGGGCGCAAGCGCAACGCCATCTATGTGCGCCACGGCCAGAAACTGGTGTTCGGCGAGAACTCCGAGTTCGGCCTCGTGCAGCAGGGCTTCGGCCTGAAGGTGGTCGAGATAGGCAAGGACGGCTACACGATGGACGACATCCTCGTGCACGATGCCCACTGCGAGGACAACACCCTGCAGCTGAAACTGGCCCTGATGGGCGACGGCGACGGCTTCCCCATCGCACTCGGCGTGATTCGCGACGTGCCGGCGCCCACCTACGATGAGGCCGTTGAGGCACAGATTGCCGAGGTGAAGGCGCAGAAGAAATACTACTGCTTTGCCGAGCTGCTGGAAACCAACGACATCTGGGAGGTGAAATAAGCCGATATGGCAGAGGCTACCGACGCCCTCCCTCCACATGAGGGCGAATCGCTGAAGCAACGCACGGCCAAGGGGCTGTTGTGGGGCGGATTGAGCAACGGCATGGTGCAGTTGCTCAATGCCGTTTTCGGCCTGATCCTACTGAACCGCCTCTCGCAGGAGGACTATGGGATGATGGCCGTGCTCGTGGTGTTCTACAATGTGGCCGGCTGCATTCAGGAGAGTGGCTTCACCGCTGCGCTGGCCAACAAGAAGGCACCACGGCACGAGGACTACAACGCCGTGTTCTGGTTCGACGTACTTGTGGGCACCGCGCTCTATGCCGTGCTCTTTGCTGCAGCGCCGGCCATAGCCCGCTTCTACCACGAGCCACAGCTGCTGCCGCTGGCCCGCTTCGTGTTCCTGAACTTCTGGATCACCAGCATCGGTGCCGCGCACTATGCCTACATGTTCAGCCACCTGATGGTGAAGCAGAACAGCATCATCAACATGACGGCCCTGCTCGTGTCGGGGCTGGTGGGCGTGGCGCTGGCCTTTGCCGGCATGGCCTATTGGGCGCTGGCCGTGCAGAACATCGCCTATGTGACGCTCACCATGCTCATGCGCTGGTACTTCTCGCCGTGGCGCCCCACGTGGCACATCGACCTGCGTCCGGCGTGGCAGATGTGGGGCTTCTCCTGGAAACTGCTGGTGCAGAACCTGGCTTTGCAGCTGAACAATAACGTGTTCGGCGTGTTGCTGGGCCGCTTCTATACGGCCCGTGCGGCCGGCATCTTCGGCAATGCCCGCAAGTGGAACGACATGGCCGTGGCTACCATAGGCGGCATGGTGCAGGGCGTGGCCCAACCCACCTTGACCCAGGCCGACAACGGCGATGTGGGCCGCCTGCGCGGCGTGTTCCGCAAGATGTTGCGTTTCACCTGTTTCGTGTCCTTCCCCTGCCTGCTGGGCATGACCCTCATCTCGGAGGATTTCATTGCCTGCCTCATCCCTAAGTGGCACGAGAGTGCACCGCTGCTGGCCGTGCTGTGTGTGTTCGGTGCCTTCTCGCCCGTCGTCACCCTCTATTCCAACATGGTCATCAGCCGTGGCAGGAGCATGACCAATCTGGTGAACAGCGTGGTGATTTGTGTGCTCATCTGGGTCGGCCTGATCCTGCTCCGACGTCAGGGTGTAATGGCCATGACCTGGTTCTACGTGGGCATCAATATAGCCTGGTTAGGTGTGTGGCAGTGGTGGGCGCGCCGTCTCATCGGCCTGCGTTTCCGTCATGCCGCGCTGGACATCCTCCCCTTCTTCCTCTTTGCTGCCGGCGTCATGGCTGTTGCATGGTGGCTCACCTCCTCCTTAGAGGCCGGTTGGCTGCGCATGGGCCTGAAGATAGCCATCGCCGTGCTGCTCTATGTGGGCTTGCTCTGGCTGAGCGGGGCCAAGATCTTGCGTGAGAGCGTAGCGTATGTGAGAGAGAAGAGAGTAAAGAGTAGAGAGGAAAGAGGAAAGAGTAGAGAGGAAAGAGGAAAGAGTAGAGATAAAGAATGAGCAAGCCATCAAGAAGCCAAATTCAAGGCGGGGAGCAAAGCCCTCAACGGCGTAGCCTCTCCCCCTCTTTGAAAGAGAGGGGGGTGGGGGGTGAGTCTCTGGTGTTGGGGGCAGGGTCTGTAGTGCAAGGGCCCGTTAGTCATCGTCTTGAATGGCTGGATGCTCTGCGTGGCTTCACCATGATCCTGGTGGTGATGAACCACGTGTACGGCCACGGCTTCCAAGGCGACGTGAAAGCCAGCGTGCCCATGGCGTTGTGTCAGCTGTTCCGCATGCCCCTGTTCTTCTTCGTGAGTGGTTTCCTGGCCTATAAGAGCCGTTACGTGTGGAACTGGGTGGGTACGCGCGTCATGTTGCTGAAGAAGTTGCGGGTGCAGCTCGTTCCCACCGTCGTGTTCATGACCGCCTACATCGCATTGATGCACAAGCCACCCTTCTGGGCTGCACTGGGCCGGGCCTGGACGTCCGAGACCAAGGCCGGCTATTGGTTCACCATCGTGCTGCTTGAGATGTTCGTCATCTACTATCTGTTCGAATGGCTTGCGGCCCGCCTTTCGTCCAAGAGGGGCAGAGCGGTGGCTCCCCCTACGGTCCCCGAAGGGGCTTCTGTTGAGCTGCAACAGAAGAATATTACATCTGTGCCTCCCTTAGGGGGCGAAAGAGAGGCGGTCACCTTACAAAGGGCCAACATCTTCCCCTTCTTTCTCCTCTGGCTCCTTGCCCTTGCTGCCTATGCCACAGCCTATATGCCTTCGTGGTTCCACTATCCCAAGGAACCGTGGATGGTGCAGACCAGCTTCATCCGCGTAGTCCGTTACTTCCATTTATTCCTCTTCGGCAACCTGTTGCACCGCTGCTGGCATCAGGCGCAGCGCCTGCTCGATTCGCGGTGGCTGTACCCGCTGCTCATCATGGTGGCGCTTGTGTGCAGCGTCGAGTTCCTGAAGTGGCACCACCTGCGCCTGCAGTGGGCCAACCTGCCTCACACGCTGGCCATATACTCGCTGGTGCTCATTGTGTTCGGCTTTTTCCGCCACTATGCAGCGTGGTTCACTAAAGAACGTAGGGTGGGCCGCTGGTTGCAGTACATCGGCGTGCGCACGCTCGACGTCTATCTCATCCATTTCTTCTTCTTCCCACACCTGCCCGCCTTGGGTCCATGGTTCAAGGCCCAAGGCAATAATTTCGTGCTCGAAACCACCACGGCGCTGTTCGTGTCGCTGCTTGTCATCGCTTTCACCCTGCTCACCTCCAACATCCTCCGTGTCAGTCCCTTCCTGAAGAAATGGCTCTTCGGACGAAGCACCCCTTCGGCCGCAAAGCCCGGTGATGTTATGTGATAGGAGTGATATCACTTGCCCCCCTCTGATGAACCGGATGGGGTGCAGCCGATGTCCGTGTGCACACGGGCATTGGCATATTTTTCGGGGCTTTATTTTTGTTCGTCTGCCAACTCTTTCCTACCTTTGCAGCCGCAATCGTGCAGCACTGGGCCGAGCGCTCTGTATGGGCTGATAAGTGCTTGTGCTGTAGGGGTGTAGGTCGTGTGCAGGATGGCCGGACGCCCACATCATCATTCGTTGTTCATGATACATTTTCCAGATTCCAGTCTCACCGTCGTTCTTGAAGGCGGTCTTGGCAACCGCATGCGCGTGGCCGCCGCAACGGCCGCAATGGCTGCCCGTGTGGGTGCTCCTGTGGCATGTTTGTGGATGGAGCAGTGGGGCATGCGTTGCCGACTGTCCGATCTGTTCAAGCCGTCGGCGCTGACGAACATCGGCGGTCATCCCTTTGAGCTGCGCGACGCGTCGTGGGGCGAGTCGGTGCTGCTGGCGCGTCCGCAACCTCGTAACCTGCTGTTGCCGCGCCTGATTCAGCGTGTTTGCTTCAGTAGCGTCATCTTCAGCGAGCGCGTGATGCCTTTGCGCATGGCGGGGTTCGACTTCCTGGCATGGGCACAGGGCGGTGGGCGGCGCCTGATGCATGCCTACCGCGACTTCTACCGCTGGGACGTGGGGCTGCTGGGGCAGCTGTTCGTGCCGAAGGCCGATGTGCAGCACCTCATCGACGCCCGTTGCGAGGGCTTCTCGCCCAACACCATTGGCGTGCACATACGTCGCACGGACAACCAGGAGAGTATCGACGACAGCCCGCTGGACCTCTTCATACTGCAGATTGACGAGCAGATAGCGCTGCATGCCGACACCCGCATCTATCTGGCCACCGACGACGAAGCCACCAAGCAGGAACTGCAGCGACGCTACGGGCGACGCATCATCACATCGGCCATGCAGGCCAGCCGCGACAGCCGCGACGGCATTGTGGAAGGGCTGGTGGAGATGTATGCCCTGAGCCGCACCAACCACATATTCGGCTCGGCCGGCAGCACCTACAGCGAGATGGCGGCGGCATTGGGCACCAAACCGTTTGAGGTGGTGCGGAAGGACCGAAACAAGCCCTATGAGAGCGGGCTATATTTGGAAGAGATAAAAGATAAGAGATAACGGGTGGAGCTGCTGATGGGTGCTATCTGCCTGGCTGACACACGTCTGGGCTTGTGCCTTTCGAATAGATATGCTTCTTGAAGTGGTCAGGTTTGATGAAATGAATACATCCGAAGTTGAACCAGCGATAAAAGAGGTGGGTAGCCCCCACGCACGCGGTGCTGCCGCGACAACTGTATTGTAGATGGAAGGAAAAAGATTAGAGTGGCTGGATGCCCTGCGCGGCTTCACCATGATCCTGGTGGTGATGTACCATGTGTTCACCACTGGCTTCTCGGGCAATGTGCAGAAAGGCACGGCCATTACGTTCATGATGCTGTTCCGCATGCCTACGTTCTTCTTCATCAGCGGCTTTCTGGCCTATAAGGCCTCGGCCGTGTGGACGGGGCAGTACTTGGGGCAGATGTTGTGGAAGAAGGTGAAGGTGCAACTCATCCCTACCATCGTGTTCCTCACGGCCTTCCTCATGCTGATGCACCGCAAGTTCTGGCCAGCGCTGGAGGCGGCTTTAGCCTCGCCCACCAAGGCCGGCTACTGGTTTTGCTGGGGGCTGTTGCAGATGTTTGTCATCTACTACCTCATCAGCTATGTATTGGAGCGGCTGCGTGTGAAAAGCGTGTGGCCATGGCTGGTGGTGTGGCTCGCAGCGGTGGGCGTGTATGCCACGCTGTACATGCCCTCGTGGTTCCACTGGCACAAGGGCGCGTTTTGGCAGTACAGCAGTCTGGTGCGTACGGCCGAGTACTTCCAGTTCTTCATCTTCGGCACGCTGGCCCACCGCTACTGGAAGCCGCTGTGCCGACTAATGGACTCGCGCTGGTTCTTTCCCGTGCTCATGGCGGTGGCCTTCTACTGCACGGTGGAGAATTACCATTGGCACCACTTCCGCCGGCAGTGGGCCAACCTGCCACGCACCATCGATATCTATGCGCTGGTGATGCTGTTGCTGATGTTCTTCCGCTATTATGCCGAATGGTTCACCAAGGAGCGTTGGGTGGGCCGCTCGTTGCAGTATATCGGCGTGCGCACGCTCGATGTGTACCTCATCCACTTCTTCTTCCTGCCCCACCTGCCCATGATAGGGACGTGGCTGAAGGGGGCCGGCCGCAACTTCGTGCTGGAGACCAGCATCACCATGGCCATGTCGCTGCTGGTCATAGGTTTTGCGCTGCTCACCTCGAACATCCTCCGCGTGAGCCCCTTCCTGAAGAAGTGGCTGTTCGGGCGCTGACGGGCGTGCCGGCACGCGCCGCAGACCAATGCATCTGTGCCGGTGCACCGGCGTGCTGACACGCTGCTTGCTTCAGGAAAACGAAAAAACTCCGTGCAAGAAGCGGGCGATTCAAGAAAATCTGCTACCTTTGTGGCCGTAATCCTAATTGCTCAACCATCAATACTCATTCTCGCACATGTACAACGGCAAGATTGTAGTCTATACCTCCGGAACGTTCGATATGTTCCACTCCAACCATCTGAAGATGATTAAGTACGCCCGCGGCCTGGGCGACACGCTCATCGTGGGTGTGAGCACCGACGAGCTGGTGTGCTCATACAAGCGTCCGCCTGTGATTCCTTTTGAGGAGCGGCTGGCCATCATCGAGGCGCTGAAATACCCCGATGTGGTCATTCCGCAGCGCACCTTGGACCACACCGAAGTCGTCAGGAAACTGAACATCGACGTGTTTGTGGTGGGCGACGACTGGACGGGTAAGTACGACTACCTGAAGGAACTGGGCGTGACGGTGTTCTACTTCCCCTATGGCGATGGTGTCAGTTCCAGTAAGATCAAGCAGGAAATCCTCGACTCGTACAACGACATGTAGGCGAAGGTCGAGGCTCGTGTCAACCCCGATGTACGTGTGAAATGAGCAGGCGAATCCTTATAGTGGGCGGTGCCAACGGCATCGGCCTGGCCATGGCCACGGCATGGGCCGGGCGTAGCGAGGTGGAGCGCGTGTACGTTGTTGACAAGGACCCGCTGGCACCAGGCTACCACATGGCGAAGATGGAGTCCTTCCAGTTTGATGTGACCGAGCGCGACTACAGCTTCTTCGACCGCTTCACCGACATCGACACGCTCATGGTCACGGCCGGCTTCGCACACCAGGCCCTGTTCCGCGACGTGCCGGAGCAGTACATACGCGACTCGTTCGAGGTGAATGCGCTGCCAGCCCTCCGCTTGGCCAAGCGCTTCTACACACGCTTGGAGGGGGCCGAACCCTTCCGCATGGGCGTGATGGTGAGCATTGCCGGTTTCATGTCGTCGCCCTTTCTGTCGGTATATGCCGCCACAAAGGCCGCGCTGAAGGTGTTCATCGAGAGCGTAAACGTGGAACTGGAGAAAGCCGGCAGCACCAACCGCATCCTGAATGTGTCGCCGGGCAAGATCCGCGGCACCAAGTTCCACGACAACAGCACCGACCTCGACCTCATCACCCCGCTGGCACTGGACATCATCCAGCACCTGGAAGCCGGCGATGACCTCTTCATACCCAAGTATGACGAGGTGTACCACCAGGTGTTGGAACGCTACCATCAGGACTTCCGTGCCGAAGGGCGGCATAGCTATGAGTATAAGATAAGAAATAAAAGATAAGAGATAAAGATACCCACAAACAGCAGTCGCCATTCAACGCTCCGCACCACTTGGTGAGGGGGCTGCGGGGAGGCTGGAGATAAAAGATGAAGCCCACAGAAAATCGAATACAAGGAAAGGAGCACGCCCCTCAACGGCGTAGCCTCTCCCCCTCTTTGCAAGAGCGGGGGCAAGGGGGTGAGTCCGTAGAGAGTCAACCGGAGGCTAAGCCCGCTGTGACCAGCCAGGGCGTTGATCTTTCCTCCTTCAACCCAGAAGGCTCGCAGCTGCGGCGTCAGCAGCACCGCATGACGGAGATGTTGTTGGTGCTGGACGAGATATGCCGCAGGCACGGCATACGCTACTGGCTGGCCGCCGGCACGCTGCTCGGCGCCGTGCGCCACAAAGGCTACATCCCTTGGGATGACGACCTGGACATCGAGCTGTTGCGTCCCGACTACGACCGTCTGCTGCGCATCCTGCCCGCCGAACTGCCCGACTACCTGCAGTTGCAGACGCCCGAGACCGATGCCGGCTATTTCTTCACCTACGCCAAACTGCGCGACCGTCGCAGCCGGCTGCTGGAAACCAACGCCTACGACCGTATCTTCGATATGCAGGGCATCTTCATCGACATCTTCCCCATGGAGCGGGTGCCACAGTGGTTGCGCTGGGTGTCCTGCCGCACCCATGGCCGCTGCTTCAAGGTGCTGAAACGCAAGGACCTGACCGATGCTGAGGCCCGTCGGCGCGTGCGGCGCATCTATGAGGTGAACCGCCGCCTCATTTTCCCGGTGCTCAATGCCCTGTCGGCCCTCACCCCCTTCAAGCGCAAGATCCGCTATTCGCTCGGCGTGCCCTACAACGATATCCGCCTCCAGGAATGGCTCTTCCCCCTCACCACCACCGAGTTCGAAGGGCACCAACTGCCCGTGCCGGCCAACTGCGAGGCCTACCTGACCTGCAAGTTCGGCAACTGGCGCCAACTGCCCGACCTTAGCACCATCCATGTGCACGCAGAACACCTGGAGATTGGGGAATGACGAATGACGAGTGACTAATGACGAATGATGAATGACGAATGATGAATGACGAATGATGAATGACGAATGATGAATGACGAATAAAAGTTACCACTCGCTCTTCATAGGCCACTGTGCCGAGCGGTTCCCCGCTCGGTAAGCTCCCTCTTCATAAGCCCCTGTGCACCGCCCCCCCTGCTCGGCCCCACGAAAACCAACCGCTGTCCTCGGCAGCGCGGCCCGCTCCGCCGGCATAGAGAAATGGAAGGATGAAGTCATGAAACAAGAACCCACAGCAAAAAGCACACGTCCAGCCCACCTCGCTACCACCTCGCTCCAAGCGGCTTCGGATTCTTCAAGAGCGAAGGGCGCGGACGGACAGCCCCCAGCCACGCAGCAAGCAGGGGCTTCGCTCCTTTATTGGCCCAAGACGCTCGCTGGTGCTCCGCGCTACATCTTCGATGGCGCCGCCGATGCGTTGCGCCCCATCTTCCTGCCCGATTTCACACGTCAGCCCGCCGACCCCATTCACAAAATACTGAAATTCCTCGTCATTGGCCGTATTCCCGTGGGGCCGCGCCTCGCCGCCTGGCTCACCGGTTTTGAAGGCTGGAAAGAGCTGCGGCGTGTCCGCCCCACCGACCGCTTCATGGCCGATGGCGTGACCAACCCCCGCACTCTGCAGGCCATAGCCTGGATCTTGCCCGAGGCGGTGCGCAAGTACAACTACTTCAACAACAGCCTCCGCTTCGCCCTGCCCGGCAAGGACATCGGGGCGCTGATGGACAGGATGCGTCACATGGGCTATCACCTCATCACCTTCGACCCCGACGATGCAGCCAGCTACCACCTCCAGCTCACCGAACAGTTCTACCGCGACCCAGCCGTCCTGCCACAGCCTGGCGCATCCACCATGTCCGAAGCATCACTTTCGGCTATCCCCACGCATGCAGAAGCCTTCTTCTGTGGCGAGAACAAAGGGCGCCGTGCCGACCTCGGTCGCCTGCAGCAGACCCTCGAAGCAGCAGGTCTCACATGTCGCTTTATCATCGTCGATAAGCCTTCGCAGTACATCTCCTACGACGAATACCTGCGCCACCTGTCTGCCTGCCAATGCCTGATCGACTGGGTTCAAGCCGACCAGGCCGGCATCACCCGCCGTCCCATTGAGGCCCTGTTCTGGCAGAAGAAACTCATCACCAACCACAAGGCACTGCTGCAGGCCGACTTCTACCATCCCGACAACATCTTCATTGTGGGGCACGACGAAGCGGCCCGTCTGCCGCAATTCCTGCAGCAGCCGCTGGCTCCCATTCCCGCCAGCGTGAAACAACGCTACGATGTGAACCACTGGCTCGGCTATCTTCGCTGAAGCCCAAGCGCCACCGTCCGCAAGCCCTACGCATGAACGGCTGAAGGCGTACGCCTTATTGCTACAAGACGTACGCCTTCAGGGTGGAAGTGCAAGGACTTACAGAACGGGGTGCTTGCTTACAGCTGGCTTTCGCTGAGGCTGAAGGTGTCGCCCCGGTTCATGTCGCCTGTGCTGAGGCCCAATTTGAGCCAACGCATGCGTTGGGCGCTGGTGCCGTGGGTGAAGCTCTCGGGCTGACTGTAGCCGCGTGCCTTCTCCTGCAGGTAGTTGTCGCCAATGACCTGTGCACACTGGATGGCTTCCTGGAGGTCGCCGTCCTCGATGCTGCCGAACATGTTGTTCTCGTGGTGGCCCCAAACGCCGGCGTAGAAGTCGGCCTGCAGCTCAATGCGCACGCTGATCTTGTTGGCTTGTGTCTCGTTGAGCCTTGCCATCTTTGAGTGTGCGGCATTGAGCGTGCCCAGCAGGTGCTGCACGTGGTGCCCCACTTCGTGTGCGATGACGTAGGCATAGGCAAAGTCGCCGTCGGCTCCCAGCTGCGACTTCATGGATGAGAAGAAGGAGAGGTCGATGTACAGCGCCTGGTCGGCCGAGCAGTAGAAGGGGCCCACGCTGGCGTTGCCCTGTCCGCAGCCCGTCTGCACGCCACCGGTGTAGAGCACCATGCGGGGTGGCACGTAGGTCTTGCCCATGCTCTTGAACACTTTGGTCCATACGTCCTCGGTGCTGGCCAGCACCTGTTTGCTGAAGCGTGCCAGCTGTTGCTCCTCCTCAGAGAACTCGCGCCCTTCGGTGCTGACTTGTCCCTGGGTGGTGATGGCATCGAGTGCGCCGCTGGATTGCAATGCGCTCATAAGGTCGCCGCCATTGGTGAAATAGGCGAAAACGATGGCGATGATGATGCCGAGGAAGCCGCCTCCGCCCACTTTGGCAGCGGTGCTCATGCCCCGTCGGTCATCGACGTTTGTACTTTCTCTGCGTCCGGATAGATTCATAATGGTTTGTGCTTATTGGTTGTGAATGATGCCGCAAATATAGGGATTTAATTAATACGCGCGAAGAAAACGGGCAATTTCTTTTCTATTCTTCGTGGCCGACTGCATCCAGCACCTCGTCCATGGTGAAGCCGCGGCCCAGCGCGAAGCGGATGAGCTTGGCGCGGCGCGAGTAGGCATCGGTGTCGGCAGGCAGTGTGCTGTCCTTTTGCCGAAGCAGGCGTTGCAGCAGTGCGTGGTAGGCTTCGTGGGGCATTTCTTCGTCCAGCGCCTGGCGCACGAGGGCGTCGGGCAGGTGCTTCAGGCGGAGTGCCTGGCCAATCTTGATGCGCCCCCAGTGGGCATAGTTGAACTTGTCGCGCACGAAGGCGCGGCAGTAACGTTCGTTGTTGATGTAGCCCTCGTCGTACAGGTAGTCGATGATGCGGTCGGCATCGCCGGTGCCGATGCCGGCACGTGCCAGTTTCTCGCGCAGTTCGCTTTCGCAGTGCTCGGCCTGGCTGCACAGGGCGGCCATCTTCTGCAGGGCTTGGTCGTAGCTTATTTCCTTTTTCATGCTTTTGTGGAGGCTATCACGTTCATGATGTCGGCCGGCGGAAGGCCAAGGTCCAGTTGGCGCTTCATGAAGTCCATGGCGGGTGCCACGTGGGCAAAGAAACGGCGGTAGCCCTCACAGAGATAGGAGGTGTTGCCCTCTGGCTGACTTTCCTGTATGGCTGACGGGGCGCTCCCCAGCCGCTCGGCATGGGTGGCTTGGGCGAGGGGGCTGGTCCTTGACGAGGGGGTGGAATGGGTGGCCGGGGCTGGAATCCTGGTGCGTGGACATTCGCCCTGGCACACGAAATGCCACTGGCACTGGCGGCACTGGGCTGGCAGGCTGTCGTGTTTGGCTGCACCGAAGGCCTGTTGGCGGGGGCTGTACAGGAGCGATGTCAGGGTGGGGTAGGGAGGCTTCACAATATTGCCCAGCAGGTAGTCCGGGCCTACGAAGTGGTCGCAGCAGTACACGTCGCCATTGGCCTCGATCACGGCCGCATGCCCGCAGGTGCTCACCATGGTGCACACGCCTGGCAGTTGGCCGGCCCAGTTGGCCAGGGTGGAATCGAACAGCTGGACGAATACCTGCCCAACGTCGTGCTGCACCCACTCGTCAAAGAGGCTGCAGAGGAATGTGCCCCACTGTGCCGGTTGTACCGAGAAGGGCAGTACATGTCCCTGCTCGTGCTCCACGATGGGGGTGAACTGCAGGAACTGGCAGCCCAGCTCGTCGCGGAAGAAACGGTAGAATTCCAGCGGGTGGTCGGCGTTGTGGGCATTCACCGTGGCCATGGCATTCCATTCGCATCCGTGCTTGCGCAACAGTTGGATGCCGCGCATCACCCTGGCCCATGAGGAGGCACCGCGCCTGTTGTGGCGGAAGGAGTCGTGCATCTGTTCGGGCCCGTCGATGCTGATGCCCACCAGCCAGCCGTGGCGCGACAAAAAGGCACACCACTCGTCGGTGAGCAGTGTGCCGTTGGTTTGTAGCGAGTTGTAGATGCGGCGCCCACGGGCGTAGCGCTGTTGCAGGCGCAGGACGCGTCGGTAAAAGTCCAGCCCGGCCATGGTGGGCTCGCCACCGTGCCAGGTGAACATCACCTCGTCGGTGGTTTGTGCCTCAATGTATTGCTTGACGAATGCCTCCAGCACCTCGTCGCTCATGACCTGGCCATGGCTTTGGAAACCCTTGTCCAGGTAATAGCAGTACTCGCAGGCCAGGTTGCAGGCTGCGCCCACAGGCTTGGCCATGACATATACGGGCCGCGAGAAGGGGTTGAGCGTCTGTGCAGGCACGGCGTGCGGTTAGAAGCAGTAGGATATGTTCACGTCGAATACACCCTGGCTGTAGTGGCGCATTTCCTGCACCTTGGCCTCGGCACCTACCCACCAGTTGTTGCCCAGTGCTACCTGCAGGCCGGCACCCAGGTTCAGGCCCACGCGGTTGTCGTGGTCGTTGGTGATGTGCTCCTTCCACGATGCGAAGCACACACCCACCAGCGGGTACAGGCGTACGTGTTCGCCGATGTTCCACACGTAGTGGCCGTTCAGGTTGATGTCCCACATGGACAGTTCCTTGTTCTTGATGAGGTAGTCAAATACGCCTTCAACGCGCACGTGGTCGATGATGAAGCGCTGGTAGCGGACACCGAGGCCGAAGTTGGGAACTTCCGTGCCATAGAGCAGGTGTGCGCCCACGGCATTCTCGCCCTGGAGGCTGGGTTCGCTGAAATAACGTGCAGATGCGCTCATGGTCATCAGGGCCATGCAGAGTGTTAACAGTAACTTTTTCATTGTCGTTGTTGCGGGAAGCCCCGCATGTTTATGGGTTAAGGTTTGATTAGTGGCTCAAAGGTAAGCAAATTGTTGAAACGTGTTAAGAAAGATGGCGACAACGTCTCCTTTTTTAATGATTGTTAACGCTTATGCCCGCCCTTGGGGCATGGTGGCACGCAGCATGCGCTCGTTTCCGAACTGGTCGCGACGGATGCTGATGTCGGAATAATTCAGTCGGGTGAAGAGGTCGGCCGTGGCCTGTGCCAGCGCGCGGTTCAACTCCATGTAGATTCGTCCGCCAGGTTTGAGCAGGTGCTGGCCTAAGAGGGCGATGTGCCGGTAGAAGCGCAGCGGGTCTTCATCGGGCACGAATAGTGCCAAGTGTGGCTCGTGTTCCAACACGTTGGCCTCCATTTGTGCGGCCTCGCTTTGGCGGATGTAGGGCGGGTTGGAGATGATGCAGTCCAGGGGCGGGAGGGCACGCATCGTAGTATCGGTGTCCAAGATGTCAAGTCGTGAAAATTCAGCGTTGACACCTGCCGCTTGGGCATTGCGCCGTGCCACTTGCAGCGCAGGCTCGCTCACATCCACAGCATGGATATGTGCCGAGGGCCCCAGGGCCAGACCGATTGAGACGGCAATGCAGCCGCTACCGGTGCACAGGTCGGCGATGGTGTATTCGGGTGTCGGTGCTCCTGTCGTGGCGGCAGCGGTGTCGGTGCAGGCGTGCGCTGGTTGCCAGTCGTCCAGCAACCACTGCACCAACTCGGCTGTTTCGGGGCGCGGAATCAGCACGTCGGGCGTCACCTCAAAACGGTGCCCCATGAAGGTGGCATAGCCCAAAACCTGCTGAACGGGCATGCCTGAAAGCAGTTTTTTGGCAATAAATTCCAGTTCTGCGCGTTCTTTCATAGAGAAATCCCTATCTTTGCCCAGCGCAAGGTCGGTCAGGGACAGCCCGAAGCGCTCCTCCATGACCAGCCGGGCAATGGCTTCGGCCTCGTGTGGAGCATACAGGGTGCGCAGTTGTGTGGTGAGTTCTCGGTAATTCATGGCGCAAAGGTATGTAAAAGTTGAGAGTTTAAGCGCTGAAAGAGGAAAGAATTTTGAACAGACGTTTATGAAAGCAGACGAGAAATACATGGCGCGCTGCATCCAGTTGGCGCGCAACGGCGAGGCCGGGGCGGCTCCCAACCCGATGGTGGGCGCCGTCATCGTGGCCGATGGCCGCATCATTGGCGAGGGCTGGCACCGGCGGTGCGGCGGCCCCCATGCCGAGGTCAATGCCATCGGTTCGGTGGCCGAGTCCGACCGCCCGTTGTTGCATCGGGCCACCATCTACGTGAGTCTGGAGCCTTGCTCGCACTGGGGCAAGACACCGCCGTGTGCCGACCTGATCATCAGCACCGGCATACCGCGCGTGGTGTGCGGCTGTCAGGACCCCTTCGCACAGGTGCAGGGGCGAGGCATCCAGCGCCTGCGCGATGCTGGATGCGAAGTGGTGGTGGGCGTGCTGGAAGCCGAGTGCATGGCGCTGAACCAGCGTTTCATACGTATGCACACACAACGGCGTCCATGGGTCACGCTGAAATGGGCACAGTCTGCCGATGGCTTTATTGACCGGCGGCGAGACAGCCGGGCCGACGGTGCGCCGGTGCATTTCTCCACTTCCTACACGCAGACGCTGGTGCACCGACTCCGTGCCACCCATCAGGCCATCCTGGTGGGGCGTCGTACCCTGGAGCTGGATGCGCCCTCGCTCACCACACGCTTATGGCCGGGCCCGTCGCCGCTGCGCTGCGTGCTCAGCCGCAGCCTGGCTTCGCAGCCGGAGGGCTTCCAGGTGTATGCGTCGGTGCAAGCCTGCCTGGACGACCTGTATCGCCGCAACGTGCAGGCACTGTTGGTGGAGGGCGGCGCGCAGACGCTGCAGGCCTTTATCGATGCCGATGTGTGGGACGAAGCCTATGTGGAAAAGACCGATGTTTTGCTGGGCGAAGGGGTCCTTGCACCGTCAATAACTCCTAAAGGACGCCCCGTTCACGTTAATTTTACCTAATAATTCGCGCGAAAAAGCACTTTTCTGCCCCCTCAATTTCGTCGGAGCCGGAAATATCCGTACTTTTGTGCCCACTTATGAAAAGACTTGTTAACGCCTTTCTGGGCTTGATACTGATGGGCGCCCTGGTGAGCGCCTGCAAGGAGGACGAGGAGGTCGTCCTTTCCAGCGATTGCTACATCAGCAATTTCTCGCTGGGCAGCTTGAAACGTCTGGTGCATCATACCGATGCCAACGGGACGGACTCGTCGTACTATATTAGTTTCTCCGGCTCGTATTATCCTATGGACATCGACCAGGTGGCACAGACCATCCTGCTGCAGACGCCGCTGCCCGTGGGCACCCGCGTGGATGCCGTGATCGCCACGGTGTCCTTTGAGGGTATGCTGCTCTATCGCGCGTGGGATGATGCTGCAGCCGATACCACCTGGAACACCTACAACAGCGCAGACAGCATCGACTTCAGCCAGCCGCTGCGCTTCCGTGTCTATGCCTCCGACGGCCAAAGCCATAAGGACTATTACGTGCGGCTGGACTGTCGCACCAGCGAGCCTTCGGCCTACACTTGGGAACAAGTGAACACATCCGTGTGCGACGAGACTATGGCGCGCCGGCTGTTGCCGTGGGGACAGTCGCTCTTCCTGATGTTGCAGGATGAGGCGACCGACAACCTGTGCTACAGCCAGCAGTCCTATGCCTCCGACGGCAATACGACAGCCCTGGGCAAGGCTTGGGCTCAATGGGTCACGATAGGGGGCAGTTCGCCCGAGCTTTTTGCCGACGTGCGCACCCTGCAGCTGTATCGCGACAGTGCCTGGGTAAGCTCGCCCGACGGGCGTGAGCTCTGGAAGAAAGGGCCCAATGAGGCCTATTTCCAGCAGCACTGCACCTTCAATGGCACGCAGGGCCTGGCCTCCCTCTCGCTCTTTGCCGCCTCCGACCGCGCCCTGTATGGTATCGGCGTCACGGCCGACGGGCAGCGGGGCGTGTATAGCTCTGCCGATGGCAACACCTGGAACGTAATGGCTTTGGATGCTGACCTCGCGCTCTTCCCCGCGCGCCCCGTAGCTGTGGCCTACAAGCAGGCCAACGGCAACGAACGTGTGCTCGTGGCAGGAGCCCCCGAGGGTGCTGCCGATGGTGTGTGCGAAGTGTGGAGCTTGCTGGAGGATGCCGATGAGCCTTGGACCTATTTCCCCGTGGCACCCGACAATCCCTACCGCTTGCCGCAGATGCAGGACCTCAACATCATAGCCTACGACGGCTTCCTGCTGGCCATGGGCGGCGCCAGTGCCGATGGCAGCATTGCCTCGCTGGGGCAGTGCTACGTAAGCCTGGACAACGGCGTGACATGGCGGCCCGACAACCAATTCATCGTGCCCGCCGAACTGTGCGGAACGCCATGGCGCATCTCGGCCACGACGCTGGACGGTGACATCTGGCTGAGCGCAGGTGCACAGCTGTGGCGTGCACGCCTGAACAGCTACGGCGAGAACTAACTGATAAAAAGCCTTAGACATGCGCAACCGCTTGTTCCTGACTATGTTCCTGGTGGCCTGCTCGGCAGTGGCCGCGGCGCAGGATGGCGACCTGCTGCAATATCAGCAGGAGATCGGCGGTGGCATCGGGCTGATGAACTACATAGGCGACGCCAACGGCTCGCCATTCCGCCGTCCGGGCCTGGCCATATCGGGCATCTGGAGGCGCAACCTGAACCAGCGCATGGTCATAAAGGCCAACCTAGGCATGGGGCATATCAGCGGCGACACGAAAGGCTCGTTCCTGCCCACCGACCCGAATAGCCTCACCCCCGAGGGCGGGCAGCCCACCGCCGTCAGTTTCAGCCGGAACCTGATGGACATGGGCGCGCAGTTTGAGTTCAACTTCCTGGGCTACGGCCTGGGACAGGCATACAAAGGGCTGTACCGCTGGACACCCTACGTGCTGGCTGGCGCCGGACTGACCTTCGGCTTCGGTGGCGGCGGCAAATTTGCCGGCGGGCTGAACATCCCCATGGGGGTGGGCGTGAAGTACAAGATACGTCCGCGCCTGAATGTGGGCTTCGAATGGACGTTCCGCTTCACCACCTGCGACAAGCTGGACGACAGCGGGCATCGCACCAAACTGGACGACCCACTGGGCGTGCAGAGCGGCACCTTCAAGAATAAGGACTGCTACACCATGGCACTGATCATGCTGACCTACGACATCTCACCGAAATACAGAAAATGCAATAACTGACACATGGCTTCAGACCTCAACCACATACCGCAGCACATTGCCATCATCATGGATGGCAACGGCCGTTGGGCCAAGGCACAGGGGCTGCCACGCACGGCCGGACATGTTCAAGGCGTGGAAACCGTCAAGACCATCACCGAGGAGTGTGTGCGCCTGGGCGTGAAATACCTCACGCTGTACACCTTCTCCACCGAGAACTGGAACCGACCGGCCGACGAGATCAGTGCGCTGATGGGCCTGGTGCTGACCAACCTGGAAACGGAACTGTTCCAAAGGAACAACGTGCGCTTCCGGGTGATTGGCGAGCGGTCGCGCCTGCCGCAGGACGTGCAGCAGAAGCTCAGCGAGACCGAACAGCGCACAGCTGCTAACAGCAAGATGACGTTGGTGGTGGCGCTAAGCTACAGCGCACGCTGGGAGATTACCGAGGCTGTGAAAAGCATCTGCGCCTCCGTGCTGGAACAGCATCTTGAGCAGCTGCCGGAAATCTCGGAAGAGACCGTGAGCCGCCACTTGCAGACGGCTTTCATGCCCGACCCCGACCTGCTCATCCGCACCGGCGGCGAGCTGCGTGTAAGCAATTACCTGCTCTGGCAGATTGCCTACAGCGAGCTCTACTTCTGCGACACCTACTGGCCCGACTTTGATGCCGAGGCGCTGCACCAAGCCATCGCCTCCTATCAAGGGAGGGAGCGCCGCTTTGGCAAGACCAGTGAACAAATAGAGGGCGATGCCCTCACAACGACCCAGAATGAGGGGCGGAACTGAACCGCCCCGTTGGTAGTAGATATGATGAAACGAACAAACCACATACACGGGGCACGTCTGTGCCTCTTACTCCTGCTCCTTGCCTTCGGGATGGGAAGGGAGCGAACGGCCATCCGTGCCCAGCAACCGGAACGGGTGGTCAATCCCGTTATCGACTATGCACGATCGCCCCAGGAATACATCATCGGCGGCATCACAGTGCAAGGCGTGAAGGACTATGATGAGATGGTGCTGATCAACCTCTCCGGCTTGAGCAAAGGGCGGAAAGTAACCATCCCGGGCGATGATCTGACCAAGGCCGTGAAACGCTATTGGCGCAACGGACTCTTCTCGCACGTGTCCATTCGTGTGGACAGCATCGTGCACGACTCGGCCTATATATGCATCACGCTGGCCACACAGTCGCGTGTGTCGCAAATCAACTACAACGGCGTGAAAAAGAGCGAGCGCGAAGACCTGGAAACCAAGATGGGCCTGCGCAAGGACAGCCCGTTGTCGGTGAGCCGACTGGAGCGAGCCAAGACACTGGCCAAACGCTACTTCGACGACAAGGGCTTCAAGAATGCCGACATCCAGATTGTGCCACACGACGATGTGTCGAATCCTGGCAGTGTCATCCTCGACGTGAACATCGACAAGAAGGACAAGGTGAAGGTCAACTCCATCCAGGTGGAGGGCAACGCCAACCTGCCCATCAGCGCCATCAAGGGCACGCTCTTCAAGAACGGTGCCTTCAAGAAGACGCACGAGCGCGGAAAACTCTCTTCATGGTTCCGCTCAAAGAAGTTCATCGATGAGAAGTGGAAGGAGGACAAGCGCAACCTCATCACCAAGTACAATGCGATGGGCTATCGCGATGCACGCATCGTGACCGACAGCGTCAAACCTCACGACGAGAACAGCGTGGATGTGTATGTCAAGGTGGAGGAAGGGCAACGCTACTACGTGCGCGACATCACATGGGTGGGCAACACCCTCTATCCGGCCGAATTCCTGAATGAGAAACTGCGCATGAAGAAAGGCGACGTCTATAACCAGGAGCATCTGCAGAAACGACTCAGCCAGGACGACGACGCCATCGGCAACCTCTACTACAACAACGGCTACGTGTTCTACCAGCTGGAACCGGTCGAGGTGAACGTGGTGGGCGACTCCATCGACCTGGAGATGCGCATCACCGAGGACCGTCAGGCCTACATCTCGCATGTGAACATCACCGGCAACGACCGCGTGTATGAGCAGGTGGTGCGCCGCGAGCTGGACACCAAGCCGGGCGATCTCTTCACCAAGGACGCACTGGAACGCTCCTACCGCCAGATTGCCGCCATGGGACACTTCGACCCCGAGCATATCGACTACAAGATACAGGACGACCGCGAGAACGGCACCGTGGACCTGACGTGGGCGCTCGACTCCAAGTCGAACGACCAGGTGGAGTTCTCACTGGGCTATGGACAGACGGGCGTTATCGGTAAGATCGGTCTCAAGTTCACCAACTTCTGCATGGCCAACCTGTTCAAGAAAGGTGGCCTCCGTCGCGGCATCCTGCCTAACGGCAACGGCGAGACATTCAGCATCAGCGGACAGACCAACGGACGCTACTATCAGGCCTACTCCATCAACTACGTGAACCCCTGGTTCGGAGGTAAGCGCCCCACGTCGTTCACAGTGTCGGCCTTCTTCTCGCGCCAGACCGACGTGAGCGACCGCTACTACAACTCGGCCTACTACAACTCCTATTATAATTACCTGTACGGCTACGGCAACACGTACTCCAACTACTACGAGAACTTCTACGACCCCGACAAGTACGTGATGATCTACGGAGCCTCGCTCGGTTGGGGCAAGCGTCTCACCTGGCCCGATGACTACTTCCAGCTCTCGGCCGACCTGAGCTACACGCGCTATAACCTGAAGCAGTGGCGCTACTTCCTCATCACCGACGGTAACTGCAACAACCTCAGCCTGAACATCAACATCTCGCGCAGCAACACCGGTAGCCCCATCTATCCCCGCTCCGGCTCAGAGTTCCTCTTCTCTGCCAGCCTCACACCTCCCTATTCGTTGTGGGACGGCAAGGACTACAAGAACTTGGCCAACAACTATCTGGACGCCAACTATCAGCGCCAGCAACAGGAGAAGTACCGCTGGATCGAGTATCACAAGTGGAAGTTCAAGGCGCGCACCTTCACCCCGCTCAGCAGTGCAGTGAAGTGCCCCGTCATCATGACGCGTGTGGAGGTGGGCTTGCTCGGCTCCTATAATAAATATAAGAAGTCGCCCTTCGAGACCTTCTATGTGGGTGGCGACGGTATGTCGGGCTACAGTTACAGCTATGCCACCGAGACCATCGGCCTGCGCGGCTACGACAACGGCTCGCTCACACCCAGCGGCTACAGTGGCTATGCTTACGACCGCTTCACGGTGGAGCTGCGCTACCCCTTCATCCTGAGCAACAGCACCAACATCTATGGCCTGGCCTTTGCCGAAGGCGGTAATGCCTGGAACCGCGTGAAGGACTTCAACCCCTTCGATCTGAAGCGTTCGGCCGGCGTGGGTGTCCGCATCTTCCTGCCCATGGTCGGTCTGCTCGGTATCGACTGGGCCTATGGCTTCGACAAGGTGTTCGGCCGCAAGGGCGGCAGCAACTTCCACTTCATACTGGGACAGGAGTTCTAAGTAGTGGGAAGAGCTGAAGAGTGAAAAGTGAAAAATAAAAGTTACCTGTAGGACTACCGTGCCCGGCGGTTCCCCGCCGGGTAATAGCGAAAAGCAAAGAGTGAAAAATAAAAGTTACCTGTAGGGCTACCGTGCCCGGCGGTTCCCCGCCGGGTAGTAGCGAAAAGCAAAAAGTGAAACCTAAGGGGCGTGGTTCCCCCCCGCATCAGCGGCAGTGCACACCATCACCCCATCTAAAACCCGGAACAATGAAAAAGCTATTCGTTATCATGCTCACCGCCCTTGCATTGGGCATGAGCCAGCAAGCAACAGCACAGAAGTTCGTGCTCATCGACATGGAGTACATCCTGAAGAACATTCCTGCCTATGAGCGCGCCAGCGAGCAACTGAACCAGGTGAGCCGCAAGTGGCAGGCCGAGGTCGAGGCGCTGCAAACGGAGGCGCAGAACCTCTACAAGAACTATCAGAACGAGGCTGTGTTCCTCTCGGCCGAGCAGAAGACGGCCCGCGAGGAGGCCATCGTGGCCAAGGAGAAGGAGGCCGCCGACCTCAAGAAGAAGTACTTCGGCCCCGAGGGCGAACTTTTTAAGAAGCGCGAAAGCCTCATGGCACCCATACAGGAGGAGATATACAATGCCGTGAAGGACATCTGCGAGGCTAAAGGCTACAGCCTGGTGCTGGACCGCGCCTCCGATGCCGGCATCATATTCGCCTCGCCAAAGATCGACATCAGCAACGAGGTGTTGGCCAAGCTGGGCTACGGCAATTAAGCCTCCACCTCCCGATAAAGACAAGCATACATCATTAAATCATTAACAAACAACTGAACAATGAAAAAGTTTATCTTGGCAGCCCTCTTCGCACTGGCTGCACCCTTCGCAATCCATGCACAGAAGTTTGCGCATTTCGACTCCAACGCTGTCGTGCAGGCGCTGCCCGAGTACACCACCGTCCAGAACGAGCTGCAGGCCCTTGGCAAGCAGTACGATGACGACCTGAAGCGCACGCAGGAAGAGTTCCAGAAGAAGCGCGATGAATATGAGAAGGTGCGCGAGACACTGCTGGAGAACATGCGCCAGCGCCGCGAGCAGGAACTGAGGGAGCTGGCCGAGCGTTTCGAGCAGATGCGCCAGGACTACTCCGTGGAGTTCCAGAAGGCCCAGGCCGAGAAGATCAAGGTGCTGCAGGACAAGGTCGAGGCTGCTGTGAAGAGCGTGGCCGAGGCCGGCGGCTATGTCTATGTGTTCGACACCTCCTTGGCCGAGAGCATGGGCGTGAGCATACCTTTCTTCGTCAACACCAAGCTCTCCACCGATATCACGGCCGATGTGAAGAAGGCCCTTGGCCTCTGATCCGAGTGCTATGAAGACGTTTAGGAACCATTTCCTCCTGTTTGCTCTTTGCCTGCCCCTTGCCGGGCAGGCAAAGGAGCTAAACGACTCTGCACGGATTGCGGAGCCTGTGGCCGGGCATGGCGCTGAGGCCGTCGGCGTGCAGCCCTCTGCCGCCGCTGCCGTGCAGCATGCCGCCACAGCCGTGACGCCGCAGCAGCGCTCGCCCTTCGTGGGCTATCTCAGCTATCGGGCTGTGTATGAGCTGTTGCCGGAGTATGCGCAGGCGCAGGCGGATTTTGCCGAGCTCAAGGCCAAGTACGAGGCCGAGGCTACACGCTCCGAGCAGGAGTTCCAGCGTAAGTTTGCCGAGTTCCTGTCCGGCCAGAAGGACTTCCCCCCCAGCATCATGCGCAAGCGTCAGCTGGAACTGCAGGACCTGATGGAACAGAGCATCAGCTTCCGCGAGCAGAGCCGCAAGCTGCTGGCCGATGCCGAGCGCCAGATGCAGCAGGTGGTGTGTCAGCGTCTGGATGCTGCTATCCGCAAGGTGGGCGAGCGCATGGGCCTGCTCTTCGTGCTCAACACCGACGACCATGCACTCCCCTTCGTACATCCCTTGGCCAGCGTCGATGTGACTGCCGAGGTGAAGAAGGAGTTGAAGATTGACAACTGACGAACTGCGATGGCTCCCATTGGTATCTTTGACAGCGGCTACGGCGGTCTGACCATCCTGCGCCAGATTCGCAAGCTCATGCCCCAGTACGATTATCTCTACCTGGGCGACAACGCGCGTGCCCCCTACGGGCCGCGCTCGTTCCAGTTGGTGTATGAGTTCACGCTGCAGGCCGTGCGCCGCCTGTTCGATATGGGCTGTCCGCTGATCATCCTGGGTTGCAACACCGCTTCGGCCAAGGCCCTGCGCACCATTCAGCAGCGCGACCTCCCCCTTCTTTTCCCGCCGCACCCGTCGCAGCCCGATGCCGAGGCACAGCTGCCCTCGCGCCGCGTGTTGGGTGTTATCAGGCCCACGGCCGAATGCGTGGGGCAGCTCACACACACGCGCCATGTGGGCATCGTGGCCACACAGGGCACCATTGCCAGCCGCACCTATGAACTGGAGATAGCCAAGCTGCATCCTGACATCGTGGTTACTGGCGAGGCCTGCCCGATGTGGGTGCCACTGGTGGAGAACTATGAGTTCGACTCGGCCGGGGCCGACTATTTCGTGCGGAAGAACCTGGATCACCTGCTCAGCCGCGACCCGCAGATAGATGCCATCATCCTGGGCTGCACCCATTTCCCCCTCCTGCTCGACAAAATCAGGCGTTATGTGCCCGAAGGGGTGCAGATTATCCCGCAGGGCCACTATGTGGCGCAGAGCCTTGCCGATTATCTCAGTCGGCACCCGTACATGGAGGCGCGCCTCACCCGCACCGGGGTGACCCGTTTCCTCACCACCGAGCAGGCCGACACCTTCAACACCTCGGCCGCCATGTTCCTTTCTGCGCCTGTGCAGGCCGAGCGCATCACGCTGTGACAACTGCGCACTTACAGCACAAAACAACAAAGAACCCGTGCCCACTAAAGGCACGGGTTCTTTGTTGTTGTTGCGGGCGTTGCCGCAGTTATTTCAGGTACTCGCCCCAGTCGGTCAGGCGCATGTCGCCTTTGCGCAGGAATGTGTCGTGCATGGCGAAGGCAGCGCTGAGGCAGTGGTGCGTGTGGCCGCTGTACTTCTCGGCATACTTCAGGTAGTCGCGCAGCAGCGGGCGGTAGTCGGGGTGTGCCACCTTGATCAGTTCCTCGGCCTTCTCCATGGCGCACTTGCCGCGCAGGTCGGCCACGCCGTACTCGGTAATCACGGCATCCACGAAGTGGCTGGTGTGGTCGATATGGCTGGCGAAGGGCACAATCGAACTGATGGCGCCGCCCTTGGTGGTGGAGCCGCAGGTGAAGATGCTCATGTAGGCGTTGCAGGTGAAGTCGGCCGAGCCGCCGATGCCGTTCATCATCTTCGTGCCGCAGATCTTCGTGCTGTTCACGTGGCCGTAGATGTCGGCCTCGATGGCTGTGTTCAGGGCGCACACGCCGATGCGTGCGATGACTTCGGGGTTGTTCGAAATCTCCGAGGGGCGCAGCACCAGCTTGTCCTTAAAGAAGTCGATGTCGTCGTAGATGCCCTTCAGACACTCGTTGGTCACGGTGAGCGAGCAGGCGCTGGCGCTGAGCACGCGGCCCTCGCGCATCAGCTGGATGGGGGCATCCTGCAGCACCTCGGTGTAGATGTTGAAGTTGGGCACCTCCTTGCTGTGCCCCAGAGCGCCCAGCACGGCATTGGCGCCGCTGCCCACGCCGCTCTGCAGGTTCAGGAAGGAGGCGGGGATGGTGCCATTCTGCATGTTGTGCACTAGGAAGTCGGCCACGTTCTGGCCAATCTGGGTGGTGATGGGGTCGGGATCCTTGAACGAGCGTGCCTCGTCGGCGATGTCGCACTCTACCACGCCCAGGATGCGGTTGGCATCCACCTCCACGTAGGGCACGCCGATGCGGTCGGTGGGGTGCATGATCTGGATGGGCTTGCGGTTGGGGTGGTACTCAATCTCGTACACATCGTGAATACCCTTGAAGCCCTTGCTGTGGAAGGCGTTCAGCTCCACGA
This sequence comes from Bacteroidaceae bacterium, assembly GCA_017526905.1. Taxonomy (GTDB): domain Bacteria; phylum Bacteroidota; class Bacteroidia; order Bacteroidales; family Bacteroidaceae; genus Physcousia. The sequence goes on along the minus strand of JAFXQT010000030.1, from coordinate 25,880 downwards.
AGATGCCACGCTCTGCCATGCGGCAGGCGGTGGGGCTGATGCCGCCGGCAGCGGTCAGGAAGATGCGGGCCTTCGTGCCCACCAGTTCCACGTCGCAAGCCTCGATGATGGCCCAGTCCACCTTGCCCAGGTAGCCCTGGCGCATCTGCGTGGCCATGTTCGAGAGGTTCAGGTCCGTGTAGCGGATCTCGTTCAGGTTCACGTGCTTGCGGAAGTCGGGGTTGGTGGTGTAGGGTGCGCGCAGCCCGATGGCCTGTTCGTTGGCCAGCACGCCGTCGCAGCTCTGTCCGGTGCTGGCGCCGGTGAAGATGTTCACCTTGAAAGGCTTGCCGGCCTCGTGCTCGGCATGTGCTTTCTTGGCCACCTCGGCCGTGATGGCCTTGGGTACGCCCGCAGGTGTGAAGCCCGACAGGGCCAGCGTGTGTTCGTTCTCAATGAATGCGGCTGCCTCGGCAGCGCTGATTCTTTTCAAGCTCATTGTAGTAAGTGGTGTTCTTATTTGGGTTTTCGCGGCTGCAAAATTAGTTCATTTCTTTGAAACGCCCAAAGCTTTTGGCATTTAACTGCTGCGGGGCTACTCACGAAAGTGGCGAAAGTTGCGTGGCTTCATCACGAACAGGGGCGAAAGAACACGAAAGACACGAAAAGGCACGAAAGACACGAAAACAAACGAAAGACACGAAAACCTTTGCTCTGATGGTCTGCTCAAGTGGGAGCAGTTGCAAAGGATTTTCGTGTCTTTTGTGCCTTTTCGTGAGTTTTCGTGATGAAACTCTCAAGTCTTTTCGAGCTGAAAGCAGCACGCGTGCTAAGCCTTACTTCACGGCTACCTTCTTACCGTTCATGATGTACACGCCCTTCGTGGCCTTGCTAACGCGCTGTCCGGCCAGGTTGAAGATGGTGCCCGTGTGTTTCGTGTCGGCTTTGAGGCTGTTCACACCCACCCATGCCTCATCGTCGTAGATGGTGATGTGGTAGATGTAGGCCTTGTCGTTGGCCGTTACAGCCAGGTCGCACTTGTAGGTGCCGCTGAAGTCGAAGGCATTGCTGCGGTCGGCGTAGAAGGTGGAGATAGTGGAGTTTACGTCGGGTGAATAGAAGCCGACGAGGAAGTCGCACTTCTCGGGTTCGCTGTTGAAGTCGGCACCTTCATTCACCTTGCCGTCCTTGAAGATCAGGCCTGCGTCGCACATGCTCACATTGCTCCACTTGCCGTTGGGCAGGTAGCCCATAGAGATGGGGCCGTTGACGAGAGCGTCCGCTGTGATGTTCAATGCCTCCAGCATCGGTGCGATGTCTATTTGGTTCTGGTCCTCGTCGCCTGCCAGCAGGTTGATCTCCTCCTCGCCTACGGTCTCTACCTGGATGAGGGTGTCGAAGAAGCTGACGGTGAGGTTCACGGTGATGTACTTGTTGGTGGCTTCGTTCAGGAGCATGAGGTTACCATTCCACACATCGCCGTTCTTAGGCACGCCAGGCATGCGGTAGAGATCGAGATGCCCGTTGGGCAGCAGACATACACCGACCATGGAGTTACTGCCCCAACCGCTCACGTAGCCGTCAGCATTGAACCACCAGCCTGGAGCAGGATCACAGTGCATGGAATAGGTGTCCTCAGGATGAGAATTACCCTCTTCGTCGGGGATGGACCAGCCGTAGAACGCGGGGTCGCGCGTCTCGATGAGTTCTTCCAGGGCGGCCAAGTCGAGTTCGGGCTCTTCGCGGATGGCATAACCATCCGGGTCTAAACTGGTATCAGCGGTCAGACATTCCACCTCGATGTTCCAAACGCCCACCTCGGTAAATTCATCAGGATTGATGTCTTGATGCACCTTGATGGTCACGCTGATGTCCAACTGATAGTACTTGGTTGTGTCGGGGCTAATATAGAACATGGGGAAGGTATAAGTTTCCTCCTCGTTCACGTTGCTTGATGTGTTGCCCGATGTCAGGGTCACTTCGCCATCGGCCAGTGCAGGTTCAATCCAGAGGGCATTGCCAGTGGAACCGTCGCCGCTCCAGGACACAACCACACCCTTGGTGTTCATGTGGTAGCCGCGGTTATTGGCCGTGGACTTGATAGTGAGTGAGTCGCCGGTCTCATCGTACAGTGCGGCCAAGATGAGCGTGTCGGCAGTCCAGCTCTCGCCCATCAGTTCGGCCACGGCAGCCAAGTTCACGGTCTGCTGATCGGTAGCGCTCTTGTACTCTTCGAACGTCAACTCCTGACTACCTACCTTTTCCATCTTGGTCAGGTCGATGGGTTTCGAGGGCACCACGGGATTCTCCTCGTCCTCGATGATGTTCAGGTTGAACTTCAAGGCAATGGCCTTATCGCTGAAGATGACATAAACGTAGTTGTAGAAACTGTCGCCGGGACTCAGGGAGGTGCCGGACTGGCCGATGATACCGGTGATGGTGACGCGGCCTTCCTCGGTAATGTTCAGGGCATACTGCTCCGAATAGTACTTGGACGGGCCCCAGCTTCCGCGTACGCACTCATTGCTGGGATTGCCTTCCTCGTCGGTGCAGGTGTTCCACCACCAGCCAATCGCTTTGGCCGATGACTGGTTGGTCAGGCTGTCGCCGCGTGCGGTGGGCATGAGCGATTCCTCGCTGTTGTCCAGTTGTGCCACATAGAGCGAGGCCTGCAGGTTGGACTGCAGATAGTCGGCCGTGCAGCCCAACTTCTCGATCAGGTCGGTAATGTCAAACTCAAACGGCTCATATCCGTCCACGGGGTACTGCTCAAACGTCTGTTCCAGCTCGCCCACAATGGTCAGCTTGGAGTAGTGGGGGTCAAGAGGAACGAAGTCGCTCTCCACCACGAGGTTGATGTCGAAGGAAATCTCGTACAGGCCGCCATCGATGCTCAGCACATAGTGGGTGGTGAAGTCGCCGCCGGTGAGCAGGTGGCCGGGGTACTGGCCGATTTCAAACACCAGGCTGTCGTTCTCGGCAGTGCTCCAACGCAGTGTGTTGTAGAACATGGCATCGTCGCCCCATGCCACGGGCAGGCCGTTGCGGTTGAGCCAGAAGCCGCCGGCTGAGCCTTGCGTGTACTTGCTGTAAAGCGTGGCAGGGGTGGTGCTTTGGTCTTCGACGAACATCATGGGGTTGGGGGTGGTGAAGTTGTCGTCGCCCTGAGAGGTGATGAACGTAGCTGCCCAGGCATCCAGCTTGGCCACCAGTTCGTCGGCGGTGAGGTTGGCCTTAGCGGCCACTTCCTTCAGGCTGAACACGACGGGCTGAGTGTCATAGTTGCTTGCGGGCTGCTGCACTGTCTTTCCGATGAAGTCGGCAGCACTGGCACTCATTCCAACCAATAGGAATAGGGAAGCCATGAGGCTTCGGAAGTAAGTTTTTGCCATAGAAAGTTAGCTTTAGTAATGAATAAGTAATTAGTTAGGTTCGATTCTGTCAGTATTTGCGGCAAAAATAGCATTAAATGTAATTCGCGCCAAAGAATTATGGCAAAAAGTGTGCAAAACACCCTCATTCTGTGTGGTGACCAGTCATGCACCGGTATGTTTCAATATGTTTCGGGTTTGTCTCATAGCGGGCGCAATGCTGCGACTCCGGCGGTGCAATGCCGCGTTCTCTGCGCGTGTGGCACAAAGGCATGGCTGTGGCGGCTCAAGTCCTGCCGCTGTGCGGTGTACCATGCCGTCGGGTTGTGCTCACGGCATGCCTGTGTGTACCTGCTTGCCCGTTTGGGTCAACCTCGAGGGAGCGGTGACAGCTGTTGCTCGGGTGAACGACAGCTGTGGTGCACATGAACGACAGCTGTCGTCCGGGTGGACAACAGCTGTCATCGTCACCTCGAGGTTCACCTTGACGAGCCTTGAGGTAGGGGGGTGTTGGGGGGGGTATATGCTGTGCGCCGGGCCGCGCAGGATGGGGGCCCAGCGGCGGCCCGTGCTATGACTCGCGCGGGAGGGTGTAGTGCAGCATGAAGCTGCCGACCAGTGCCGATGCCACCGTGCCGCACAGGATGCCCAGCTTGGCTTCGTTGAGCATGTCGGCAGCGTCGGCGCCCAGGTGGGTGGGGTAGCTCAGGGCGGCGATGAACATGGACACCGTAAAGCCGATGCCGCAGAGCATGCACACGCTGGCAAACGATTTCCAGTTGGCGCCAGCGGGCATCTGGCACACACACAGTTTCATGCTGAGCCAGGAGAAGCTGAGCACGCCGGTGAACTTGCCTATGAGCAGGCCCAGGAACACGCCCAGTGCCACGCCGTGGAACAGGCTGCCGATGCTCATGCCCGCGAAATCGACGCCGGCATTGGCAAAGGCAAAGAGGGGAATCACCACGTAGTTGATGGGCATGGCCAGCTGGTCCTCGATGTCCTGGAGCGGCGAGATGAGTTTGTCGGCGGCCGACTCGATGCGGCGCAGGATTTGCAGCTCGCCTTTGTCTATGACGATGGCGCGGTTCTTGTCGGCCTCGGTCACGTCAATCTCGGGGTAGCGGTTCACCAACTTGCGTATGCGCTGTGCATAGTAGCGCGTGCCCTTGGTCAGGTTGGCAGGGATGCAGAAGGCCAGTACCACGCCGGCGATGGTGGCGTGGATGCCGGAGTTGAGCACCATGTACCACAGCACCATGCCCAGGCTCATGTAGAAGGCTTTGAGGCGCACGTCGCGCTTGTTGCCGATGAGCAGTGCCGCCACGATGAGTGCTGCGCCCAGCAGGTACTTCCAGGCTAGCCCTTCGCTGTAGAAGAGGGCGATGACGATGATGCCTCCCAGGTCGTCGGCCACGGCCAGCGCTGCCAGGAATATCTTCAGGCCCACGGGCACGCGCTTGCTGAACATGCTGAGCACGCCCAGCGAGAAGGCAATGTCGGTGGCCATGGGGATGGCGCAGCCGCGCTCCATGAGGGGGTGTCCGTAGCACACGCAATAAAACACAATGACGGGCATGAGCATGCCGCCGCAGGCGCCGATGATGGGCAGCAATGCCTTCTGTCGGGTGCTGAGCTCGCCGCACAGCACCTCGCGCTTGATCTCCAGGCCCACGCTCAGGAAGAAGAAGAACATGAGGAAGTCGTTGATGAGATCCATCAGCGTCATGGCATGTCCGCCGTGGCTGAACACGTTGAACGAGCCGATGCTGAGCGATACGGGTTGTTGCCACAGCCAGGCATAGCCCTCGCGTGTGGCGGGCAGGTTGGCAAAGATGAGTGCCAGCACAGTGGCAATGATGAGCAGGCCGCTTGCGCTGACGTAGCGGCGGATGAGGCCGGCGAAGGAGGTCTCGACCTTCAGGCCTTGTACTTTAGGAGTGTCTTGTTCCATAATGGTTTACTTTTCCTATGTTTGCTATTCAGCGGCAAAGATACACATTTTTTGTTTATGATGTGCGCCGTGCGCACAAAAAAAGTGGAAAGGGGGGCTCCTTTCCACTTTGGCAGCGTGTGCTGTAGGCCGGTGTGAGTGGGCTCAGGCGTTGTCGCGCACGAAGCGGGCCATCTCGTCCTTCAGTGCATAGGCGCTCTTGAACAGGGCCAGCTGGTTGCGCACGCGGTCCAGGTTGTGCTCGGGGTAGCGGCACTTCCAGTACTTGTCGCCGTTCAGGTAGTCCCACATGAAGCGCACCGCCTGCATGTAGGGGAAGAGAGTGGCAGCGTAGGGCAGGTTGTCGCGCTCCACATCGGTGAGGAATGCCTTGGTGCCGCGCAGGTAGCCGCGTGTGAAGGCCTTGAATATGTCCATGTTAAAGCCCACGTGCGAGAGGTCGGGATCGTCCTCGGCAGTGAAGTTGGCAGCCGTGCGCAGGAAGTCGCCGTAGTCGGAGAAGATGAAGTTGGGCATGACGGTGTCCAGGTCGATGACGCAGAGCACCTGGTCGTGCTCGTCGAACATCATGTTGTTCACCTTCGTGTCGCAGTGGCAGATGCGCTTGGGCAGTTTGCCCTCGCGTCCCAGACGCTCGGCCAGCGTCATCTCGTCGGCATAGCTGAGCAGTTCGTCCAGGATGGGCTGCACGCCGGCCTTCCGGCCTGCGGGATCCAGTGCCATCACCTCCTTGAGCTGTTCGATGCGGAACTCCATGTTGTGGAAGTCCTTGATGGTCTCGCCCAGCTGCACGGGGATGTCGGCCAGCATGGCCTGGAAGTGTCCGAAGGCCTCGCCGGCGGCCTCGCTCGAGGCGGGGTTCACGGCCTGCTTGGTGATGGCGTCCTTGATGAACACCATGAGGCGCCAGGGGTCGCCGCCCTCGGTGGTGTACAGCTTGTCGGGGTCGCTCTTCAGCGGGATGAAGGTGAGCACGCGGCGGTCTATGTCGGTGGCGCCCTCGGCCTCCAGCTTGTGGCGTATGTGGCTGGTCACGGCGCGGATGTTGTTCATGAGCATGTCCACGTCGGGGAAGACGTTGGTGTTCACGCGTTGCAGCACGTAGTCGGGTGCGTCGGGCTCGGCGGTGCGCACCAGGAGGGTGTCGTTGATGAGGCCTTCGCCCAGGGGCTTGATTTCGCTCACGGTGCCACGGGTGGCGAAGCGATCTACAATTTGTTTCAGGATGTTGTCGGTCATGGTGTTGTTTAGTTGAAAATGGATGATTGCAGGTTGTGGGCGGGATGGCCTATGGGCTGGCGCCGGTGGTTTAGTGGCTACGGACCCGCCCCGACGCAGGGGACTGTGCCCTTGCCGATAGGCCCTTTCGCGTGGCGAAGTTAGGAAAAGTGCGGGAGAAGGCAAAATTTGTGGCGCTTTTTTGCAGTGCGAACGCCCTTTTTGCTTATTTTTGCCAACAAAACAAGCCATCAGAAACATTATGTCTCGCGTTTTGCCGCCCCTGTGGGCGGCGGCGGGATGAAGAACCTTATGTATTTAAAACTATAATAACATCATGACACTGATTAAATCTATCTCAGGCATCCGCGGCACCATAGGCGGCCGTGCAGGTGACACGCTCAACCCCCTGGACATTGTTAAGTTCGTATCGGCCTATGCCACCCTGATACGTAAGACCGAGACCGTTGGCTCCAACAAGATTGTGGTGGGCCGCGATGCCCGCATCTCCGGCGAGATGGTGAAGAATGTGGTGTGCGGCACCCTGATGGGCATGGGCTTTGATGTGGTGAACATCGGCCTGGCAACCACCCCCACCACCGAGATAGCCGTGGTGAAGGAGGGCGCCTGCGGTGGCATCATCCTCACGGCCAGCCATAACCCGCGCCAGTGGAACGCCCTGAAGCTGCTGAACAGCGACGGCGAGTTCCTCAACGCACAGGAGGGGGCCGAGGTGCTGCGTATCGCTGCTGCCGAGGACTTTGAGTATGCCGATGTGGACCACCTGGGACACTACCGCGAGGACGACACCTATGACCAGAAGCACATAGACCTGGTCAAGGCGCTGGACCTGGTTGACGTGGAGGCCATCCGCAAGGCCAATTTCCGCGTGGCACTGGACACCGTGAACTCGGTGGGCGGCATCATCCTGCCCAAACTGCTGGAGCAGCTGGGCGTCCAGACCGTGACCTGCCTCTACGGCGAGCCCACCGGCGACTTCCAGCACAACCCCGAACCGCTGGAGAAGAACCTGGCCGACATCAAGGCGCTGATGCAAAAGGGCGGCTACGACATCGCCTTCGTGGTGGACCCCGACGTGGACCGTCTGGCCCTGTTCTGCGAGGACGGCACCATGTATGGCGAGGAATACACGCTCGTGACCGTGGCCGACTATATCCTGCAGCACACGCCCGGCAACACCGTGAGCAACCTGAGCTCGACCCGTGCCCTGCGCGACGTGACGCGTAAGTACGGCTGCGAGTACAACGCATCGGCCGTGGGCGAAGTGAACGTGGTGACGAAGATGAAGGCCACCCATGCCGTCATCGGCGGCGAGGGCAACGGCGGCGTCATCTATCCCGCCGCACACTACGGCCGCGACGCGCTCGTGGGCATCGCCCTCATACTGACCTACCTGGCCAAGCGCGGCATGAAGACCTCCGAACTGCGTGCCACCTATCCCCCCTACTGCATTGCCAAGAACCGCATCGACCTGACACCCGACACCGACGTGGATGCCATCCTGGCACGCGTGAAGGAACTGTACAAGGACGAGGAGGTGAACGACATCGACGGCGTGAAGATTGACTTCCCCGACAAGTGGGTGCATCTGCGCAAGAGCAACACCGAGCCCATCATCCGCGTCTATAGCGAGGCGGCCACCATGGAGGCTGCCGACCAGCTGGGCAAGGACATTATGGAAGTGGTGTATTCAATGACAAAATAGGGGCGACGATGAAACCTTTCATGGACGACAACTTCCTGTTGCAGACCGAGACGGCGCAACAGCTGTACCACCAACATGCCAAGGGGCTGCCCATCATCGACTACCACTGCCACCTGAGCCCTCAACTGGTGGCCGAGGACCATCGCTTCCGCAGCATCACCGAGTTGTGGCTGGGCGGCGACCACTACAAGTGGCGCGCCATGCGCAGCAACGGTGTGGACGAACGCTTCTGCACCGGCACCGACACCACCGACTGGGAGAAGTTCGAGGCTTGGGCCGCCACCGTGCCCTACACACTGCGCAACCCGCTGTACCACTGGACGCACCTGGAACTGAAGACGGCCTTCGGCATAGACAAGCGCCTGAACCCCGAAACGGCACGCGAGATATTCGATGCCTGCAACGACCGCCTGCAGAACGACCCCGACATGACAGCCCGTGGGCTGATGCGCCGCTACAACGTGGAGGTGGTATGCACCACCGACGACCCCGTGGACGACCTGCACTGGCACCGCCAGGTGCGCGACGAAGGCTTCGAAATAAAGATGCTGCCCGCCTGGCGCCCCGATAAGGCCATGGCCGTGGAGAACCCCGACAACTTCCGTGCCTATGTGGAGCGGTTGGGTGCTGCGGCCGACGTGGACATACGCACCTTCGGCCACTTCGTGGATGCCCTGCAGCGGCGGCACGACTTCTTCCATGCCGAGGGCAGCCGCCTGAGCGACCATGGGCTGGAGGAGTTCTATGCCGAACCCTACACCGACTCGGAAATCGACGTTATATTTAATAAGGTGTACGGCGGGCAGGAACTGACCGGCACGGAGGTGCGCAAGTTCAAGAGCGCCATGCTGTACATCTTTGCCGTGCAGGACCATGCCTCTGGCTGGGTGCAGCAGTACCACTACGGTGCCATGCGCGACAACAACAGCCGCATGTTCCACCAGCTGGGCCCCGACACGGGCTTCGACAGCATCGGCGAGTTCCAGACGGCCCGCGCCATGTCGCGCTTCCTGGACCTGCTCGATGGCGAGGGCCATCTCACCAAGACCATCCTGTACAATCTGAACCCTGCTGCCAACGAGGTGGTGGCCACGATGCTCGGCAACTTCCAGGACGGCAGCGTGGCCGGCAAGATACAGTGGGGCTCGGGCTGGTGGTTCCTGGACCAGAAGGACGGCATGGAGCGGCAGATGAACGCCCTCTCGCTGCTGGGCCTGCTCAGCCGCTTCGTGGGCATGCTCACCGACTCGCGCTCGTTCCTCAGCTACCCGCGCCACGAGTACTTCCGCCGCACGCTGTGCAACCTGCTGGGCAACGACATCGAGCAGGGACTCGTCCCCTTCACCGGCTATGAGGAGAAGCGCGTGCGCCAGATGGTCGAGGACATCTGCTACTACAACGCCAAGCAATACTTTATGTTCTAACCGAAATGCATCCTGCCATGAAAAAATCTAACTGGCGCTGGTGGCTGTGCAGCCTGCTGTTCGTGGCCACCACCATCAACTACATGGACCGTCAGGTCCTCTCGCTGACGTGGAAGGACTTCATTGCGCCCGAGTTCCATTGGAGCAACAGCGACTATGGGCTCATCACCGGCAGTTTCTCCATCTTCTATGCCATCATCAGCCTGTTTGCCGGCCGCTTCATCGACTGGGCCGGCACCAAGCGCGGCTATCTCATCGCCATCTTCGTGTGGTCGCTGGGGGCCTGCCTGCATGCCGCCTGCGGTGCCGTGACCATGTGGTGGACGGGCGTGGAGAGCACGGAGGCGCTCATCGCCCTGGAGAAAGGGTCGGCGCTGATGCTCGCGGTGAGCACCGTGTCGGTGTGGCTCTTCCTGGCCTGCCGCGCCATCCTGGCGCTGGGCGAGGCTGGCAACTTCCCCGCCGCCATCAAGGTGACGGCCGAGTACTTCCCCCGCAAGGACCGTGCCCTGGCCACCTCTATCTTCAATGCCGGCGCATCGGTGGGTGCTTTGGCTGCGCCAGCCACCATTCCCCTGCTGGCCCGTGCCTGGGGGTGGGAGATGGCGTTCATCATCATCGGTGCCCTCGGTTTCGTCTGGATGTTCTTCTGGTCGGCCATGTACGACAAGCCCGAGCAGAGCCGTCACGTGAACAAGGCCGAGCTGGCCTATATCCTGCAGGATGAGGCTGGCAGCGACCCCACCGCATCGGCGCAGCCGGCGGCCGAAGGGCAGGGGGCCATCCCCTTCCTGCGCTGCTTCTGCTTCCGGCAGACGTGGTCGTTCATCGCCGGTAAGTTCTTCACCGATGGCGTGTGGTGGTTCTTCCTGTTCTGGGCACCCGCCTACTTCAGCGACCAGTACGGCTACCGTTCCGACTCGTCGCAGGCCATCGTCCTCATCTCCGTGCTCTACCTCATCGTCACGGTGGTGAGCATTGGCGGCGGCTACCTGCCCAAGTACTTTGTGGAGCGCCGCGGCATGGAGCCCTACGCCGGGCGCATGCTGGCCATGCTGCTCTTCGCCTTCTTCCCCCTCACGGCCCTGTTTGCCCAGCCGCTCGGCGTGTATAGCGCCTGGTTCCCCGCAGTGATCATCGGTCTGGCGGGTGCCGGACACCAGTCGTGGTCGGCCAACCTGTACAGCACCATCGGCGACATGTTCCCCAAGAGCACCGTGGCCACCATCACAGGCATCGGCACCATGGCCGGCGGCATAGCTTCGTTCCTCATCAATATGGGCTCGGGCGTGCTGTTCGACTACAGTGCCGCCCAGGGCTCGGCCTTCTCCTTCCTCGGTTTCGAGGGCAAGGAGGCGGGCTACATGATCGTGTTCTGCATCTGTGCCGTGGCCTACATCATTGCCTGGTCGGTGATGAAGAGCCTCGTGCCGAAGTACAAGAAGATAGAGGTTTAATGTTGAAAGTTGAAAGTTTAAGGTTGAAAGTTTAAGGTTTAATGTTGAAAGTTTAACGTTTAAGTACTTAGATATGCTAAAGGAACTGAATGCGCAGACAGCGCAGAAACGTGTGTTTACAGAACGTATCATCCAGTTTGGCGAGGGCAACTTCCTGCGCTGCTTCATCGACTGGATTGTGCAACAGATGAACGAGCAGGCCGGGTTCGACAGCTCGGTGGTAGTGGTGCAGCCTATTGAACGGGGCATGGTGGATATGCTCAACAAGCAGGACTGCCTGTACCACGTGAACCTGCAGGGCCTGATCGGAGGTGCGCCGGTGAACACGCTCACCCTTGTCGACAGCGTGAGCCGTGCCCTCTCGCCCTATGCCGACTTCGATGCCTTCCTGGCGCTGGCCGAACAGCCCGACATGCGTTTCGTCATCTCTAACACCACCGAGGCTGGCATCGCCTTCGACCCGTCCTGTCGCCTCACCGACCGTCCTGCCGCCTCCTATCCCGGCAAGCTCACCCAGCTGCTGTGGCACAGGTTCAAAGCCTTCGGCGGCGACCCGCAGAAGGGTTTCATCATCATGCCGTGCGAACTTATCTTCCTGAACGGCCACCATCTGCGCGAGTGCATAGACCAGTATGTGGAACTGTGGCGCGAGGACTTCGGCACCGACTACGAGGCCTTCCGCCGCTGGGTCAGCGAGAGCTGCTACGTGTGCGCCACGCTGGTGGACCGCATCGTGCCCGGCTTCCCGCGCAAGGACATCGACGCCATCCAGGCCAAGTTGGGCTATGCCGATAATATGGTGGTGCAGGGCGAGGCCTTCCACCTGTGGGTCATCGAGACGGCACCCAACCTGCCACTGGAGCAGCTGGAGCGTGAGTTCCCTGCCAACAAGGCCGGCCTGAACGTGGTGCTCACCCACAACGAAGCCCCTTACCACGAGCGCAAGGTCACGCTGCTGAACGGGCCGCACACCGTGCTCTCGCCCGTGGCCTACCTCTCGGGCGTCAACATCGTGCGCGATGCCTGCCAGCACCCCGTCATCGGGCGCTACATCCACAAGGTGCAGTTCGACGAACTGATGCAGACGCTCAACCTGCCGATGGACGAGTTGCAGCAGTTTGCCAAGGACGTGCTGGAACGCTTCGAGAACCCCTATGTGGATCACCAGGTGACGAGCATCATGCTCAACTCCTTCCCCAAATACCAGACACGCGACCTGCCCGGCCTGAAGACCTACCTGGAGCGCCGTGGCACGCTGCCGAAGGGGCTGGTGCTGGGCCTGGCCGCCATCATCGTCTATTACCGAGGTGGCACACGTGCCGACGGGGCCCCCATTCAGCCTAACGACGACCCGCGCATCATGCAGCTGCTCGCCGACCTGTGGCAGACTGCCGACACCCGCCATGTGGCCGAGGGCGTGCTGGCTGCCAAGGAACTGATCTGGGGCGAGCACGGCGACCTCAATGCCATCCCGGGCCTCACCGACATGGTCACCGCCTTCATCGATTCCATCCTTGCCAACGGCATGCTGGCCACGGTGGAGCAAATCCTCGACTGAACATGGCCATGCAACAAATCATCCGAATCCATCCCGCCGACAACGTGGCAGTGGCGCTGCAGGCGTTGCCGGCGGGCACGGTCGTAAACGTCGGTGGGTCCGAACTGCCCCTGCTCACCGACATCCCTGCAGGGCATAAGGTGGCGCTCACGGCGCTGGCCGCGGGCGCTCAGGTCATTAAGTACGGAGCCCCCATCGGCCACACCGCCCACGCCATAGCACGTGGGGCCTTGTTGGACCATCACGACATCCGCACGAATCTGAGCGGCACCCTCTGCTATGACGACATCCGTATCGAGCCGGCTCCCATGCCTGCTGCCGCCAGCACGCACACGTTCAATGGCTATCTGCGTGCCGACGGGCAGGTGGGCATCCGCAACGAGCTGTGGGTCATCCCCACGGTGGGCTGTGTGGATGGCATCGTCCGTCGCATCGCCGACCGCTTGCGGGCCGAGGTGGGTTCGGCAGCCGGCGTCGATGCCATCGTGGCCTTCCCGCACAACTACGGCTGCTCCCAGCTGGGCGACGACCACGAGAACACCCGCCGCATTCTTCGCGACATGGTGCACCACCCCAACGCCGGCGGCATCCTTGTGGTGGGCCTTGGCTGTGAGAACAATCAGCCGCGCGACTTCGAGGCCTTCTGCGGCGACTACGACCACGACCGCGTACGCTTCATGACCAGTCAGGAGGTGGAGGGCGACGAAGTGGAGCACGGCCTTGCCATCATGCGCCAGCTCTACCACCAGGCCGCCTCCTTCCAGCGCACGCCCCAGCCCCTGTCCAAGTTGCGCGTGGGGCTTAAGTGCGGCGGCTCTGACGGCTTCTCGGGCATCACGGCCAACCCGTTGCTGGGATGCTTTTCCGATTGGCTCTGCACCCAGCAGGGCGGCACCACCGTGCTGACCGAGGTGCCGGAGATGTTCGGTGCCGAGACCTTGCTGATGCGCCGTTGCGCCACGCCCGCGTTGCTGCAGCAGACCATCCGCCTCATCAACGACTTCAAGGAATATTTCCTCAGCCATGGCGAGCCCGTGGGCGAGAACCCCTCGCCGGGCAATAAGGCCGGCGGCATCTCTACGCTCGAGGAGAAAGCGTTGGGCTGCACGCAGAAGGCGGGTGCGGCGGCCGTGTGCGGTGTCCTGCCTTATGGCGAGCGCATCGGCCGTGCCAATGGCCTTCACCTGCTGTCGGCGCCGGGCAACGACCTCGTGGCCAGCACAGCTCTGGCCGCGGCTGGCTGCCAGCTCGTGCTGTTCACCACTGGGCGCGGCACCCCCTTTGCCACCTTCGTGCCCACGCTGAAAGTGTCCACCAACAGCACCTTGGCCCAGCGTAAGGCCAACTGGATAGACTTCAATGCCGGTACGCTGCTGGAAGGCGAGCCGATGGATGCACTCTTGGAGCGCTTCCGCCAGGTAGTGTTGGACGTGGCCGAAGGTCGGCAGCGCACGGCCAGCGAGATGCGTGGCTATGCCGAGATTGCCATCTTCAAGACCGGCGTCACACTTTAAGCATTAAACCTTCAGCGTTAAACATTAAACATTAAACTTTCAACTTTCATCTTTCAACTTTCAACTTTCAACTGCGGCCCACAGGCCGCCTCTCCCCTATGGAACTCACTTGGCGATGGTTCGGAAAGAACGATAAGATAACCCTAAGCATGCTGCGCCAGATAGGCGTTGAAGGCATTGTGACAGCCCTGCACGACGTGCCGCTGGGCGAAGTATGGACCCGCGAGCAGATTCATGACCTGCGTCGGTATATCGAGGACCACGGCCTGCGTTGGAGCGTGGTAGAGAGCCTGCCCGTGACGGAGACCATCAAATATGGAGGCCCCGACCGTGATGCCCAACTCGACATCTACCGCCAGAGTCTGCGCAACCTGGCTGCCGAGGGCATTCGTACCGTGTGCTATAACTTCATGCCCGTGTTGGACTGGGCGCGCACCGACCTGCTGCATCCCAATGCCGACGGCACCTATAACCTCTTCTTCTCCTATGCCGAGTTCGCTTACTTCGACATATATATATTGGAACGCGCGGGCGCACGCGAAGAGTGGGCCAGTTTCCGCTTTCCCGAAGGGGTGGGCCAGGGGCGCAATGTCCTGGCCGAAGTGGAGGAACTGCGCCGCACCATGACGCCCGAGGGCGAACACCGGCTGGTGGACAATATCATCGTGAAGACACAGGGATTCGTCAGCGGCAATATCCGCGAGGACGATGAGCACCCGCTGGAACTGTTCCGGCAGCTGCTGGCGCGCTATGACGGCATCGGCAAGGAGCAGCTGCGCCACAACATGAAGTATTTTCTCGAGGCTGTCATGCCTGTGTGCCGCGAGTGCGGCATCAACCTGTGCGTGCACCCCGACGACCCGCCCATACCTGTGCTGGGCCTGCCGCGTATAGTGCGCACCGACGAGGACATCAACTGGTTCCTCACGGCGGTGGACGATCCGCACAACGGCCTCACGTTCTGTGCCGGGAGTCTCTCGGCCGGCGCACAGAATGATGTGGTGGCTCTGGCCCGCAAATACGCGCACCGCACGCACTTTGTGCATCTGCGCTCGTGCCACATCTTCCCCAACGGCGACTTCACCGAAGCCAGCCATCTGGGCGGCCGTGCCAATGTGGTGGAGCTGTGCCGCATCTTCGAGGCCGAGAACCCCAACCTGCCCATGCGCGTGGATCACGGCAAGACGATGCTGGGCGATGAGGCGCGCGGCTACAATGCTGGCTACAGCTTCTTGGGCCGTATGTACGCCCTGGCACAGGTGCAAGGTGTGTTGGCGGCGCTGAAGTCCTTGCACTTATAGGCTGAAGACGTACGTCTTAGTGGCCGAAGACGTACGTCTTATAGGCTGAACCCCTTGCCTTTCAGAAGGTGGTCCCTTCGCGTTTCAGCTTTTCCACGTAGTCGTCTATGTGGTGCAGCTCCCGTGGAATCTCTATCTGCTGCGGGCAGTGTGGCGTGCATTGGTTGCAGCCAATGCAATGGCTGGCTTGGCGCAGGCGTGGCACGCTGCGGTCATAGCCGATGAGGAAAGCGCGGCGGGCATGGCGGTAGCCGGGTTCCTGCGCACTCTGCTTTACAAGCCATTCCTTGATGCACCGGTTGTAGTGCACGAAAATGGCCGGGATGTTCAGGCCGTAGGGGCATGGCATGCAGTATTGGCACTCGTTGCACGGGATGGTTTTCAGCCCGAATATCTCCTCGGCGATATGCATCAGGAAGGTGTGCTCCTCCTCGTTCACGGGACGTAGCGGCGAGTAGGTCTTGACGTTCTCGGTGAGGTGCTCCATGTAGGTCATGCCGCTCAGTACCGTGAGCACGTTCTCGGGTGTCCCGGCAAAGCGGAAGGCCCATGAGGCGATGCTGGCTTCGGGGTCGCGCTGCTTCAACTGTGCAGCCACGTCGTCGCTCACGCTGGCCAGTCGCCCGCCCAGCAGGGGCTCCATGATCACGGCGGGGATGCCGCGCTTGCACAGCTCGTCGTACAGGTAGGCGGCATCGGTGTTGCGCGGGTTGATTTCGTTGGCATAGAACCAATCCAGGTAGTTCAGCTCAATCTGCACGAAATCCCAGTGGTAGCGCCCCTCGTCGTGCCATTGCAGCAGGCGGTCGAACACCTCCACTTCGCCGTGGTAGGAGAAGCCCAGGTTCCGTATGCGCCCGCTTTCTTTCTGTTGTACCAGCCAGTCCAGCAGCCCGTTGTCCATATAGCGGGCTTCGAACGTCTGCCAGCCGTTCAGGCTGTTGCCTTCTGCATCGTTGCTGCCCATGCCGGTGCCGTGCATCAGTAGGTAATCGACATAGTCCGTCTGCAGTTCCTTGAGCGAGTTCTCGAACATCTGCTTCGAGGCTTTGGCGCTCCATGTGCCCGGGTCGAAGTTGGACAGCTTGGTGGCGATATAGTAGCTTTTGCGCGGATGGCGCTTCAGGGCGATGCCTGTGCACCGCTCGCTCAGGCCGCGGCAGTAGGCGGGGCTTGTGTCGAAGTAGTTCACGCCGTGTGCAAGCGCATAGTCCACCTGGCGGTTGATCATTTCCTGGTCATACAGGCCCGTCTGCGGATCCTCGTCGGCGTCGTCGGGCAGCTCGGGCAGGCGCATCATGCCGTAGCCCAGCAGTGACACACGGTCGCCTGTGTTGTGATTGGTACGCATGGTCATCTCCCCATCGGCAGTGCTGTCGGCGGGTGTGCTGTCGGCTGCAGAATCGCTGCCGGCGGCCTTGGGCTTGCAACTGGTCAGCAGGGTTGCTGCGGAGGCAGTGGCAGCAATGCCGCCACCTATATATTTGAGGAACGAACGTCTATCCATCTTCCTTTGTCCTTAATCATTAAACCTTAAACCTTAAACTTTCAACTTTCAACCTTAAACTTTCATCTTTCAACAACAAGTGGAACGCTCACACCTCCCGATGCACCTCGTGCCCTTCCACATAGATGGCACTGAAGGGGCGTGCCGGGCATAGGTTCTCGCAGGCACCGCAGCCGATGCAGCGGCTCTCGTTCACGGCGGGCACATAGGCGCCCAGTTCGTTGTCGGGGTCGAGGGGCACCATCTGTATGGCGCCGGTAGGGCAGTGGCGGGCACAGTTGCCGCAGTCTATGCCGTCGGTCACGGGGATGCAGTTCTTCTTCACCCATACGGCATGTCCTATCTGTATGCTGCTCTTCTCGTCCTTCTGAATGGGGCGTATGGCACCCGCCGGGCATACCTCCGAGCATCGGGTGCATTCGGGACGGCAGTAGCCGTGCTCGAAGCTCATGGTGGGTTGCATCAGGGTGAGCAGTCCCGTGCTGGGGCGCAGCACCTGGTTGGGACACTGGGCCACACACAGCTGGCAGCCGGTGCAATGCTGTGCCATGTTCTTTGCCGAGAGGCTTCCCGGCGGTGTGAGTGGCGTTTGGCGTTCGGGTGCCGCCTTGTCCTCGATGGTGGCCAGTCCGCCGTCCACTTTCTTCTTGGTCTGAGCCAGGGCAGCGGTGCCGATGGCCAGGCCGGAACCGATGAGGAAGGCGCGGCGCGAGGGGCTGGGAGTGGCCCCCGAGGGAATGGGGGTGGCCCCCTCTACGGCCCCCGAGGGGGCTTCGATTGTATTGGTGGGCGCGTCGGCTGGATGGCTGATGCCCTTAGCCGCCGATGGGCTGCCGGCCGTTTGACTGCTGAAGGCGGGGGCGTAGTGAAGCGCACCGAACTTGCAGCTTTCCAGGCAGTTGCCGCACACCACGCAGCGGGAGTAATCCACGGCGTGGTTCTTGTAGTCGATGCACGATGCCTTGCAGCTCTTGGAACAGGCCGAGCAGTTGCGGCACTTGTCGGCATCGAACCGAATCTTCAGGAAGGAAAAGCGGGAGAGGAAGCTGAGCACGGTGCCCACGGGGCAGATGGTGTTGCAATAGGTGCGGCCTCCCACCCAGGCCAGGATGGCCAGCACCGCCAGCGATGCGGCGGCGATGAGGAAGGTGGGCAGGCTGCGCATCCACACATCCACGTGGTAGAAGGCGTAGCTGCCTTGTTGCTCGGCTATGGCGGCCAAGCCGTTGTTCCCCCACTGGTACAGGGGGGCGAAGAGGTTGGAGGCGATACGGCCGAAGCTGCTGTAGGGAGCCAGCAGGGCCACGAACGAGCCCACGCCTGCTACCAGCGCTATGACAAACAGCACCAGAACGGGGTAGCGCAGCCATCGCACTTCGGGCGAGTAGCTGTACCTGCCCACTTTCTTATGTCCACGCGGGCGCAGGCGTGCCAGGAGGTCCTGCAGCACGCCCAGCGGGCAGATGACCGAGCAATAGATGCGTCCGAAGATGAGCGTCAGCACCACCAGCCCTGCCACCACCCATAGGTTCAGGGCCATGACCGCGGGCAGGAACTGAATCTTGGCCAGCCAGCCGGCCAGGGGCTGTGCGGTGCCTGTGAAATCTAAGAAGAGCCAGGTCAGGAGCAGGAAGCACACGCTGGCCAAGGCTATGCGGATGCGGCGCAGGGGCGGGGTGTGGCGGGGCGCATCGGCTGCTTTTCTGTTGTCTTGTTTCATGTGTGTGAGGTTTTCAATGTTCTTTGTCCCCCAGGCACCAGCCAGATGCTCACTTCGTACAGCAGCCAGATGGGCAGCGCCACGATGCTGAGCGTGAGCACGTCGGTGGTGGGGGTGATGATGGCGGCCACGATGAGGATGACCACGACGGCGTGGCGGCGGTAGCGGCTCATCCATTCGGCTTTCAGCAGGCCGAAGCGGCCCAGCAGCCAGGACACGACGGGCAGCTCGAACACCAAGCCGAAGGCAAGGCTCATCAGCAGCAACGTGTCCACGTAGTTGGAGAGCGTCAGCATCGGCACCACTTCCTCGCTCACGCGGTAGGTGCCCAGGAAGCGCACGGTGAGGGGGAAGATGAGCAGGTAGTTCACCACCAGGCCGACAAGGAATACGAGGTAGGCAGCGCCGACCAGCCGGATGGATAGGCGCCGTTCGTTCTCGTAGAGCGCGGGCGACACGAAGTGGAACAGGGTGTAGAGCAGGTAGGGCGATGCCACCAATGCGCCGGCCATGAGGGCCACCTTCATGTGAATGATGAACTGCTCCGTCAGCTCTGTGTTGATGAGCTGCAGCTGGAAGGGCTCGGCACCCACCAGCCGGTACACGGGGAAGTCGTCGTGCAGCGGCCACAGCACCAGCCGGAACAGCTGCTCTTTCAGGCAGAAGGCACCAACGGCCAACACACATGCTGCGATAAGCATGTGTATGAGTGTGGCGCGCAGGGCGTCCAGATGGTCCCAAAAGGTCATCTGCTCGTCCATGCCTATTTGCTCTCGTCCTTGTTGTAAGGCGCTGCGGCATCGTCCTTGGGCTCGTCGCCGATGCCGTTCATGCCATCCTTGAAGCTCTTGACGCCTTTTCCGAGGCCTTTCATCAGCTCCGGAATCTTCTTGGCGCCGAAGAACAGCAGCACCACGATGGCAATGAGGATAATCTCTGGGGTTCCTAACATTGTGGGGGAGTTTAATGTTGAATGTTGAAAGTCGAATGCTTCTTGTATAAGGGCCTACACATACTCCTCTCCGTTCAGCACCACCTGGGTGTTGGCCGGGTCGCGGTCGGCCTCGCGGTACCAGTCGGAGTACTCTATGTAGTGTGCGGCGTAGGTCTTGTTCAGCGCCTGTGCCTGCTCGGGGTCCACCTTCTTGATGAACTTGGCCGGCACGCCGCCCCACAGCTCGCCGTCGCCCACGTGTGTGTTTGACAGCACCAGTGCGCCGGCGGCCACGATGGCCCCTTTGCCTATCACGGCGTGGTCCAGCACGGTGGCCCCCATGCCGATGAGGGCTCCGTCGAGGATGGTGCAGCCGTGCAGCGTAACGCTGTGTCCCACGGTCACGTCCTCGCCAATCTCAACGGGCGCTTTGCCGTTGAGGGTGTGCAGGCAGGAGTTATCCTGGATGTTGCTGCGGTTGCCGATGTGTATATAGTGTACGTCGCCGCGCAGCACGGCGCACGGCCAGATGGTCACATCGTCGCCCAGCACCACTTCGCCGATGATCACGGCGCCGTCGGCCAGGTAGCAATGCTTCCCGAATTTGGGCTTCAGCCCCTTAACTACTTTTACTATTGCCATAAAGAGGTATTGTCGGGGCGGGTGGCCGGGCGTCGTGGCGGCATGGTCCGATGCCGTTGTGGCCCAGCGCCCGCGTCTATTATGCTATTGGTGTTGTTGCCCGGCGCAGCCACTCGCGGTCGGCCTCGTCGCCGAGCAGCGGCAGCAGGGCCTCGCATACGTGTGCGTGGTAGGCATTAAGGTAGGCCACCTCGTCGTCGGCCATCATCTCCCGCACAATGGGGCGGGTGTCGATGGGGCACAGGGTGAGCGGTTCCATGCGCAGCCACCCTTCGCCGGCCGCCACGATGAGCATGGTGTTCTCCGTGCGGCAACCGTGGCTGCCGGCAATGTAGATGCCAGGCTCGATGGTGATGGTCATTCCGGCGCGCAGCGGAGCCGGCATCCAATTCATTCGGAACTGGTGTGGTCCTTCGTGCACGCTCAGGTAGCTGCCCACCCCGTGGCCGGTGCCGTGGCCGTAGTTCTTATGCTCCTGCCACATGGCATAGCGTGCCAGCACGTCCAGTTGCGTGCCGCTGCTCCCTTCGGGAAACACCGCCATGGCCAGCCGGATGTGCCCTTTCAGCACCAGCGTGTAGTCGCGCCGCTCGTCGTCGGTGAGCGGGCCCAGTGCGATGGTGCGGGTGATGTCCGTGGTGCCGTCTGTGTATTGTGCGCCGCTGTCCAGCAGCAGCAGGCCGTGGGGCTGCAGGGGGATGTCTGTCTCGGGCGTGGCCTCGTAGTGTACGATGGCTGCGTGTGCGCCGTAGCCTGCGATGGTGTCGAAGCTGATGTCGCGGAAGTCTTCCTGGGCAGCGCGCAGGGCGGTGAGCTGCTGGTCCACCGTTATCTCGCTCACTCCGTTCAGGCCTTCGGCGGCCTTGTGGTCCAGCCAGCGCAGGAACTGCACCATGGCCACCCCGTCCTTCAGCATGGCGCGGCGCATACCCGCGATTTCGGCCTCGTTCTTCAGCGTCTTCATCTGTGCCACCGGGCATTCGCCTTCGACGATGGGCGATGCCATGGGCGCTGCGTTTGCACGTAGGATGTTGGCGGCGTTGGCATAGAAGTCGTCGGGGAACACCGAACGGTTCTCCAGCGTCTCCACCATGCTGAGGCCGTCGTAGATGGCGGCATTGGTCACGTCCGGGTCCACCAGGAAGCGCAGTCCGCGCAGCTCGCGGCTCTGCGCCAGCGTGCGTGCCAGCGCGTCGTAGGGCATCGGCTGCACCCCAATCTCGCGCAGGTAGGCTGCCACTTCGGGGGTGAGCTTTGCGGGGTCGATATATAAGGTGGTCGCATCGGGCCGTATCATCAGGTAGGACACAAACACGGGCGTGCAGTGCACGTCGGTGCCGCGCAGGTTGAGCGTCCAGGCAATGTCGTCCAGCTGTGTGATGACGATGGCGTTGGCCCCCTTGGCCTGCACGGCCTCGCGGATGCGCCCTATCTTGCTTTGCGCCGTCTCGCCGGCCAGCGCCAGTGGTTGCAGTTCGATGGCCGAGTCGGGCAGCATGGGTCGGTCGGCCCATAATGCGGTGGCCGGCTCAATGTCCGTGCGCAGCACCATGCCCTTGGCTGCGACCGCCTCCTGCAGGTTTTCGGCCATGCTTTGTGGCACGCACCACCCGTCGATGCCAATGGCCAGAGAGTCCTCTTCGTCCCCGCCGTGCTGCTCTGCCGCGGCTATCCATGCCGTCAGTTCCTCGGCCGTGGCCACGTTGCGTCCGCAGCGGATTACTTCGAATGGTGTGCCGGCGGTTTGCTCGTCGGCAGCCAGCCAGTAGCGGCTGTCCGTCCAGAGGCCGGCGCGTGTGAGGCTGACCACGGCCGTTCCGGCCGAGCCGTTAAAGCCCGAAATCCACTCGCGTGTCTTCCAGTGGTCGGGCACATACTCGCCGGCGTGCGGGTCGGTGGATGGGAATATGTAGGCGCAGAGGCCTTGCTCGCGCATCCATGTGCGCAGGGCTTCCACGCGGGTAGTGATGAGTTCTGCCTTGGTCATGGTTCCTTGTTTTTTTAGGAGTACTTCGGCTCCGGCGATGGAGTTGCCGGGCGCTGTCGCTGGCAACGGGCAGCCGCGGTGGTGCGCAACGGGTGCTGCCGGTGTGCAACCACGGCACTGTCGGTGGCAACCCCGCTGCTAACGGGGGCCATCGGAGGCCTTTAGCGGGCCGTTTTGCCATTTCGACCCTGCAAATGTACAAGAAACATCGTGCTCAGCAAAAATATTCCCCGCTTTTGTTGCCGCAATCCACAAAAAAAGATTACTTTTGCCGTGCTTTTGAATTTTCTTAACCCCAAAATAAAATTAACTATGAGTTTTCTGACAAATGACAAGCTGGTCATCGTTGGTGCAGGTGGGGCCATTGGATCCACCATGGTGCAGACAGCGCTGACCATGAAGCTGACACCTAACGTGTGTCTGTATGATGTGTATGCTCCCGCCATGGAAGGCGTGATGGAGGAGATGTTCCACTGCGGTTACGACGGCGTGAACCTCACCGCCACCACCGATGTGGCCGAGGCCTTCAAGGATGCCAAGTACATCATATCCAGCGGCGGTGCACCCCGTAAGGCTGGCATGACCCGCGAGGATCTGCTGGCTGGCAACTGCAAGATTGCCGAGGAACTGGGCAAGAACATCAAGCAGTATTGCCCCGATGTGAAGCACGTGGTCATCATCTTCAACCCTGCCGACCTCACCGGTCTGGTCACCCTTCTCTACAGCGGCTTGAAGCCCGGACAGGTCACCACGCTGGCTGCCCTGGACAGCACCCGCCTGCAGAGCGCACTGGCCAAGAAGTTCGGTGTGAAGCAGTATGAGGTGACCGGCTGTGCCACTTACGGTGGTCACGGCGAGCAGATGGCTGTGTTCGGCAGCGCCGTGAAGGTGGCCGGCAAGCCCCTGCACGACCTTATTGGCACCCCCGCCTGCACGCAGGAGGAGTGGGAACAGCTCAAGGTCGATGTGACCAAGGGCGGTGCCAAGATCATCGAACTCCGCGGCCGCAGCTCTTGGCAGAGCCCTGCCTACTGCTCGGTCGAGATGATCCGTGCGGTGATGGGCGGCGAAGCTTTCCGCTGGCCCGTTGGCACATACGTGTCCAACGAGAAGTACAACCACATCATGATGGCCATGGACACCACTCTCGGCACAGACGGCTGCACCTACAAGATGCCCGCCGGCACACCCGAGGAGATGGCTAAGCTCGACCAGAGCTACGAGCACCTCTGCCACATGCGCGACGAGCTCGTAACGCTGAATATCGTGCCGCCCATCAGCGAGTGGAACAAGATCAACCCGAACCTCTGATAGCGTTCGGCCTACCGGCAAACAAGGGGCTGTGTCACCTACCTGACACAGCCCCTTTCTTGTAGCCACGCCGGAATGCCCCCTACCTCACATGAAATTGTACGTACGTATAACAGATAGTTGTACGTACGTATAACTGGTAGTTGTACGTACGTATAATTTATAGTTGTACGTACGTATAATTTCTTTTGAGGTTGCCCCTGTGCTGGATTGTGGCTGACGGTAGCTCCCATCGGAGGCGCGTAAACGACGGTTTTCTGCCTATCAAACGGAGGTTAGCATCCAGCCGAAAAGGAGGCTGCCCCTGCCGTGAGGGAGATTTGCATCCTGCGGAAAGGAGGCTACCCCTGCCGGGAGGTGTTTTGCAGCCTATTTGCCGTTGCTCCTATGGCCGAAAGGAGTTGGGTGGGTGCGGGTGGGGGAGGGTGCTTTGTTGGCAGCGCGGTGCGGGCGGCTGCAGTGCGCATTTGCGACGTATAAGCATTGCAAAGCACATTTTTTAGCCGAAAAGTTTGGAGGGAATGGCATGAATTACTACATTTGCGGCGGTGAAATGCCAAAATGGAGTAGAAATAACGTACTTTAATACCTTATTTAATACATATTGTAGTAATGCTAACACCTAAAGAGCGTCTGCAAGCCGTGATACGCTACTACGGCCGGACACAGGAAGACTTTGCCGCACGTATCGGCACCACCCAGGGGCGGGTGAGCGCCTGCCTGAGCCGCGAACGCATCCCCCTCTCGCTGGCCGGGGATATCTTGATGCACATGAAAGAGATTTCGCCGGAGTGGCTCATCTTCGGGTGGGGCACGATGCTGAAGGAGTCCGTGCGTCCCAACTACTTTTCCGAACTCATCGCCTCGTGTGGCGATGTGGAGTATGCCGAGGCCGACTGCGAGCCCATCTGCATCAACATACCCGGCGTGAAGGCCGATGCCTATTTCCCCGCCGGCGGTTCCAGTATGGAGCCCACCATCTATCCGGGCGACCTGGTGGGCGTGAAGGCGTTGGATGCCCATGCGATATTGGATCCGGACAAACTTTATTTCATTCTGACCAACGAGAACCAGCGCATGATCAAGCACATACAACCGTCGTCGCCCGACGAGGACACGTTCGAACTATCGTCGGACAACCCCAAGTATCGTCCTTTCCGCATCCGTAAGGACTCGGTGCTGAAAATCTATCAGGTCACATTTATCGGGCACGCGGTGTGAGGCGCGTGCGTGCAACCCGCTGGTCAGCGGCGCCGACGTGCCTCTTTTCTTCACTTAAAGGTTTATTATGCAGGAAAAGGCGTGCCGGAAGTGCAACTTGGCGTATTTTTCTACCACTTTGGAGGAAAAACCCACCCTGCCAATGCTACAAATCAGTATATTTGCAGCGGATTTGTAGCTTTCCGCACGTTAATTCATATCAATTCATACAAATTATGAGAAAACAGTTCATGCACAATTACGTGGCAGCCGTTGGCTTGATGCTTCTCCTGGCTCAACCCATCGCGGCCCAGGCCGAAGGGCTCGTCGTACGCTTTGCCGACGCCGCCGGGGCCCCCATCCGCAAGGCCAGCGCCACCCTGCCCGAGAAAATCCGTCTGGACGGCACGGGTGCCGAGGCCACCGTCACCGTGGTCACCACGGGGCTGACCCAGGACATTCAGGTCAGCACCACGGCCGGCTTCAGCGTCACCCCCCAACTCATCAAGGCCGATGCCGGCGAGTCTGCCGTCACGGTGACGAACCTCAGCTCCCGGCACACCACCACCGGGCGGCTCATCCTGCGTTCGGGCGACATCCGCACCTACGTCGAGATCGATGCCCGCGGCACCGCGCTGCCCGTGAAGGACATCAGCACCGGTGCCGACGGTGCCAGCGTGACGAAGCTGGACGGCTCGGTGGAGTCGCAGAGCTTCGATGCCGACGCCCTGACCGACAACGGGTTCACCGTGGAAGTGCGTGCCAAGACCGACGACGGCACGTCCGTCATGCCCTACGCCGTGACCGCAGGCGGCCTGGGCTTCAAGGGCTACGTGCGCAGTTCCAGCATGGGTCTTTTGAACTCGAAGAACGTGTTCGTGTCGGAGAAAGGCATTTCCAACCCTGCCAACGGCGGCACCTTCTATAATACCGACGGCAACTACCACACCTACCGCTATGCCGTGACCAAGGACCGCCGCGTGTTCGTGTATCGCGACGGCCTGCCTGTGGACACCTTCCGCGTGGCCGACCTGGCCCTGCAGCCCGAATGGAGCGAGCAGAACGGCGAGATGACGG
>JAFXQT010000006.1 GCA_017526905.1 Bacteroidaceae bacterium | reverse complement strand
GAGGGGTCGGGGGTGGGCTGTTGTCCTGTTGTCCCATTTGGGTTAACCTCAACGCAAAATGCCTCATGGGATAATTTCGCCCCCGTGTCGCAACGTGCCAACCCACGGCAAGGCGGGCGCTGTGCTGGCGCAAGGCGAGCGCCGGCCTTGCGCCAGTCGGGCCACTTGCGACAGGCAGGGTTGCTGGGGCAACGGCCAGGAAGCCCCCGCACAGCCTCACCTGCTTTGGTCGCGTACCTAAAGGCACGCAATCCTAGCCGTTTAACTGCGTAGAGAAACTAACGTTAAATATTGAAAAAATGTGGGCGGCTACGAATCCTTCTGTTAGTTTTGTATCGCCTAAGGCATAAATCAGAAGAGAAAACTATGAAAACACCCAAGCTTGCACACAGACGCGCTGCCCTCTCGCTGGCTTTCCTGATCCTAAACACCCTATGCAGTATCTGCGTGGCGCAGAACTCTGTGGTGAGTATGCAGCCCGCCAACGGAGCCACCGATGTGAACATCGACACGCATCTGGTGCTGACCATGGCCGCAGACGCCTCCGTGGGGCAGAAGGGCTTCGTGTCCGTGTATGACCGCCAGACGGGGCGCCTCGTTGACCGCCTGGACATGAGCATACCGGCCGGCCCGACCGCATCACAGCCCAACAACCCCGACGCCCGCTACACGCCTCAGCCCTATCAGTACAGGGTGCAGCACATCACCAACCGCAACACCAAGGCCGGCACGCCGTCGGGCTTGAATGCCTGGGATCATAGCCGCTACCAGCTGGACATCATCGGCGGCTTCTCCGACGGCTTTCACTTCTATCCCATCATAGCCAGAGGTCGCCGGCTCACCATCTACCTGCATCACAACATGTTGGAGTATGGGCGCGAATACTTCGTCACCATCGACAAGGGCGTCATTGCAGGTTTTGACGGCATTAGAGGCAAGCGCGGTTGGACGTTCAGGACGAAGACCAAGGCGCCCCATCCTGCCCAACGCACCATCACAGTTGCCGCCGACGGCAGCGGCGACTTCTGCACCGTGCAGGGCGCCATGGATTTCATCCCCGACTCGCTCGCGTCCGAGCAGGACCGCTACCACGTGCTGGTGCGCAACGGCGATTATGAGGAGCTGGTGTATTTCCGCAACAAGCGCTTCGTGACCATCCAGGGCGAGTCGCGCGACGGCGTGCGGATTCACTATGCCAACAACGAAGTGTTCAACCCGCACCCGGCCGACATCAAGACCAACGAGGTGCGTGGCACCTTCCCCTCGCGCCGTGCGGCTTTTGCGGCCGACAACTGCAGCGACCTGGTCATGCGCAATCTCACCCTACAGACCGACTGCAAGGGTCAGGCCGAGGGCCTGCTGGTGAATGGCGAGCGCAACTTCTTCGAGAATATCCATATCATCGGCGACGGCGATGCCCTCCAGGCCAACGGCAGCTGCTACTGGCTGAACTGCCGTATCGACGGCGGTGGCGATACGGTGCTCGGGCGCGGCCCGTCGTTCTTCAACCGCTGCACCATCACCAGTCGTGGCGCATTTATGTGGATACGCAACACCGAGGAGAATCATGGCAATGTGTTCGTGAGCTGTCATCTCAAAGGGCTCACGCCCCATGCCGAGATAGGCCGTCTGCCCGACAACAAGGGCAAGAACTATCCGCATGCCGAGTGCGTGCTCATCAACTGCACGCTCGAGAATATCCCCGCTGCCGGGTGGGGACGGATCGACGAGCGCGCCCAGACAGCCACCCTCCTCGAGTTCAACAGCCACGACCCGGAGGGCCGTCCGGTCGATACCACGCGGCGTCATCCGCTGATGCGTCAGTTAGACCCCATCCGTGATGCCCGTCTCATCGGCCAGTATTCCGACAGCCAGTGGGTGTTGGGGTGGTAGTGTCATAGCTGGCTGTCGCAAGCCGTACGGCTTACGGCCATAAAGCGTACGGCTTGTGCCTGGAGGTGCTTGGATTTATGGCTCGAGGTGCTTGGACTTATGGCTCGAAGTGCTTGGACTTATGGCTCGAAGTGCTTGGATTTATGGCTCGAAGTGCTTGGATTTATAGCTTGAGGTGAAACGCGTGTGGGGGCAGGACATCGGCACTTCATGCGGTGATGTTGGGGTAAGAAAGTGCGGAAGAAGCGGGAAATGATAGATGAATCTATCACTTTGAAAATATATCTATCACTTGCAAGTGTTCATATATCAAGGCGTAGCAGCGTTTAGTGATAGATGATAGATATGTTTTCAAACAATAAGGGTTTCAAGCTTCGGAGGTATGTTAGCTGCCTACTACGAGCCGGGCGCGGGGCACACCTACGAAACTTCAATCAGATTAAAAAAAACGAGAAATTCCTTTGCCATGTCAGCGGGAAACCGTACCTTTGCAAGCCGATTATTATCGAGAGTCCGCTAAAAGACTCTGTATCTGCGTGTTAATAGCGTATCCTATGGCCTGGGAACGTGGTTAGTGAATCGCAGAAGTGACACCGCGAGGGCTCGTGAAGCCTAAAAATCGGGGCGCGGCCCGAAAGAACTTAGTAGTAAAACAAAAATTATTTAACAACGAAGAATGGACACTTTATCGTTTAAGACCATTTCTGCCAACAAGGAATCTGTGAAGAAAGAGTGGGTCGTTGTAGATGCCACCGATCAGGTCCTTGGCCGTCTTGCCAGCAAGGTAGCTAAATTGCTGCGCGGCAAGTACAAGCCCAGTTTCACACCTCATGTGGATTGCGGCGACAATGTAATTATCGTCAATGCCGAGAAGATTCAGCTGACGGGTAACAAGCTCACCGACAAGGTATATCTGCGCTACAGCGGTTATCCTGGCGGACAGAAGGGCAGCACTCCCGCTGAGATCCTGGCCAAGCCTTATGGTGCAGACCGCGTGATTCGCCATGCCGTGAAGGGCATGCTGCCCAAGAATAAGCTGGCACGTCACATCATGGGCAATCTGTACATCTACGTAGGCCCCGAGCACAAGCAGCAGGCACAGAGCCCCAAGGCAATTGATATTAACCTCTTTAAGTAAACAGAAATGGCAGTTGTAAATGCATTAGGGCGCCGCAAGTGCGCCGTTGCCCGAGTTTATGTAACAGAGGGCACTGGTAACATTACCATCAACAAGAAACCTCTTGAGGTGTATTTCCCCAGCACCATCCTGCAGTTCGTGGTGAAGCAGCCGCTCACCCTGCTCGATGCCACGGAGAAGTATGACATCAAGGTGAACATCTACGGTGGCGGCTTCACCGGTCAGAGCCAAGCGCTCCGTCTGGCTATCGCCCGCGCACTGGTAAAAATCAATGCCGAGGACAAGAAGGCCCTCCGTGCTGAAGGCTTCATGACACGCGACCCGCGTGCTGTTGAGCGTAAGAAGCCCAGTCAGCCCAAGGCTCGTCGTCGCTTCCAGTTCAGCAAACGTTAAGATATCGGCACGCGTCCCAGCTGGGCTGCATAGCTTGCGTTTAGTATCTAAACCGTGCGGACACTGTGCTTAAAGGTTAAACGTGATACGTTGAACTTTAGCTTAAGTTTACCGCAGGGTTGGTTGAGATTCAACAAAAAAGAAAGTAAACACATTATTTAATTAAGACTATGTCAAGAACAAACTTTGAAACACTGCTGGAGGCTGGCTGCCACTTTGGCCACCTCAAGCGTAAGTGGAACCCCGCTATGGCTCCCTATATCTTCATGGAGAAGAACGGCATCCATATCATCGACCTGCACAAGACTGTGGTGAAGATCGATGAGGCAGCCGAGGCTCTGAAGAACATCGCCAAGAGCGGTCGTAAAATACTCTTCGTTGCTACTAAGAAACAGGCCAAGCAGGTCATTGCCGACAAGGCAACGTCCGTGAATATGCCCTATGTCATCGAGCGCTGGCCCGGTGGCATGCTCACCAACTTCCCCACCATCCGCAAGGCTGTGAAGAAGATGGCTCAGATTGACAAGCTCAGCGCTGATGGCACCTATGCCAACCTCAGCAAGCGCGAGATTCTGCAAATCAGCCGTCAGCGTGCCAAGCTGGAGAAGAACCTCGGCAGCATTGCCGACCTGACCCGTCTGCCCTCCGCCCTCTTCGTGGTGGACGTGCTGAAGGAGCAGATCGCCGTGCGCGAGGCTAACCGTCTGGGCATCCCCGTGTTCGCTATCGTTGATACCAACTCCAACCCCGACAATGTCGATTTCGTGATTCCTGCCAACGATGATGCCAACAAGAGCATCGAGGTGATTCTGGATGCCTGCTGCGCAGCCATCGCCGAAGGCCTGGAAGAGCGTAAGGCTGAGCGCGTTGACGCTGAGACCGCTGCCAAGGATGGCGGCAAGGCCGAGGCTCAGAGCGCACGCGTGGAGGAAGAGGCTGAGGCTCCCGCTGAGGAGTAAGCCTGCCCTCCGGGGAACAAGAAAAGTGAAAGGCGGCAGCGCGGACCACAGTAGCCGGCTTTCGTCCTTCACTTTCACTTCCTCCGAACGCGCCCTTCATCGACCTTTTGAAGGTTAAGTAATTATTATTATTCACTTTTCATTCTTTCATTTTTCACTTTAGAAAATGGCTGTATCTATCAAAGATATTCAGAAACTGCGCGAAATGACTGGCGCAGGTCTGGCAGACTGCAAGAAGGCTCTTGAAGAGAGCAATGGCGAGATTGAACCCGCTATCGAGATCATCCGCAAGAAGGGACAGGCCGTGGCTGCCAAGCGCAGCGACCGCGAGGCTGCCGAGGGATGTGTGCTC
This sequence comes from Bacteroidaceae bacterium, assembly GCA_017526905.1. Classification (GTDB taxonomy): domain Bacteria; phylum Bacteroidota; class Bacteroidia; order Bacteroidales; family Bacteroidaceae; genus Physcousia. The sequence continues at coordinate 105,657 of JAFXQT010000006.1, read as the reverse complement.
GTGAAGGTGGATGGCAACTTCGCTGCTATGATTGCCTTGAAGTGCGAAACCGACTTCGTGGCCAACAACGCCGACTTCGTGAAACTCACCCAGGATATCCTCGATGCCGCTGTGGCTGCTCGCTGCAAGACTCTGGACGAGGTGAAGGCCCTGCCCATGGGCGACGGCACCGTTCAGGATGCCGTGGTGGCTCGTTCCGGTATTACTGGCGAGAAGATGGAACTGGATGGCTATAGCACTGTCGAGGGCGAGGAGATCGCTGTTTACAACCACCAGAAGAAGAACGTGCTCTGCACCATGGTGGCCCTGAACAAGAAGTTGGCCGACGAGACCGTGGGCAAGAACATCGCCATGCAGGTGGCTTCGGCCAATCCCGTGGCTATCGACGAGCAAAGCGTGCCCCAGGAGACGAAGGACGCCGAACTCCGCGTGGCTATCGAGAAGACCAAGGAAGAGCAGGTGCACAAGGCTGTTGAGGCTGCCCTGAAGAAGGCCGGCATCAACCCCGCTCACGTGGATAGCGAGGAGCACATGGAGAGCAACATGACCAAGGGCTGGATCACAGCCGAGGATGTGGCTCGTGCCAAGGAGATTATCGCTACCGTCAGCGCCGAGAAGGCAGCCAACCTGCCCGAGGCTATGGTACAGAACATCGCTCAGGGCCGCCTGAAGAAGTTCCTCAAGGAGGTGTGCCTGCTCGATCAGGAGTACATCTGGGACAAGACCAAGACGGTGGCTCAGTTCCTCAAGGAGAGCGACAAGGACGCCGCTATCGTGGCATTCAAGCGCTTCACCCTCCGCGCTGAGTAATTCTTAGCGTCATAAACTTAAAAAACGGGTCTGACCTTTGGTCGGGCCCGCTTCTTTTTATACTTTTGTGCCGACAAACACCACTGCTAACACCTACATAGATGAAACGATATCGCATCCTGACTTTTATCGCCTGCCTGGCCTGTCTGGCCCTGAATGTGCTGCATGCACAGGAATGGTTGCAGGTACACACTCGCTATGACGGCTATAACTGGACCTTTCCCTACCGCATTGAGGATATCGGTCATGTCGATATGAACGAGTGGAGAATCCTCAACCTGCACACCACCGGCCAACGCGATATCGTGGTGCCTTACACACGGCCCGAGTATGCCAACGGGCTGTGGGAGGCAAGTGTGGACAGCCTCACGCTGTGCGATTCCGTGGCCGAGCCCGACAAGGGGAAGGACAAGTATAAGGTGTTTGCCATACATGTGACCACGGCCGACGGGGCCGAGATCAAGTCGAAGGAGAACTATGTGCCGTGCTTCGTGTCGTTGGATGCGCGCGGACAATATCAGCTGCGCGCCCTGTCGGGCCGCATTCGTGGGCGCGGCAACAGCACCTGGGAGTGGTATGACAAGAAGCCCTACCGCATCAAGTTCGACCAGAGCTGCAAGATGTTCGGCATAGAGAAGAACAAAGACTGGGTGCTGCTGGCCAACTGGCGCGATGTGACGAAGGTGATGAACACCTTCTGCTCGTTGGCGGCCGACTACATGGGCCTGCCTTTCACCACGCCCATCCGCTTTGCCGAGCTCTTCATCAATGGCAAATACAACGGACTCTACCAGGTGGCCGAACAGGTCGAAGTGGGCGGCAACCGGGTGGATATTGACGAGGCCGAGGGGATCCTGCTAACGCTGGATGCCGACGACGGACCCAACTACAACCCCGACAGTGGCGATAACTTCTGGAGCTCCGTCTATCGTTTGCCCGTGGCCGTGAAGTGGCCCAAGGAGATCAGCGCCGACCAGCTCAATGCCATCCGAGATGACTTTGCCAAGTTGGAGAGTGCCATCAAGGTGGGCAGCTACCATGTGGTGGATTCGCTCCTGGACCTTCACTCCTTCATTGCCATGCTGCACCTGCAGGAGCTGGCTTTCAACGTCGAGATAGAAGCACCCCGCAGCCTCTTCCTTTTCAAGGATAAAGGCGGTAAATACACCTTCGGCCCAGCCTGGGACTGGGATGCCGGTTTCGATTTCAGTTGGGCAGATATGATGACGGGCCACACCTACTTCGGCAATTATCAGACCAGCCTCTTAGGTACCGATCCCTATCGCAGACGCGGTGCACGTAGCTCCGGAATCGGGTTCATGCGTTTCTTCACGGATATGTTCCAGAACCGCAAGTTCGTTGAGCAGTATAAGGCACAGTGGGCATCGTACAACGACAGTCTCGTCATAGCCCCGTGGAAAGAGACGGTCAAGTATATCCAAGGCATAGTGGAGGGGCAGTATAAGCAGGACGGCACCAACACCTCGCCACAGCGGCGCGAGGATGCGCGCTGGCCCGTGGGCAACTTCAAGGCTACTAACGAACGTAACAAAATGCACCGTTGGCTGCTCAACCGCCTGGAGTACCTGAACGACGTGGTGGAGGGCATTCCGCTGCCGGCCGACGGTGATGACCCCGATGTGCCCGATGTGCCTTCGGCCTATACCGTGAAGGGAACCCTTGTGCGCGACATTACTCTGCAGCAATCCAGCGGCTACAAACAGGATGTAACGATCCAGGTGAGCGCCGACGAGGTGGCAGCCCTGCTTGGCCTGAAAGCGTCTGACTTGAAATCATCCACCCTGGATCTGGTACCGCTCGATGCCAATGGTGCCGAAGGCAGTAATACCGCTGCGAAAACCTACGGGGCCTGGTTTGACGACGAAGGTAATACGACCAACTACAGCAGCGGCTACCCCTACGTCTTCATCGAGTCCGACCAGCTCTTCTCATGGGCTTGCGGATGCCACCCCGAAAATAGTTGGGATGCAGAGCCCTGTACTGTGACCATGCAATACCGGCACGATGCCACCTCCAGTGCCGTCAATGTGAAAGTGAACTTCGAAATCGAAAGCAGCGGATGGTGGTGGGATTGGTGAAGCAATGAAGATATTTGGAATCGGTATGAACTATTCGGAGCACAACCGTGAGCTCCATGACTCGGACGTGAAACCGGCCGAGCCCGTCATCTTTACCAAGGCCGACTCGGCTTTGCTGACCCATGGCCGTCCGTTCTTTATCCCCGACTTCACCCAGCGGTGCGACTACGAGACAGAGCTGGTAGTGCGTATCGGGCGTCTTGGACGCAGCATCTCGCAGCGTTTTGCCCATCGGTATTACGATGCGGTAACGGTGGGTATCGATTTCACCGCCCGCGACCTTCAGCAGCGCCTTCGCTCCCAGGGGCTTCCATGGGATTTGTGCAAAGGCTTCGACGGCAGTGCTGTGGTGGGCGATTTCGTGCCAGTGCATACTTTGGAGCGTTCCGTCCAGGATCTCCGGTTCCACCTGAATATCAACGGGCGTACTGTTCAGCAGGGCCATACGGCCGACATGCTTTATACCGTCGATGAACTGGTAAGCTATATCAGTCAGTTCTTCACCCTGAAGACGGGCGACCTCCTTTTCACCGGCACTCCAGCCGGAGTCGGGCCGGTACATATCGACGACCATCTGGATGGCTACCTCGACGAGCGTCACTTGCTATCGTTCAACGTGAAGTGATATCTGTTCATTATCGTCAGAGTCACTGTATTCATCTCGATTGCCTTAGCCATTCCACTTATTCTTTAGTACAAATACAGAAAAGGTGCACATGATTATAAAGGTTAAATCATGTGCACCTTTTCTGCATTAAGCCCGATGTGCTTTTCCTCAGAAGAGGAACTTGACGACATCGTTGAAGATGGCAAGGGCCATCAGGCCGAACAGCAGCAGCATGCCCAGCATCTGGGCCCGCTCCATGAACTTGTCGGATGGCGGGCGGCGTGTCACGGCTTCGACCAGCAGGAAGAAGATGTGGCCACCGTCCAGGCCGGGTATGGGGAGGATATTCATCACGGCCAGGATGATGGAGATGAAGGCGGTGATGTTCCAGAAGGCTTGCCAGTCCCACACGGCAGGGAAGAGGTTGCCGATGGTGCCAAACGAACCTACGCTCTTGGCCCCTTGCTTGGAGAAGAGGTATTTCAGGTCGCTTACGTAGCCCTTCAAGGTTTGCCAGCCGTAGGCAATGCCTGCGGGGATGCTGCTGAAGAAACTGTACTCGTGGTGCTCCAGCTTGTAGGCCGAATAGGCGGTTTTCTTCACGATGCCCAGCTTGTAGTTCTCATCGAGGGTGAGGGAGATCTCGGCGGGGAAACCGCCGAGCACACTGACTGAAGGGGAAGAAGAGGTAGATGCCGTAGCTGTGGCAGTGCTGGCTGGAGCTGTGGCAGCTGTTGCAGTGGGTGCCGTAGCTGTGGCAGTGTCAGTTGTTTCTGTAGCAGCTGCTGCAGTGGCTGTGTTGGCACTGGCCGTAGCTGCTGAATCGGTAGCGGCGGCGCTGGCAGGTGCCGTGATGGTGATGGTGAGGTGGCGCAGGCGCAGGCTGTCTTGATGCGAGCAGCCGGCTGCCAGGATATCGGCCTTTCGGCCCATGATATCGTCGAAATCGCTCCACCACTGAACAGGCTTGCCATCGATGGCTGCAATGCGGTGACCACCACGGATGCCGGCCTCATAGGCTGGGGTGCCTGGAAGGACGGTGTCGATAACGGCCTCTACGTTGGCTGTGAGGAAGCGAGGCTCCTGATTGATCATGTCCAGCAGGTTCAGCCCTTCGTCGGGCATGGTCAGCACCACTTCGCGCCCGCCGCGCAGCACTGTGATGGTGCGTGCCTCGGAGATGGTGCGGAACACGTTGCCGTCCCACTGGCTGATGCCCTTATCATCGGCCCGGATGGGGATGTCGCCGTCGCGGAAGCCTACAGACTCGGCCATCTCGTTGAACGAGAAACCATTGCTGATGTTGCGCATGGGAAGGGTGTCCTGTCCCCAGGCGAACAGAATCATGGCATAGATGAACAATGCCAGCAGGAAGTTGACCAGCACGCCGCCCACCATGATGAGGAAGCGCTGCCACACGGGTTTGGCGCGGAACTCGTTGGGCTGCACGGGCTGCTGCATCTGCTCGGTGTCCATGCTCTCGTCGATCATGCCGGCTATCTTCACGTAGCCGCCCAGTGGAATCCAGCCGATGCCGTACTCCGTTTCGTTTCGGGCTATGCGGGGGAAGAGGCGTGCGAACCACTTGTCGCGTGTGGAGAACAGGTGGAACTTGTAGTCGAAAAACATAAAGAACTTCTCCACTTTCACGCCGAACAGCTTGGAGAAGAAGAAGTGGCCGCCCTCATGCAGGATGATGAGCAGGGCAAAGCACAATAGGAGTTGGAGGGTTTTAATCCAGAATACACTCATAATTCAGATAGAAGAGTCGCGCTGGGCGCGAAGTTTAATCACTTGTCACTTTTGGCGGTTACCGAGCGGGGAACCGCTCGGCACGTTGGCTCATAGGTAACTTTTACTTTTCGTTTTTCACTTATTTGCTTTTCGCGGTTACCGAGCGGGGAACCGCTCGGCACAGTGGCTCATAGGTAACTTTTACTTTTCGTTTTTCACTTATTTGCTTTTCGCAGTTACCGAGCGGGGAACCGCTCGGCACAGTGGCTCATAGGTAACTTTTATTTTTCACTTTTCACTTATCGCTTTTCACTTTTTCTATAGCTATGGCGCGTGCCTCGGCGTCGGTGCGTAGATAGTCTTCATAGGAAGGTTTGGCGATGAAGGTGGCCCGCTGCATGGTGAATTCAATGATGTCGCTCATTTGCAGGAACTGACAGCGCCCTTCCAGGAAGGCGCGGTTGACAATCTCGTTGGCGGCATTGACGATGCAGGGCATGTTGCCACCTTGGGCGAGGGCTTCGTAGGCCAGTGCCAGACAGCGGAAACGGGTGGTGTCGGGTGCCTCGAAGGTGAGGGCATTCATGTGCCACCACTCCAGGCGGTCGAAACTGCTTTGCAGACGCTGTGGGAAGGAAAAGGCCAGCTGGATGGGCACGCGCATGTCCGGCACGCCCAACTGGGCCTTGACAGCACCGTCGGCAAACTGCACTGCCGAGTGGACCACGCTCTGGGGGTGTACCACCACCTGGATCTGTTCGGGTCGGACGCCGAACAGCCAGCGTGCCTCGATCACTTCGAAGCCCTTGTTCATCATGGTGGCTGAGTCGATGGTGATTTTGGCGCCCATATCCCAGTTGGGGTGGTGCAGTGCCTGCTGTGGCGTGACGGTGGCGAGTTCTGCTTGGCTGAAGGTGCGGAATGGGCCGCCGGACGCCGTGAGTATGATGCGCTCGATGGGGCTCTGTTCGCCCATCAGGCACTGGAAGATGGCGCTGTGCTCGCTATCCACGGGCAGGATGGGCACTTCGTACTGGTGGCAGAGGTCGTTGATGAGTTGACCGGCCACCACCATGGTTTCCTTGTTGGCCAGGGCGATGGGCTTGCGGGCGCGTATGGCGGCGATGGTGGGTGCCAGTCCGGCAAAGCCGACCATGGCAGTGAGCACCATGTCAACACCATCGGACTGAACCACCTGACAGAGTGCTTCGGGTCCGGCATAGACCTGTATGGGCAGGTCGGCCAGGGCATCGCACAGGCGGTCGTAGTGTGCCTCGTTGGCAATGACCACGGCTGCCGGCATGAAGCGCCGCGCCTGTTGTATGAGCAGGTCCACGCTGTTGTTGGCCGTGAGCACACGTGCCTCAAAGCAGTCGGCATGTTCGGCTATGACCTGAAGGGCCTGTGTGCCGATGCTGCCGGTGGAGCCGAGTATGGCTATTTGTTTCTTAGTTTTCTCTTTATTCATTGAGCGATAGTAGTTCTGTGGGGATGCATACGTCGAGGGTGCGCGCCTTGTGGTTGGCTCCGAGCACAAATTCCTCGACAGCAGGCACAATCAGTTCCTTGCCTGCGGGGGTGGCAATGTATAGCAGGATGTTGGCGGTGCGGTCATCAATGCCGGACACCGTGCCCAGCAACTGCCCTTCCTGATAGACATTGAACCCGGTGAACATGCGCCATGTGAGTTCGTCGTCGGGCACGTCGGCCGGTGTCAGTTCCTTCGGGAAATAGACGGTGGCTCCTACCAATCGTGTGGCGTCATCGGTGGTATCAATACCTTCAAACTTCAGCAGCGCTATGTTGTCCGAGCGGAAACGCCACTCCTCCAGGAAGAAGGGCACCAAGAGACCGTCCATGCGAAGGAAGAGATAGTCGGCCTCCACGCGGTCCCACACATCGTCGGTGAAGTTGAAGGCCACTTCGCCCTTCACGCCATGTGTGCGCGTGATGGAACCTATTTCATATACAGCGCTGTCTTCTATCATAGGAGGGTGGTTGTTGGTGTGAGCGATGGGGAATCAGGAGGCCTCGATCCTCGTGATCTTGGCACCGAGGGCGTTGAAGCGGCTTTCGATGTTCTCGTAGCCGCGGTCGATCTGTTCGATATTGCTGATGGTGGAAATGCCGTCGGCGCTCATGGCTGCCAGCAGCAGGGCGATACCTGCACGGATGTCGGGCGAGGTGAGCCGTCCGGCACGTAGGCGCATCTGGTTGTCATGGCCCACCACAACGGCGCGGTGCGGGTCGCAAAGGATGATCTGTGCGCCCATGTCGATGAGTTTGTCGACGAAGAAGAGGCGGCTCTCGAACATCTTCTGGTGAATCAGCACCGAGCCTTTGGCCTGGGTACTCACCACAAGCAGCACACTTAAGAGGTCGGGTGTGAGGCCGGGCCACGGCGCGTCAGAAAACGTCATGAACGAGCCGTCGATAAACGACTCAATCTCATAGTGGTCGTGGCGGGGAATGAAGAGGTCGTCGCCCTGAAGGATTACCTGGATACCCATGCGGCGGAAGGCATCGGGGATGATGCCCAGCTGCTGGTAGTTGACATCCTTGATGGTGATGCCGTCGCCCACCATGGCAGCTACGCCGATGAACGAGCCTACCTCGATCATGTCTGGCAGGATGCGGTGGGTGGTGCCGTGCAGTTGTTCGACGCCTTCGATGGTGATGAGGTTGGAGGCGATGCCCTGGATATGTGCGCCCATGCTGACCAGCATGTGGCAGAGTTGTTGTATGTAGGGTTCGCAGGCGGCATTGTAGATGGTGGTGGTGCCTTTGGCCAACACGGCAGCCATGATGATGTTGGCCGTGCCGGTCACGCTGGCCTCGTCCAGCAGCATGTAGGTGCCGCGCAACTCGTCGGCAGTGATGTCGAACACGCCCCGTGCTGCATCGAAGGAGAAGTGGGCTCCGAGCGCTTCCATGCCCAGGAAGTGCGTATCGACACGCCGGCGCCCAATCTTGTCACCACCGGGCTTGCTCACCATGGCACGTCCGAACCGGCTGAGCAGTGGCCCTAACAGCATGATGCTGCCGCGCAGCCGTGCGGTGCGGTTCAGGAATTCGTCGCTTTGCAGGAAATCGGGATTGACGTGTTGTGCCTGGAAGGTATAATCGCCCTGCCCGTGGTTGGTCACAGTGACGCCGATGTCGCGCAGCAGTTGGATCTGGTTGTTCACATCGGCTATGTTTGGCACATTGCTGATGCGCACGGGCTCATCCGTCAGTAGTGTGGCACACAACACCTGCAGCGCCTCGTTCTTGGCACCTTGTGGCACTATGGTTCCGGCCAGCCGGTGTCCGCCTTCGATTCGGAATGAACTCATTTTTTCTTCTTTTTAGCGTTTTGGCCAGGCAGGTGTCCGCTGGATACCGATGCAAACTGGAACTTCGGTTGCAGGCTCACGTTACCTTCGGTGTAGTGGTTCAGGTCGTCGGCCACTTTCTGCTCATCCATCGCATCGCGGTTGAAGTTGTACAGCGAGCGCTTCATGAAATTAGCCATCATGCCTGCCAGTTCCTCGCGTTCGTCGTTGTCGGGCATCTGCTTCAGTTCGGCCATGAAGGCCTCGGTGAGGTGTCCGTAGTGGCGGTAGCGTATGCGCTGCATGGGGTATTTGAGCGGCTTGGGCCGTGCTTGTATCTCGGCTTTTTGCACGATGGGGAAGGGCCAGTCGATGTCCAGTTTGTAGTCGGACATGATGGCCAGATGGTCCCACAGGCGGTGTTCAAAATTGGGCTGCTGCCTCACGGCGGGGTTCATGATGGTCATGATGCGCACGATGGTGTTGGCGCACTGCTGGCGCTCTTCGCGGTCCTCAATGCCCACGCAGATATCCACCATCTCTTGTATGGTGCGTCCGTATTCGGGCAGGATGAGTTGTTGGCGTTGGGTGTTGTATTTCATTCGCTCTGGCGTTTATTCGTTTAGCAGATTCTTGGGCTTAGTGGCGATGAACTCTTTCAGATAGAACGGCTCGAAATAGGCGGTGTCGGCTGTTTCGCCCCGTGCCAATGCGCGTTCGGCCAGTGGTGCCATGTTGCGTGCCAGAGGCTTGATGCCTTCCACAAAGATGGCATTGGGGTGGGTGATGACCTGCCGGCATTTGTCCGAGCCGTTGCCGAAGAAGCATACGGGGCCGCGCTCCAGCCACTCATCGTAGGTGTGTGCATCCACGATGTCGGCCCCCACGGGGCGCAACTCATGCAGGGCGCGGTCGTACACGGCGGCATAAACCTCCATGCGGCGGGCGTCGATCATCGGCACGAACAGCGCATCCTCTGGCAGTTCGTCGTGATACAGCAGAACCGGCACCGTGAGCAGTTGCAGGGTGGGAATGGCCAGCAACGGAATGCCTCGGCCATAACAAACGCCTTTGGCCATGGACACACCGATGCGCAGGCCTGTATAGCTGCCTGGTCCTTGGCTCACGGCTACTGCATCCACCGGGATGGCATGGCTCTCGGCAAAACTGAGCACCTCTTCGACATACGGACCGCACACCACAGCATGGTTGGGTCCGTCCTGATCCACTTTCTCATAGAGCACTGCACCGTCCTGGCTCACGGCCACTGAACAGACGGCTGTGCTCGTCTCAATATGTAAAATGCAAGACATGATTCTGTAAAAACTGGGGCAAAGATAGGGCTTTTATTTCTTTTTTATGTACTTTTGTGCCCAAAAATAAGTGAAAACCGACAAATGATACTATCTATGACTGGCTACGGCAAGGCCGCAGCCGAATTTGAAGGCAAGAAAATAGTTGCCGAAATCAAGTCGCTCAACAGTAAGGCACTCGACCTTTCCACCCGCGTTGCTCCTGTGTTCAGGGAGAAGGAGATGGAAATCCGTGCCCTCATTGCCAGTGCTTTGGAGCGCGGCAAGGTCGAATTCAACCTGTGGGTGGAACGCGAAGAACACACCGATGTGTTGCCCATTAACCAAAGCGTGTTTGCGGCCTATGTGGATCAGATCCGGCAGGTGAGCGAGGCTCAGCATATCGAGATGCCTGCCAGCGATGCCCTGTTCCAGATGGTGCTGCGCATGCCCGACGTGCTGTCAAAGCCTGAAACCGTGGAACTGACCGACCGTGAAAGGGAGGTGGCACGTGGCGTGGTGCTGCAGGCTGTGGAGCAGCTCACCGACTTCCGTAAGCAGGAAGGGCAGGCCCTGCAGCGCAAATTTGAACAGAACCTGGACGAGATAGCCAGGCTGCTGGCCAGCATCGAGCCTTACGAGAAGAGCCGCGTGGAGAAAATACGTCAGCGCATCGTGGCCGGTCTGGAAGCCATCCCCGAGCAGGAGTACGACAAGAACCGGTTGGAGCAGGAGATGATTTATTACATTGAAAAGCTGGATATCAACGAGGAGAAGCAACGTCTCACCAATCATTTGGCTTACTTCCGCGAGACCATGCGCGATGGGCACGGACAGGGCAAGAAGCTTGGATTCATTGCCCAAGAGATGGGCCGCGAAATCAATACCACCGGCTCGAAGAGCAACCTGGCCGAGATGCAGAATATCGTGGTGATGATGAAGGACCAGTTGGAACAGATTAAGGAACAGGTATTAAATGTGATGTAATATGGAAGGCAAGATCATCATCTTCGGTGCCCCCTCTGGCTCGGGCAAGAGCACCATTATCAGTCATCTCATGTCGTTCCCTGAACTGCATTTGGCTTTCTCCGTCAGTGCCACTTCACGGCCTCCCCGCGGCGACGAGCGTCATGGCGTGGAGTATTTCTTCCTCACGCCCGACGAATTCCGTGCGCATATTGACGCAGGCGATTTCCTGGAGTATGAAGAGGTGTACGAGGACCGCTACTATGGCACGCTGCGCTCGCAGGTCGAGGCCCAGTTGGCCCAGGGGCAGAATGTTGTGCTGGACTTGGACGTGAACGGTGGCTTGCGCATCAAGGAGATGTATGGCGAGCGTGCCTTGAGTCTCTTCATCCAGCCGCCTTCTATTGCCGCGTTGCGCCAACGTCTGGTGGGGCGTGGCACGGATGCCCCCGATGTCATCGAGCAGCGCATAGCCCGGGCCGAGTATGAACTGTCCATGGCCCCGCGGTATGACCATGTGGTGGTGAACGATGTGCTGGATGTGGCCAAGGACGAGGCGCTGCAGGTGGTGCGTAGCTTCCTGGAAGCATAAGACATAAGCGGGGGAGAGTAGAGCCATGACGCGCACAGGCATTTACGGGGGCAGCTTTAACCCGGTGCATATAGGACACACGCAGCTGGCGGGCTGGATGTTGGCCCGCCACTATGTGGATGAGCTGTGGCTGATGGTTTCGCCGCAGAACCCGTTGAAGGAGGAAGCCGACCTCTTGCCCGATGACATCCGCCTGTGGCTCACCAAGCTGGGACTGATCAACCTGCACGCCGACCGCGCTGCTGGCTTCCAGTTTCAGAAGTCGCGCATCCATGTGAAGGACTTTGAGTTTCATCTGCCGCGGCCCAGTTATATGGCCGACACGCTGGCTGCCCTGCGCCGCCATTTCAGCACTCGGCAGTTTGTGCTGATCATTGGCAGCGACAACTGGTTGCAGTTTGACCGTTGGGTCCGCCCGGAGGAGATCATGGTGCATCACGAAATCCTTGTTTATCCGCGTCGGGGCTATGACATCGAACCTTCGACGTTGCCCCCAGGTGTCACACTGACCGACACACCTTATTACGACATCTCTTCCACGGCTATTCGTGATGCCATTCGCAATAACCCGGCTTACAACGGCGAGGGGTTGGCTCCCAAGGTGTGGGAGGCCATCCAACAGTTTGGCTATTACAAAGAGAAACCCTGACGACCAGTGCCTTGCTATGAGCAGGTTCATACGTTTAGAGGCTTACGAGTTTGCTCATGCACTCGTAAGCCTCTAAACTTCTAAACGGCGAAACCGCTTGCCTTTACACGATACCCTGTGCCATCATGGCTTTGGCCACCTTCATGAAGCCGGCTATGTTGGCGCCCTTCACGTAGTTCACGTAGCCGTCGGGTTCGGTGCCGTACTTTACGCATTGTGCATGTATGGCGTGCATGATGCCGTGCAGCCGTTGGTCCACTTCCTCGGCACTCCAGCTGATGTGCATGGCGTTCTGGCTCATTTCCAGTCCGCTGGTGGCCACTCCGCCGGCGTTTACGGCCTTGCCTGGTGCGAAGAGGAGGCGGGCCTCCACGAAGGCGTCGATGGCTTCGGGCGTGCAGCCCATGTTCGAGATCTCGCCCACGCAGGTCACACCGTTGGCGATGAGTTGCTTGGCATCCTCGCCGTTCAGCTCGTTCTGTGTGGCGCATGGCAGAGCGATGTCGCACTTCACTTCCCACGGCTTGTGGCCGGGGATGAACTTGGCCTCGGGGAACTCCTCGGCATAGGGGGCACAGATGTCGTTGCCGCTGGCACGCAGTTCGAGCATGTAGTCGATCTTCTCGCCGCTGATGCCTTCGGGGTCATAAATGTAGCCGTCGGGGCCGCTGATGGTAACCACCTTGGCACCCAGTTGGGTGGCCTTGGTGGCAGCACCCCATGCCACGTTGCCAAATCCGCTGATGGCAACTGTCTTGCCCTTGATGTTGATGCCCTTGGTCTGGAGCATCTGATTCACAAAGTAGAGGCCGCCGAAGCCTGTGGCTTCAGGGCGTACAAGCGAGCCGCCATATTCCAAGCCCTTGCCGGTGAGCACACCGCTCCAGTCGCGTGTCAGTTTCTTGTATTGTCCGAAGAGATAGCCTATCTCGCGTGCGCCTACGCCGATGTCGCCAGCCGGCACATCCACTTCGGGACCGATATAGCGGTACAATTCGTTCATGAAAGCCTGGCAGAAACGCATTATCTCGGCATCGCTCTTACCGCGCGGCGAGAAATCTGAACCGCCCTTGCCACCACCCATGGGCAGTGTGGTCAGCGCGTTCTTGAAAGTCTGTTCAAAGCCCAGGAACTTCAGGATACTCAGGTTGACGGATGCATGGAAGCGCAGCCCGCCTTTGTACGGGCCAATGGCCGAGTTGAACTGAACGCGGTAGCCCAGGTTCACCTGAACCTCACCTTTGTCGTCCACCCAAGGCACACGGAAAGTGATGATGCGTTCGGGCTCTACCAGCCGTTCGATAAGCTTGGCTCGTTCAAATTCAGGATGTTGGTTGTACACTTCTTCAATGGACATCAGCACTTCACGCACGGCTTGGAGATACTCCTTTTCGCCGGGATGCTTGGCTTCCAGCTGAGCCATGATCTGCTCAATTTTCATAGCTAATTAAATAGGTTAATAGGTTTATTAGGTAGTGTTGTTAGTTGTCAGAGCTTACGTTTTGTAAGTACGGCACTACAAAAGTAGGGGGTTGCGGGGACTTCTCCAAACAAAATGACAAAAAAGTGCCTCGGACGGGGCAAAAAACCGTTTGATAATCCGCATTTGTACTTCCGCGATGCAGTAAGCGTCTCCTTTCAGTAGCTCTCGGTCCGAGCAATTGCGCGGCCACCGCATGCGGTCTTGCTGGGTAGCATGATGGCGGATCATCATGAACGCCTTTTGCCATGCTTAGTATGTCAGGTCAGAGTGGCAGGGCAGGGGTGAGTCTGTGAGTGTGGGTTCCCTGGCAGTTGCTCCGGCAACCTTGCCTGTCGCAAGTGGCCCGACAGGCGCAAGGCCGGCGCTCGCCTTGCGCCAGCTCAGCGCTCGCCTTGCCGTAGGTTGGCGCGGTGCGACACAGGGGGCGAAATTCCCCATGAGGCATTTTGCGTTGAGGTTAACCCAAATGGCAATCAGGGTTAACCCTAACGCACATTGAGGTTAACCCAAATTGCAAACAGGGTTAACCCTAACGCACATTGAAACTGTTATGCTTGCATGGTTGCCGCAGGCAGTCGTGCCGAGCGACATGTCGGGTGGTCTATGCTGTGCGTTCAATCAGGCACACGGCATAGGCCGAAATTCCTTCTTCGCGTCCGGTGTACCCCAGCCGCTCGGTGGTGGTGGCTTTGATGCTGACGCACTCCGGGTCGATGCCCATCACCTCGGCCAGGCATTGTTGCATGGCGGGAATGTGTGGGTTCAGTTTTGGGCGTTCGGCTGCCACGGTGGCATCGATATTTCCAACGGTGTAGCCTTTGGTGGCAATGAGGTCGATGGTGCGTCTCAGCAGCACCTTGCTGTCGATGCCTTTGAACTCAGCCCCTGTGTCGGGGAAGTGATAGCCTATGTCGCGCATGTTGGCGGCTCCGAGCAGGGCGTCGCAGATGGCATGAATCAGCACATCGGCATCGCTGTGCCCCAACAAACCAAGGGTGTGGTCTATGCGAATGCCGCCCAGCCACAATTCGCGCCCTTCAACAAGGCGATGAACATCAAAACCGAAACCAACTCTTATCATGTAAAGAAGGTGTTAAATGATTAAACTAAGGCGGGGAACCCCTCGGCACGATGGCTTTTATTCGCAGCGCTGCATGAACAGTAACTTTTATTTTTCACTTTTCACTTTTCACTTTTCACTATCTCCTCCTCTTCTTCCCGAACAGGTCTCTCATACCGTCCAGGTCAAAGCCCAGGGTGAAGCGCATGGTTTGATCCAGTGGGTTGGACTGCGAAGTAGAGAATACGTAGGAGGCATCCAGCGCAAATACGCTCATGTGGAAGCCGGCACCGGCAGTGACATACTTTCGGTTACCTTTGCTGGCGGCCTCGTGGTGATAGCCGGCGCGCAGGAAGAAGCGGTCGTTATAGTTGTACTCCAGACCGCCGCTCACCTGAATCTCCTGCATCTCCTCCTTAAAGCCTCCGGGAGCATCGCTGAAGCTCTTGAAGATGCCGGCAATGGGCGAAATGTCGTAGTATTCCCGTTGCACGCGGTCGGTGTAGTCTGTGCTTTGCTCCCCGTCGGCCTGCTTGGGGTAGGTGGGCACCAACAGTTTGTTGGCGTCCACAGTAAAGCTGAGGCGGTTGTACTCGTTGAAGGGAATGAGCACGTTCACACCCAGGCGCAGGTTGGTAGGAATGAAGTCGGCATTATCGTCGCCGCCGTAGCTGATCTTTGAACCGATGTTGTTGATGTTCAGACCGAAACCGAAGCCACACTCGCGGTTACCGGCCATGAAGTAGTTGTTGTAATACAGTGCGATGTCGGCAGCGAAGGCCTTGCCGGGCGATGATTCGGCGGTGTAGTCATACTGTATGTCGCTGTAGATGAAGCGCAGGCCCACACCCATTGAGAAGATCTCGGAGAGCATGCGCGAGTAGGCGGCGTCGATGGCAAATTCGTAGGGATTGATGGTCATGCCGTCCGAGGCGCCGCCGTTGCTGTCCCACTCCAGGTCCACTTCGCCCAACGAGAAGTAGCGCAGCGAGGCGCTCAGGGCTGAGTAGTCGCCAATGCGGTAGAATCCCGCCACATTGGCCAGGTTGATGTCGTTGACCAGTTTGCGCAGCCACGGCGTATAGCTCACGGCTACCCCGGCACGTCCCACGCAGAAGGGGTATTTGGCCGGGTTCCAGTACTGCGAGTTCACGTCGGCCTCGGTGGCGGCGCCTGCGTCGCCCATACCGCCGCCGCGGGCATCGGGTGCGATGCTGAGCGATGTCACGCCGGTGGTTACGGGGTTGAACATGTCTTCTTTGTCATCGGCCATGATGGGGCTTGCCGCCCACACGATGGCACTTATAGCAAGGATGCGTTTCATTCGGTTACTTTCTTCTGTTGATTATGATTTTCTGAGCTTTCGAGGTCTCGGAACTGTCGTCGCATTTCACACGTGCACGGTAGAGATATACACCGCTGCCCAGCGGCATTCCGCTGCCGGTGCACAGGTTCCAGGGCACGGAGTAGAGGCCGTTGGAACTGCTGCCCTCGGCCGAGTAGTTCCACAGCAGGCGGCCGGCGAAGTCGAACACTTCGATGGTGAATTGGCACACGCTGCCGGGGCGGTCGTAGGAGAGCAGGAAGTTGGTGGTTGTGGTAGCAGGGCTATTGCTGGCGCTGAGGCTGAGTATGCTGGTGTCCAGTTTCGGATCCACTTCGAACGTCAGCGTGGTGGTGCCATAGTTGTTCAGGTTGTCCCAGGCGCGGAACAGCAGCGAGTGCTTGCCGGCCGGCAGGGTGGGGATGGAGAAGGCCACCGTGCCGCGGGTGTAGTCGCCGAACTCGCTGGTAAAGTAGTCGTTCAGCGTGTAGGTGGTGGCTGCATTGTTGTCTATAATCAGCTCCATGTCGTGCCCCAGGCCGTTGCCGGAGTTGTTGATACCACTCTCGTCCTGCAGCTGTGCCACGAAGTAGGGGGTGGCGTTCACCACCGTGCCATCGGTGAATGAGGGGTCGTTCAGGTAGGCCGTGATGACGGGGCCGGTCTGGTCGTTCAGGTCGGCTTCGGTGCCGCCCAGGCGGAAAACCTCATTGTGTCCGTTGGCCTCGGTAATCTTGTCGTTGCCCAGCGCATAGAAGAGCACGCGGCCGAAGTCGTTGGAGTAGTTGATGTCGATGGGGATGGGACAGGTGATGCTGAATCGTCCGGCCGAGACACTGTCGGTGCCCGTGTACAGCATCTTGTTGTAGGCTGAGAAGGTGAATGGCTTGACTGCTTTGGCGGCGTTGTAGCACACCACGTCCTCGGCACTGTCGTAGAAGCGTGCGTTGACCACGCCCTCAAACTGAGTCAGTGCTTCGCCGGCATAGTTCTCGACATGGCCGCTCAGCCTTGCCTTGCCGCCGGCATGCAGCGTGAAGTCTCTGGGCAACTGCTCCAGTGCAACGCCGTTGATGCTGTCCACCACCACCTTGTTGGTGATTGAGCCCAGACGCAGCGCGGGGTCGCCCAGCAGTGCATAGTGCAGCTTGTTTTCAGGCTGCCCGTCCTCGCGCTTGTCCTGGGCCAGCATGCACTTGGCCATTCGTACGGCATCGCCCAGGCGGTTGGAGCGTCCCAGTTCGTCCTGTGCGAACACGTATTTGCAGAAGGCCTGATTCATGCGCAGGTTGTTGGTGGCATACACCGTTCGGGTGGTGCCGAAGAAACCGATGGCTGAGCCGCTTTCGTGCAGCACTGCCGTCTCGCCGATGTTTTCTGTCTGCGTGTCAAAGGGCATTACGTCGCAAGCGGCCGTTACCCAGAAAGGCGGACGCGGCGTGTTGAATCCGGCAAAGTCGGCCAGGCGAAGCGCCATCTCGTGCGATATGCAGTAGTACGATGCATGGCCGGTGTAGTTCATCATGAGCGCACCCTCCTCCATCTGGTCGTGTATCATCTGTGTGACCTGTGGGAAGCGGTGTCCCGAAGCGGTGCTTTCGCGCTGATAGGCATCCCACATTATTTTTCGCACCTCCAGGTCGGGGAAGTCGCTGCTCACCTGTATAGCCACACTGTCGGCATAGGCCATGTGCTCGTTGTTGTCGCCGTCGTCGCCCATGAAGCAGACCACGTTCTTCCATGAGCCTGCGCTCGTGCCTTCTATGTAGTTGATGATCTTATCCACCAGGATGGTGGCTTGGTTGGCAGTGCGCACGGGGAAACGTCCCACGCCCACGTCAGTCTTGTCCTTGGTCAGCATCCCGCCTTCGCCGTCGTCCAGCAGTCCGAAGTAGTCCTCCATGATGTAGCAGCGTGTGTCGCTCACCGAGTTGAGGCTTTCAAAGCAAAGCAAGTAGTTGTCGGGGTTGTAGTGGCGCCAGGCAGAGGTGACCATGCGGTTGTCCCATGCACAGTCGCCAAACAGCAGCAGGTAGCGTGTGGCAGTGGCTTCGTCGCCGCGGTCGTACAGCATCTTCAGCAGGCGGCGGTAGGCGGTGGCATCGGGTGTGCCCGACGAGAACTCGTTGTACACGCGGTCGGCGCGGATCACTTCCACGCGCAGGCCGTCGTAGGCCCGGTGCACCTCGGCCAGGCGTTCAGCCTGTGCGTCCATAATACCGCTGGCGGGAGTCAGAATCACCATGTCCACGCTGTCCAGAGCGTGCAGGTCCTGATTCTCCACTGGGCTGACGTAGGTGGGTGCTGCGTAGTTGGCATTGGCATCGAACACAGCATAGCGTGCCTCCGATGGCTGTCCAATCAGCGATACGATGTAGTAACGCAGCACCTCTCCTGCCTCGTCGGTGGCTTCGATGGTCGAGCCCACCAGCCGCACGGCCGGTGTTCCGTCGGTGCCTTCCAGTTGCCACACCTGCACGTCCTGTCCTTCCTCATAGGCAATGGCCAGGTAGGCTCTGTCATAGTTGGCCGCTTCATCGACCACCATCTGCAGGTAAGGGTGTTCGGCATCCAGTTTCATCAGGCCGTCATAGGCCAGTTCGAAGTAGTTCAGACGAGCGTGGCAGCCTGCGTCGGTGGTGAAGCGCAGAGTGTTGGATTCCAGCGGCGCACTGCCCAGTCGGATGTTGTTGCGAAGCATGACGTTGGCCTTGGAGTACTCGTCGGACGGTGCTGAAATAGTGTAGGTGTTCACCACGGTGCCGTTCAGGTTGGGCGTGACCGACGTGAGTTCAGAAGCCGAGAAACAGAAACTGAGCAGGGCACTGCCCGAAGCATCCACGTGTGAGGGCGTCTGGAAAGTGTAGCTGCGGCTGTTCCCATTGTAGTAGTCGTAGTTCTCAAAGAACATGCGTCCACCCTGATACCAAGAATACTCCTGCGGATCATGGGCAACGTAGGCTCTGTAGGAGGTAGGCGAGGTCGGCGCAGTCGATATGTTCAGTACCTTGTCTATGGTGCCGATGGATTGGGTGGGTTCGCTGCCTTCGGTCACGAAATAGCAGGCCTGGCGCGCATAGTGGTTTACCACGTGGTGTCCGTTGCGCCAGTGTTCCAGACCGTTGGCATGGAACACCAGTCCGTCGTCCTTGACCAGCACGGCCACTTCCTGCAAGTCGTCATGGTGGCTGCCAGCGGTGATCACTTCCGGCTGAAGGTGTCCGCCATAACCGTAGATGCGGCAGTTGGCGGGGTTGGTGAAGCCCATCTCGCGCAGTGCGGCGTAGGGCAGTTTGTACATCCCGTCGGTCGTAATGCTGATTTTGGCCCATCGCCCTGTAGCAAGCACGGAGTGGCTGGCATAGCGTCCGTCAGTTGTCGTTGTTGCTTCAGCCTCATCGTCGGTCGCTTCAGCCCGTCGGGCTGTATTCTGACGTCCGCGTTTGGCCACCGGCGTGATTTCCATCTTGAAACTGCTCAGCCTGAAATACTTGCCCTCACGGCGAACCACGGGAATGAAGGCCACGTCAAGCATACCTTGTTTCCTGCTGATGCCCACATGCGTATCCACTTGCAGCGTGTCCGAAACCAGGTGTGCGAAGTGCGCATCAAATGCGGCGGCTACTTCCTTGCTCAGCGGCACCCATTCGGGGAAGCAAATCTGTACCGTATAGTCGTATAGGCGGTAGTCGGTCTCCAGCGGAATTACCTCATAGTACATGGGCAACACTGTGTCGGCTCGATGTTCGTCCCACTTCACCTGCGTAAAGCTATGCGGAGAGGCACTGACACCTAAGGGCAACAGTGCAAGCAGGAAGGCTAAAAGGTATGTTATCTTCATGTTAGCGTTGAAACGTTTTCTGGCAGACACGCGTCTGCTTCTACTATAACGTGAGAACCCTTGTTTTATTGTGCCCGCGCCACTTTATTTATTGTGCGCGCGTGTCATGGCATGGCAGTGCCGTCATGGTGTCCCTTAACATAGATTAACGGAAGAAAGCGAGTGCAGTATGCTTTCCTTTGGCCTACTTCTTGTACTTTTGCGGCCGGTTTTATAAAACTCCTCATTTTATTCCGGCGGGCAGACTGCTGGGCATTACAAATATATGGGCGAAATCCTATCTATTATCGTGGCCGTGATATGGACCATTACGGCACTTTTTGCCGAAGTGGGTTCCAAACGCTTTGGTGCCATACAGATGAATGTGTTGCGCATGGCAGGCACGCTGCTTTTCCTCGGCGTTGCGCTGTGGGTGCTCACCGGCTCGGTGTGCCCTGTTGGCATGTCGCCGGCAGCATGGGGCTGGTTCCTGGCTTCGGGCCTGGTTGGCTTTGTGTTGGGCGACTGGTGCCTGTTCAACAGTTATGTAGTGATGGGTTCTCGCTTCGGACAGCTGATGATGACGTTGGCGCCGCTTTTTGCAGCCTTTGCCGGGTGGGCGATGCTGGGCGAACAGCTTACGCTGCAGGCGTGGTTGGGCATGGCCGTCACCATGGCCGGCATAGCCATCGCTGTGCATGACAAGCCTGCGACTCCTGCACAACCTGCTTCTGTTGCACAACCCGCGGCCGCAGGTGCATCGCTACGCGAGTCGCAGCCCCCTCGCTTCTCTTTGGTCGGTTTCCTGTTGGGGCTGGGTGCTGCAGCAGGTCAGGGCGTAGGTATCGTGCTGAGCAAGATGGGCATGGTCCTGTACACGTCGGACTATGCCGCTGTGTCGGGCACGTTCGTGCGCTCGGTGGCCGGCTTGGTGGGCTTCCTGCTGATTTATTGGTGGCGTGGCGACCGCCAGCGAATGCGTAACGGGTTGCACGACAAGGTGGCCGTGCAGAGTGCTTTGGGTGCCATCATTACGGGCCCGTGCATCGGTGTTTCGCTCTCGCTCTTTGCCGTGACGCTGGCTCCGGCCGGTGTGGCATCCACGCTGATGGCTCTCACCCCCATCTTTATCCTTTGGCCTTCGAAATGGCTATTTGGTCAGCCCATTACAGCCCGTCAGGTGCTGGGCACGGTGGTGGCTGTGGCCGGAACGGCTGTGCTGTGTTTGTAACTTTGAGGGGTCAAGGTTCTTCGCTGGGCGAAGCGTCCCTGCGGGCCGGGCGCACCGTTCACCGTTCACCTGTCAATCTTCCCAAGTGGCATAGCAACAGCCGGCCCTCATCGTCGCGCAGGTGCATTCCGTTGCCCTGGCAGTAGCGAAAGTAGTTGCACTCGGCACACTGCTCTTTGTGCATCCACGTGCGGTCGCGGTAAGGCTGGAAGCGATGCTCCCACACCTCCATGAAATCGTCTTGGTAGATATTGCCTTGGTGGTAGTTGGCGCGGATGCTGGTGCAGGCCGAAATGGAGCCGTCCACCAGTACAGAGCCAACGGTGATGCCTGCATTGCAATGGTAGAAGGAGTCGCGCACGTCGCCCTCATAGTTGCCAAGGAAGCCTTCGCAGCCGTAGTTCGCACGGATACGCCCTTCGCGCCGCGTTTGGCGGATGAAGTCAAACACCCCACGGAACTCCTCGGTGGTTAACCACATGTCGGGGTCGTTGGCGGCACGCCCCACCGGAAACACGGTGAAGATGCGCCAGGCACCCACGCCTTTGGCTATCAGGTAGTCGCGGATGGCGGGTAGCTGGCTGTAGTTGCGGCGGTTCACGCAGGTCACGATATCAAAAACCATATCGCTGTGTGTGAGTAGGTCGATGGCCTGATCCACCATTCGGAAGCTGTTGGGGTTGCCGCGCATCCAGTTGTGTTCGGCCTCCAGCCCGTCCAGGCTGATGGTTATGGAGTGCATGCCAGCGCGGCACAGCTGGTCGTAAAGCGAGGGCGTCAGTGCCAGGCCGTTGCTCACCATGCCCCAGGGGAAACCGCGGCGGTAGATCTCGGCACCGCACTCCACGATGTCTGGCCGCATCAGCGGTTCGCCGCCGGAGATGACAATGAACACTTCGTGCGGGTTGCACTTGCGGCTGATGCTGTCCAGCACGCCAAGGAAGTCCTGTAGCGGCATGTCGCGGTAGCCGGCCACCTGCTTGCAGTCGCTGCCGCAATGGCGGCAATGCAGGTTGCAGCGCAGCGTACACTCCCAGAACACTTCGCGCAGCGGGTGGTCGTGGTTGATCTGGTTCTGCAGCCGGCGGTCCAGCTCAAGCGCCAGTTTTCGTCTGAAAGAAAGAGGGGTTACGTTCATACGCAATGGTATCGGTGGGCTGCTCCGTGGGGCTGCGGCTCAGGCTTCAGCGAGGCGCCTCGTCGATGGCCTTCTTCTGCGGGATGTCGCTCTTGTAGGTGGCAGGCCGCGGACCGTACATCAGCACTGGGCGACGGATGGGATCCGGCTGTTCCATCTGCTGCGGCTGCGGCATGTCGTTCTGTTTCTGCTGCTTCTTGGCGGTGG
Source organism: Bacteroidaceae bacterium (assembly GCA_017526905.1). GTDB lineage: Bacteria > Bacteroidota > Bacteroidia > Bacteroidales > Bacteroidaceae > Physcousia. The sequence continues at coordinate 83,331 of JAFXQT010000006.1, read as the reverse complement.
CGCACGAAGAGAAGCCCAGCAGGGAGAGCATCGACGTGAGTGCCGCGATGTATGCCTTTCGCAGCAACGACTGCTTCTTTTGGGGCGAAGCTACCTTGTGATGTTTCTCTGCCATAGGCGTAAGAGGGATTGGTGTATTATTGCTTTGCTTTCAACTGTATGTTGGCCTCGACTTCGTATTCGCTGTGCCATGTGCCTTCGGCCGTCGCTTTGTGCGGCAGGCTCTCGACGCTGATGGTGTCCGAGCCGAAGTCGCCTCCGCCTTCCTCGCCATCTACATCGGACAGCACCAGTACCTGCCCATGCAGGGTGCCGGCGTGGGCCTTGAGTTCCACATTGCCTTCGGCATCGGTCATGGTCGGTTCGGCACTTGGGTAGAAATGCCCGTCCCATGCGCTGCCGGCTTCTGCCTTGATGCCACTGAGCGGTTTCCCTTCGGCATCCGTGACGCGCCCTTTCACCCTATAGCTGACGGATGGCGACCCGTACTCTACGTAGGGCGCCCCATACTCGTCCTTGGGGTTCAGCGCATCGCAGGCGGAGAAGCCGAGCATGGTGATGAGGCTGGTAAGCAGCGCATTGTACCATTTAACGAATCGTGCTTTCATACTTGAATCAGTTGTGACGCGCGGGCCTTTCCCGCTGTCTGGTTGCAAAAGTAGGGGCTTTTCCTGAATCAGCCAAGTTTTCCGGCCTTTTTATTGCCCTTCTGCTTATATATACACAGGCAAGCGAGGAAATATTACAGCGAGGGATGGCAAATGGCTAATGTTAGATGGCAAAAGTCAAACGGCCGATGCTTCGAACCCTAAAGCGTTGACTGCGGCCATGAGGGCCTCGGCATCATGAGCGCCGCTCACGTGAGCCATGCCTTTGGGCAGATCCACGTCCACATCGGTCACGCCGGGCTGGTTACGGATGGCCTTCTCCACGCTGGCTTTGCAGTGGTTGCAGGACATGCCCTTGATTTTGTAAGTCTTAACCGCCGAACTAATGCTGCCCCCCCCTGCCTCATGATCCGAATGGGGGGCCAACTGATGAAGATGCTCGTATGCAAATGCGTTGACGAGCAGCAGCACCAGAACTATCACGAAGAACCAGTCCCAATTCGTCAGGCACTCAGCGCAGTGGGTGCCGCCTGCCACAACGCTGCTCACTGCGAACCAGTCCTGTGGCAGCAGGTAGTCGATGCCCAGGCCAAACAGCATGGCGCCGATGATGATGGAAAGCACGTACAGACTCAGGGTGCGGCGACCGAACACCTTGCCAATGACCAGGATGGAGGCGCTGTTCACTGCCGGGCCAGCCATCAGCAGCACCAGGGCGGCGCCGGGTGTGAGGCCCTTGGCCATCAGCGACACAGCGATGGGGATGGAGCCGGTGGCACACACGTACATGGGGATGGCTACGGCCAGCACAATCAGCATGTTCAGCAGTTTGTACTCGTGCAGGGCAGCCAGCCACTCGTTGGGCACGGCCACGGTGATGAGGGCAGCAATGAGCAGACCGATAACCAGCCATTTGCCCACGTCCTGCATCATCTCGACAAAGCCGTAGTCTAAGGCACCCAAGAGTTTCTGCCAGAAGGTAGTGTAAGCCCCCCCTACGGCCTCTGAGGTAGAGGAGGTAGCCCCCCCTACGGCCCCCGAGGGGGCTCCTGTTGTATTGCAATCAGAGGGCTTTACATCCGTGGCCCCCTCGGGGGCCGAATGGGGGGCCACCACGTGGTGGTGGTGATGATGATGCTCATGTTCATGATGTTCGCACCCGCACTCGCAGTGGTCGTGTTCATGGCTCTGTGCAGCCTTGGCAGAGATGGCCTCGTCCTCGCGTGCGTACCTATTTACAAGCCATCCGCCGAACATGGCCGTGAACAGCGCAGCGATAGGACGGACAATGGCGAAGGGCAGGCCCATGAGCGAGTAGGTGGCGGCAATGCTGTCCACGCCTGTCTGCGGTGTGGCAATGAGGAAACTGGTGCAGGCGCCGTGGCTGGCACCCTCGCGCCGCAGACCCACGCTGGTGGGAATCACGCCGCACTAGCACAACGGAAGGGGAATGCCCAGCAGGGCCGCCTTGACCACGCTCTTCATGTTGCGCGGTGCCAGGTGGCGAGAGTAGAGACCGTGGGGCACGAATGCGCGCAACAGGCCTGCGATGAAGAAACCAAGCAGAAGGTAGGGAGCCATCTCGGCCGTCATCATGACCAAGGCATCCCAGTAGTTTTGGATGAATGTTAGCATAGTGTTTAGTGTTTTGTTCCTTGTTTCTGGCGGCAAAGGTACGACAAAACACGTGCAACTGTGTTGCAAACTATTCATCGCGCCACCACATCGAGGTAGGATAGCGCCACGAGTCGGCCAGACATTCGGGGTAGGTGGCGCCGGACAGCACCATCAGCACCGAGCCGGGCTGGTGGGCCTTCAGGCAGTTGGCATAGCCTGGGGGCACGCATACAATCTGGCTGTTGTGTTCGTCAAGTTCGAAGAACTCGGGTTCCAGGTCGGCCGAGGGGTGCTCCCAGTTGTCGGGCCGCACAAAACCCATGCGGAACGAGCCCTTCACGCAGTAGAACCACTTGCGCTCAAACTGATGGCCGTGCCAGCCGCGCACCACGTCGGCATTGGAATGATGAATGAAATAAACGCGCTCCACGCCGGGAAAGCGGAACGCATTGAGCGAAGTTATGCGGCCACGGTGGTCGGTGAACACTTCGCCTTGGATGAGTGTTACTTTTTCGTCTGCCATGCCGCAAAGGTAGCACAAACACCCCAAAGCACCAAGCATAAACGCAGAAAACGCCATGAATCTTTTGCACTTCGCCCCTTTCTTGCTAACTTTGCCACGCTAAACAGCATCAACCAATCTCCAATCTTCATAATGGAACAGCACACAGACAATGGGCATACAGTATGCCTAAGATTCATTTCATGGAACGTGAATGGCCTGCGCGCATGCGACGGGAAAGGCTTCCGCGACGTGTTCCGCTCGTTGGATACCGACTTCTTCTGCCTGCAGGAAACAAAAATGCAGGAAGGCCAGCTGGACATCAGTTTCGACGGCTACGAGAGCTATTGGAACTATGCCGAGAAGAAAGGCTACTCCGGCACGGCCATCTTTACACGGCACAAGCCCCTCGGCGTGACCTACGGCCTGGGCATCGACGAGCACGACCACGAAGGGCGTGTCATCACCCTCGAATACGCTGACTTCTTTGTCGTCACGGTCTATACGCCCAACTCGCAGGACGGACTGCGCCGGCTGGACTACCGCATGACTTGGGACGATGCCTTCCGCCAGCACTTGGTAAGGCTGGATGCCCAGAAGCCTGTGCTGGTGTGCGGCGACATGAATGTGGCACACGAGGAAATCGACCTGAAGAACCCCAAGAGCAACCGTATGAATGCGGGCTTCACGGACCAGGAGCGCGCCAAGTTCACCACCCTGTTGGAGGCCGGTTTCACCGATACGTGGAGGCGGCTCAACCCCGATGTGCGCGATGTCTATTCGTGGTGGAGCTACCGGTTCCAGGCCCGGCAGAAGAATGCCGGGTGGCGCATAGACTACTGGTTGGTGTCCGACCGCCTCTTCCCGCAGGTGGCCGATGCCAGCATCCACACCGAAATACTTGGGTCCGACCACTGCCCGGTGGAGGTGGATGTACAACTGCCGTAGCCGTTTTGGCCGGAACAAAGTTTTGCGATGAAACACTACCTGCTATTGTTGTTTTTCCTCCTTCTGCCCATCGGCATGAAAGGAGGCCTCAAAGTGATGTGCCCGCGCGTGTGTGGACTCGTTGCCCCGTTGGGCATCGATACCAGAACGCCTATGTTCAGTTGGGAACTGACCAGCGATGAGCGGGGATGCCACCAAGTGTCCTATGCAGTGTCCGTTGCAGCGGCCGATGGCACAGAGGTGTGGAACTCGGGTGTCGTTAATTCAAGCCGTCAGATGGCTGTTCCTTATGCGGGGGCTGTCCTCAAAAGCTGTTCTGCCTACACATGGAACGTCAGCGTGACAGATAATCGCGGACGGAAAGCCACCGCTGCATCGACCTTTGAAACGGCCTTTATGGATGCCTCGGAGTGGACGGCCCAATGGATTGCGGCTCCCGAGTCCTCGGCATCCACACGTGTGCCCTTCTTCTACAAGGCGTTTCAACTGCCTCAGGGCAAGCGTGTGCGCCGTGCCCGCATCTATGCCTCGGCACTGGGCGTTTTCACGATGCGCCTGAACGGACTGCCCGTGACGGATGCCGTACTGGAGCCGGGCGAAAGCGAGTATGAGCGGACCGTGCTCTATTCCACCTATGATGTAACGGCGCTCTTGCACCGGGCGGCCGCCAATACCCTCACGGCGCGTGTGGCCGGTGGCATCTATAATGTGCAACCGCTCAGCGGGCGTTTCTCCAAGGGTGAGGTGACGAATCACGGCACATCGGCACTGCTGGCAGAACTGCTGGTCGAATACGCCGATGGCACTTCGGAACGCATCGTCACTGATGGCACGTGGCTGACAGCTCCTTCACCTACGCTGGGCAGCAACTGGTGGGGTGGCGAGGACTACGATGCCACCGCACCGGCGGCCCTCTCCGTCATTGCGTCAGCAGGCGCTTCGCCAGTCCGTATTGTCAAGCCTCATTTCACCTCGCCTCATAGCGGTGTCAGCGGCTTTGGCACATTGCGCAGCCGTATGTACCAGCCCTTGCGCGTGGTTGAAGAGTGGCCGGCCGTGAGTGTGAAGACCATCCAGAGTGGGGGCTACACCCTGCGCATGGTGGATTTCGGCCGCAATTCTGCCGGGCAGTACCGTTTCCGGCTGAAAGGCAAGTCCGGTCAGACCATCAGCCTGCGATGCGGCGAGAGCCTCAATCCCGACGGCTCCGTTTACATGGAGAATTTCTACACCGGACCTGCCGACACTTATGACCAGTACACCTTCAGCGGTGAGGCCGAAGGCGAGACGTGGGGCCCTGAGTTCATGTATCACGGCTTCCGCTATCTGCAGATTATCGGCCTGGACGAAGAACCGCGTGCCGAAGACTTCACCGCACAGCGCATCCGTTGCGACATGGCCAACGTAGGGCGCCTGCACACTTCCAACCCGCTCGTCAACGACATACACGTGCTCTGTCGTGATGCCATCGCCTCACAGCTCTACAACAGCATCACCGATTGCCCACATCGCGAGAAACTGGGTTGGCTCGACGTGCCCAACGAGATGTTTGCTTCGCTTGCCTTGAACTTCGACATGCAAGCGTTCTACCGGAAAGTGGTGCTGGACTGCTTCGATGCCCAGCAACCCGACGGACACGTGCCCTCGGTCGCACCTTATTATATGGAAGTGTATGGCAACGACGTGAATTGGGGCGGGGCAGCCATCCTTGTGCCTTATCGGTGCTGGCGTTACTATGGCGATGCATCGCTCATGCGGCAGTACTACCCTCAAATGCAGCGTCTCATCGCTCACTACACCGATCATACTACGGACTATATTATCAACAACGACTTCAGTGTGCTGAGCGACTGGGGGCAGGAAACAGCAGGCGTGTCGCCCATGGTGCCCACCGAATTTACCGAGACCACCACCTACTACTATCTGCTTGTGGTCATGGCCGAGATGGCCGCCCAGCTGGGGCATCCTGCCGAGGCCGATGCCTATGAAGCACGTGCGGTCCAGGTAAAGCGTGCCTTCAATGCCAAGTTCTACGATGCTGCCACTGCTACTTACACCAGTATCAAGGGTGGCGGCGGCCGACAGGGCGAGCAGGCCATGCCTCTATATTATGGCCTTGTGCCCGATGGCGATGAGCAGCGGGTGGCCGATGTGCTGGCCAATCGGGTGCGAGCCGACGGCTACAAGATCAAAACCGGTGAGATTGCCCTCAAGCCTGTGTTCATGACACTGGCACAATATGGGCACAACGATGTAGTTTGGCAGATGGCCAACCAGACGGACTGCCCCAGCTATGGCTACTGGGTGCGGCAGGGCTACACCACCACGCCCGAGTACTGGGATGTGGGGCCTTTCTCGCAGAATCACTGCATGATGGACCACATCGAGGAGTGGTTCTACACCCAGCTGGCTGGCATACAGGGACAATGGGACAAAGGCAAAGGGCTGGGGGTGTCGGACTGTGCATTTCAGCATCTGCGCATTGCCCCTTATTTGCCAGACAGCTTGGATAACCTCGACGTGAGCACGTCTTGTCCTTACGGCTGTATTCGTGTTAGTTGGCAGCGCACAGCCGATGGCTGCCACTTCCAGTTCGGTATTCCTGCCGGTACCGATGCAACCATCGTCCTGCCAGTGCAGCCCGGCAGCCGAATCACCGAAGGTGGCAGGGCCATTGCTGCTGGCCGGAGGGGCATACGCGCCGTCAGCAACGGGCCTCAGACCGCCGAGATTGCCGTGGACAGCGGCAATTACGAATTTGTTGTTGAAAGCAAACGAAACAAACCATGACTACAGACAATCAGCAAGAGCTGTTCCCGGTGGTCGATACCGAGGGACGGGTTACGGGATCGGCCACGCGAGGCGAGTGCCACAGCGGTAGCAAGTTGCTGCATCCGGTGGTGCATTTGCATGTGTTCAATGCGTCGGGCGATGTCTATCTGCAGAAAAGGCCCGAGTGGAAGGATATCCAACCAGGCAAGTGGGACACCGCAGTGGGCGGGCACGTCGATTTCGGCGAGACACCCGGGCAGGCGTTGCAGCGCGAGGTTCGCGAGGAACTGGGCATCACCGTGTTCGAGGCCCAGTTCGTGGCCAAGTACGTGTTCGAGAGCGCCATGGAGCGTGAACTGGTGCATGTGTACCGCTGTCGTTATGACGGTCCTGTCTGCCCTTCGGCCGAAGAACTTGATGGTGGCCGCTTCTGGTCGTTGAGCGAGGTCAGGGATGCCATTGGCAAAGGGGTGCTGACGCCCAATTTCGAGCACGAATTTGGACGTTTCTTCCTTGCCTGACGAGCCTGAGGGTAGAAAACCTCCCGAAAGTTTTGTCGCCAACCCTTTTTTGGCTATATTTGCGGCGCAAGACGCCATCAGGCGGGCTTGGAACCTTGGACACCTAATCTTAAATCAGAAAAAAGATTATGAACCAAACGAAACTATGGTTGGTTGCGCTGTTCCTTGTCACAGCGCTGACCGTTTCGGCACAACGCAAACAGTGCATTGATGACGACTGGCGCTTTTTTTATGGCGATGGCAAAGCCGTTGTGAACAACCCCTCTGTAGCTGATGGGTGGCGGGTACTCGCGCTGCCGCACGACTGGAGCGTGGAGACCGAAGCCGCGGCAAAGGCTGGCGGCCGTGTGGTGGGCCCCTTCTCCACCAATAGTGTGGGCGGCCACCAGACAGGGTTCACTGTGGGGGGCGAAGGCTGGTACCAGCGGTCGCTCCAAGTGTCAGCCCAGGACCTGGCCGGGCGTGTTGTGCTCTACTTTGAGGGGGCCTACAACCACGCGTGGGTGTATGTGAATGGCACCCTGTGCCATGAGAATGTGTATGGCTACAGCAGTTTCAGGGTGGATGTGACCGACCGCCTGCATGCGGGGCAGAATAGCATTGCCGTGCGGGTGCAGAACGTAGGCAACAACACGCGCTGGTATGCCGGCAGCGGCATCTACCGTCACGTGTGGCTATTGCGCACCGACAATGTGCATGCTGATGAGTGGGATACCTATATAAGAATGGACGATAGTAAATGGGCCCTGCAGAATGGCGTGGCCGACGGGCAGCTCTGTGTGGACACACGCATTCATAACGAGGGTGCCCGTGCAACCCGTGGTTCGGTGTGCATCGACTTGCTCGATGCACAGGGTCAGGCCGTGGCTTCCACCCAGACGGCTTTCAGCGTCGGCGCCAACAGTTCGCAGCCTGCCACGCTCAGCCTTCCCTTTGCTAAACTGCAGCCGTGGAGCCCCGAACACCCATACCTGTACAATGCCGTGGTCAGCGTGAAGGATGTCAACGGGAAAACCACCGACAGTTTCAGCAAGCGCATAGGCCTGCGCACGTTGGCTTTCTCGGCCACCGACGGCTTCCGCCTGAACGGTGTGCCTACGCTGCTCAAGGGTGGCTGCGTGCATCATGACAACGGCCTGCTGGGAGCCGCTGCGTTCGACAAGGCCGAACTCCGCAAACTGCAACTGCTCAAGGACCTGGGCTACAACGCCGTTCGGTGCAGCCACAACCTGCCGTCGGAACATTTTCTGGACGTGTGCGACGAGCTGGGCCTGATGGTGATTGACGAGTGCTTTGACCAGTGGCTGATGGCCAAGAACCCCGACGACTATCACAACTATTTCGCCACCCACAGCGACGATGACATCAGTGTGATGCTGCGCCGCGACCGCAACCATCCGTCGGTCATCATGTGGAGCATCGGCAACGAAATCCCCGGGCGCATCGAGCCTGCCGGTAAGGCGGCCGCCGCACGCCTCCGGGCTGACGTGCTGAAATATGACACCATGAGGCCCGTCACGGCTGCCATCTGCGGATGGGATGCCGGCGATGCCTGGAACAGCGCCAGCAGCAACTGGGAAGTGCAGGACGCCAATGCCTTTGAGAGCTTGGACGTGGCAGGTTATAATTACCTCTACTTCCTTTACGAACGCGACCACAAGACGCATCCCGACCGCGTAATGTGCGGACTGGAGAGCTTCCCCAAGCAGGCTTCGGAGAACTGGAACATCGTGGAGCGTCTGCCCTACGTCATTGGCGATTTTGTGTGGACGGCCATGGACTATCTTGGCGAGGCCGGTATCGGCGCAGCCTTTACCGACCATGCTCCCAGCATGTTCCAGGAGTGGCCTTGGTTCAACGGCCATTGCGGTGACCTGGACCTGATCGGGCAGAAGAAACCACAGTCCTACTACCGCGATGTGGTGTGGCGGCAAGCACCTGTAACCATGGCCGTGCAGGCCACACCGTCGCAGAACAACGGCTGGGGCTGGCAACTGGAGGAACAGCACTGGACCTGGCCCGGGCTTGAGGGGCAGAACGTGAGCGTGAACGTGTATAGCCGTGCGCCGAAAGTGCGGTTGTACCTGAACGGGCAGTCCATGGGCGACAAGGAACCGGGCAATACCTTCTGGGTGGGCTATACCATTGCCTACCAGCCCGGAACGCTGCGGGTAGTCAACCTCGATGCTGCCGGCAACGAGCGGGCAGGGGAGGAATTCGTGCTCAGCACCACCGGGCCTGCCGTGGGGGTGCGGTGCGTGTATGAGGATGCCCAGATTTCAGACCAACTGAACGACCTGGCCTACGTAACCCTTGAAGTGGTGGATGCCAATGGCAACGTGGTGACCAGTGACTGCTCCACGCAGATCAGCATTCGCAACGAGGGTGCCGGCCAGCTGGTGGCCTGTGGAACGGGATCACCCAACGACATGAAGAGTTTCCGCTCGACCAAGCCCACTGTTTTCCGTGGTCGTGCACAGGCCATTGTGCGCTCCGACGGAAAGGCCGGGGCGGTCAGGCTTGCGGCCGACATTGTCGAGAAGGAGGTGACATTTAACTCCTTTTTCTTTCAGAATGCCGACTTCGCCGATGAGAGCTTGGACGGATGGACTGTCAGTTCGCCCGAGTACATCCGCTTCAACGGCTCGGTGTGGCACGACACAGAACTGAACGGCTTCCTGGAGTGTTTCACGGGCTGGGGCTCGGCTACTACACTGGCGGGGCAGAGCATCGCGCAGAGCACGAAGGTGCTGCCTGCCGGCCGTTACACCTTCAGTTTCGACTATAATGGTACCGTTCGCAGAGGGACCAGCCGCTACCAGACGGACGGCCCCCTCACGGGTGTCAGCGTATCGGCTGGTGGCACAAAGATGGCGCTGGCGCCTATTGACGCCGACCAGGCTCAGCATGCCTCCTTGCAGTTTGTGCTGGCCGAGCCGAAGGCGGTGAGTTTCCTCATTGACTTTGCTTCCGGTACCAACGCCGACTGGTTTGCGCTGGACAACCTGAACGTGACCTACGACGGCGCCTACGATTTCCGCCAGTCTTACACCGACCAGACGGCTGCCGTGCCGGCCTTCGGCGGTTCCAACTGGCCAAAACTCAGCGGCAATGCCAGTGCCGGCTATACCGAGGCCAAGTTGGGCTCGGCCTTGTACAATGGCACGGGTCTGGCCTACTGGTCGGCCTCGGCGCCGCGGAATGCAGACCTGTTCCGCCAGGACATCACGGGCCTTCCTGAAGGGTGCTACGGTTTGGCCGCCTTCTGTGCCGCCAACCGTTGGAGCAGCAGCGACAATGATCGCAATCACCAGCCGGGCACGCTGTTCTTTGCCCGCACCGATACCGGACGTGAGAGCACCGAGGAGGTGGCCAGCGCTACCTATCAGTTGCAGTCGGTGGCCATCGATGTCAAGGCCGGCGAGAAACTGACCATGGGCATACGGGCCGGTGCTACCAACGGCAACAACTGGTGCTATCTGGCCGGACTCACACTGGTGCGGTTGGGCAATGTGGGTGGTGCCGACGGCATCAAACAAGTTGCCCACCAACCCTTCCTCTCTGCTGCCGCGCAGCGCGGCACTAAGCATGTGGCCTACGACCTGGCCGGCCGCCTTGTACAGCCCTCGTCGGCAACGAACGGCGTGTATATTGTGGGCGGGCGGAAGGTGCTGAGATAGGCTTTCTTCCGATCATCAATCCTCATTCTTTACCCAATCTTTAATCTCCAACCTATGAAACGGCTTCTTGTCATTTACCTTTCCCTTCTCACCTGTCACCTTTCGCTGTTCGCTGCTTTGCTCCCCACTGGAGGATCGCAGGGGACCAACCCACGCCCCTTCACCATTCCTGCCCTGCATCAGTGGCGTGGTGGACAAGGGCAACTGGTGCTGGGTAGTAGCAGCCGCGTGCTCTATGCCGATGCACGGCTGCGCCCAGCGGCTCAACTCCTTGCTGCCGACTGGCTTTCGGCCACGGGCCAGCAACTTGTCGTGGCACAGGGGCGTAAGGCTGGTGCTGCGGATGTCCTGCTGGCATACAAGCAGCACAAGCAGTTGGGTGTCGAAGGCTATACAATCAGCATCGGCAAAAATGTGCGTGTGGAGGCAACCGAGAGCGGCACCCTGCACGCCATGCAGACGCTGCTGCAACTGGCCATTCCGCAGCCCGACGGCGGCGTGGCATTTCCGTGCGGCACCATCACCGATCGGCCAGACTATCCCATGCGCGGCTTCATGATCGACTGCGGACGTAAGTACATCCCCCTGAGCTACCTGCGGCGGCTGGTGCGCACCATGGCCTACTATAAGATGAACACCCTGAGCGTGCATCTGAACGACAACGGCTTCCCCGCTTATTTCCACGACAACTGGGACGAGACCTATGCGGCTTTCCGCTTGCAGAGCGACCGCTTCCCTGGTCTGACTGCCGAGGACGGTAGTTACTCAAAGGCCGAGTTCCGCCAGTTCGTGCTCGATGCCCAGGCGCTGGGTGTGGAGGTAATTCCGGAAATCGACGTGCCTGCACATAGCCTCGCCTTCAGCCACTACCGGCCCAGCCTCGGCTCGAAGGAGTTCGGCATGGATCATTTGGAACTGTCCAACCCCGAGGTCATCCCGTTCCTGGACAGCCTCTTTGCCGAGTACCTGGAAGGGCCCGAACCGGTATTTGCAGGCCCGCGTGTGCACATCGGTACCGATGAGTACAGCAACCGACGCTCGGAGACGGTGGAGCAGTTCCGAACCCTGACGGCACACCTCATTGGCACCGTGCAGAAGTATGACAAGCAACCGGCAGTGTGGGGCTCGCTCACACACGCCAAGGGCCAGACACCTGTGCCAGTGAAGGATGTGCTGATGTACTGTTGGAGTAACGACTATGCCAACCCTGATTCCATGTTTCGCATGGGCTATGACCTGTTGTCCATTCCCGATGGGCAGGTGTATATCGTGCCCGCTGCCGGCTATTACTACGACTACCTGAACGTGCCCTATCTGTACCGCCAGTGGTCGCCTGCCAATATCAACGGCAAATTCATGCCGGCCCGTTCGCCGCAGCTGAAGGGTGGCATGTTTGCCGTGTGGAACGATGTGGTGGGCAACGGCATCAGCGTGGCCGACATACACCACCGTGTGTTCCCCGCCCTGCAGGTGGTGGCCGAGAAGTGTTGGACTGCCGACACGCTGCGCTCATGCGACGAGTGGCGCCGCCTGGCAGCCGGTGTGGGCGAGGCCCCGGGCATCAACGACCTGGGCCGCTTCCCCGTGGGCGTTGTCCTGACGGAAGATGCGGTCCGTCCCGGTTCCACGCGCAGCGTGCAGCACATAGGCTGGCCCTACCGTGTCAGCTTTGACATCGAAACACCCGCTTCTGCCACCGGCAGCGCTTACGGCGAAGGTGCCGTGGCCGAGGCTCGTGGCACGGCCCTGTTCCGCAGCGACGATGCCGACTTCTACCTGTCTGACCCCGTCACAGGCCGCATCGGCTTTGCCCGCGACGGCTACCTATTCACCTTCCGGCACGCCCTGCGCCCTGACACCCGCGAGCACATCGCTATCGAAGGCACCCCGCAGGAAACGCGCCTGTATGTAAACAACCGCTTGGTCGAGACTCTTGGTCCTGACCAACGTCTGTATCCGCGCAACAAGCCCTTCAGAATGATTCGCACCCTCCGCTTCCCGCTGCAGCGCACTGATGCTGGCCTGCGCAGCCGGGTGAGCAACCTGCGGGTGGAACAGGTGGAATGATAATGACGAAGGCTGCGATTAAGCGAGCGGAGAGCCAAAGTTGTATGAGCTCTTCCGAGCGCGAGCAGGTTCAACTGAAAGTCAATGACGAATGGAATATATCAACACTTGTCCTGAACTGATAGAACGTGTACACGAAGTGGGATTCCTGCCCCTGCTGGAGAGTGGCATAAAGGGCTACAGCGCCGAAAGCATGATGGCGGAAGAGTGCCGCTACACCGTTTTCCCCGATGGCTCGTGGGAATGGCCTTTGTGGCAATGGAAAGGCTCGGTGATACGAGAGGGCGATTGTGTCTATGGCAAGTTTTTTGCCGGTAAGGCTGGGTTCGTGAGCCGCGAGTGGTGGCCTGACCTGTACAACTGGCGGCGCAGCCTGTATCCTGCTCCAGAGGAAGGCAGCATCGAGGATACGATTCTGCTGATTCTGCGCGAGAACGACAGCATGATTACCCGACAACTTCGTGCTGCATGCGACTTCACAGGAAAGAACATGCGCTCACGTTTCGACGGCTTTGTGGGCCGGCTGCAGATGGCCTGCCGCATCGTTACTGAGGATTTCGTCTATCCCACCGACAAGCATGGTCGTGAATATGGCTTCGGATGGGCACTGCTCACTACACCCGAGCGTCTGCTGGGCAAAGAGGCGTGCCTGTGCCCACGTTCACCCGAGGAGTCCCTCAGCCGGATGATTGAGCACATGGCTCGATTGTTGCCCCATGCTACCGAGAAGCAACTGCTAAAGATGCTCAGATAGGGTTCCCTTGCCAATCAGCCAGAACTCCTTGAAGCCATACCATGCCCCTGTTGCCAGCCCTGCCTGTCGCAAGTGCCCCGACTGGCGCAAGGCTGGCGCTCGCCTTGCGCCAGTTCGGCGCCCGCCTTGCCGTGGGTTGGCGTGTTGCGACACTGGGGGGGAGAAGCCCCCTTCAGCCCCTTAGAAGAGCCCCTTCCCTTGCAGACGAGATGCTTCAGCGCTAAGCGGATGCCCAATGTTATACGCGTCAGCGGATGGCCAGACGGCCATCCGCTGCTTGCGTCTTTCCGATAAGGTTATGAAAGGAGTAGAGATTACAGCATTGCTTCAATGTCCTGCTCAAACTCCTTCGGGTCGGTGGTGGGGGCATAGCGCCGGATGGTGTCGCCGTCCTTGGAAATGAGGAACTTGGTGAAGTTCCAAAGGATGTCGCTGTCCTTCTCCACGCTCTTGCTGAGGGTCTTGAGCAGGGTGTGGGTGGCCTTGGCTTTCAGTCCGCGATACTCTTCGGTGGGTGCCTGTGCCTTCAGGTACTCGAAGATGGGGTGGGCGTCAGGGCCGTTCACGTCGGTCTTCTTCATAATCTGAAAACTGACGCCATAGTTCAGTTGGCAGAACTCTTCAATCTCGCTGTCGGAGCCTGGATCCTGCTCCTTGAATTGGTTGCAGGGGAAGCCGATGATGACAAGTCCCTTGTCCTTGTACTTCTGGTTGAGTTCCTCCAGCCCGGCGAACTGCGGGGTGAAGCCACACTTGCTGGCGGTGTTGACGATGAGCAGTACCTTGCCTCGGAACTGTGCAAAATCCAGTACCTTGCCCTTGCTGGTCAGGGCTTTGAATTCATAAATCTTTTCCATAGTTGTTTGGGATCCCTCTTCCGCCCCCTCTTCCCGCTCCCGGCCACGGCCCCCTCTTCCCGCTCCCCCCGAGGGGGGAGAGCCTCGCTGCGCTCGTTTGGCTGCGCCTTGGGGGCTTGTTGAGGGCTTGTTTGAGGGTTTGCGTGAGAGTTGTTTGAGGGTTTTGTTTGAAGGTTGTTTGGCTCTTATCAGTTACTTTTATTTTTCACTTTTCACTCTTTCACTTTTCACTCTTCGTCCCCCACCGGGGGACCACAGGGGGCCTACTCACCTCCCAGCAGCACATCGAGCACCATCATCAGGACGAAACCAATGGCGAAGCCGATGGTGCTGAGGTTGGTGTGCTTGCCTTCGGATGCTTCGGGGATGAGTTCCTCGACCACCACGTAGAACATGGCACCTGCGGCAAAGGCCAACATATAGGGTAGGATAGGTGTGAGTAGCGAGGCCATCAGCACTACGGCCAGAGCACCGAGCGGTTCTACGGCACCGCTGAGACTGCCTATGAGGAAAGAGCGCCAACGGCTGTTGCCCTCGGCGCGCATGGGCATGGATATGATGGCCCCTTCGGGCACGTTCTGAATGGCAATGCCCACCGAAACGGCCGCGGCCGCGGCCAGGGATATGCCCGACGCACCTTGTGCCGCTCCGGCAAAGACCACGCCCACGGCCATGCCTTCGGGCAGGTTGTGGATGGTCACCGCCAGTGCGAGCATGGCCGTGCGGGAGAGGCGCGAATGCAGACCCTCGGGACTGTCAGAGCCGAGGTGAAGGTGGGGCGTGACCTCGTCAATCAGCAGCAGGAAACCGATGCCGAGCAGGAAACCAACCGAGGCCGGCAGGACAGACCAGGCACCTTTGTCGGCCTCCATTTTCATGGCGGGGATGAGTAATGACCACACTGAAGCCGCCACCATGACGCCAGAGGCAAAGCCCAGCAGGGATTTCTGAAGGCGGGGCGACATTTCGTCCTTCATGAAGAAGACAAAGGCTGAACCGAGCATGGTGCCCAGCAGCGGGATAAGGAGTCCGATGAGTAGTGTCATTGTATGTGGGGAGAGTCTCGTTGCGTTCGTTTGGGCTGCGCCAGTCGGCGGGAAGGTCTTCGAAAGCTATGCCGCTGTGCTTGGCGGGGGCATACACGTAGCCGCAGATAGAGCACACATGCTGGGACTATTCCGCCGGTTGCCATTTGCAGCGGACGGGCGAAACGATGGCACCCTCTTTCTTTAGTTCGGCAAAAGCCTTGTCCACTTCTTTGCGGTCGGCTCCCAGAGCCTTTGTCACATCGCCTGCTGAGACGGGTTTACCTGCCTCGCGCATAGCTTGTAATACTTGTTCTTTCATAGTTGCATGCAGATCCTTGTTCTTACACCTGAGTGAAGAGCCAGTTCTGTGCTCCGATGCACTCGATCATATCCAGTGCGCCTTGGCTCCAGTAGAGGTCCTCCTCCTCGTCCTTCAGGTAGTCCTTCATGATATCGTAGGTAGTGGGGTCGTCCTTGACTGTTTCCATGCACTTCAGCAGCAGTTCCACGCCGGGGCCTTGGATGGCGAGGTCGGCCTTGACGTACTCAATGGGGTTCTTGATGAGTTCGCGCGGCTGCATACCTTCGAACTTTACTTCGCCGCCGAGGTCCAGAATGCGCTCGGTGAACTTCTCGACCCAGCCCATTTCTTCGCCGAAATGATCCACGTACTTCTGCCCGAGCTTCGTGAAGCCCTGCGACTTGAAAATCATACCCTGCTGTTTGTGTACCATGGCACCTTCGGCCAGGTGCGTTACGAAAAACTGCAATGCTTCGATTGATTTCTTTGCTTCCATAATGAGGTTTAATGGTTAAATGAGTTTGAGGTTTTAGTTTTATTGCCTTTTTGCGCTGCAAAGGTACGGTTCTTTTATGTCCTAAGCAAATCCGAAACGGCACAAAACTTGTCTGAAACGATACAAGGCTTGCGATCTTTCACATAAAAAAGGCACAATCCCATCTAATAGACCTTTTTCTTGCACAAAATGTGTCGCGGCACGCAGATTATTTCTATCTTTGCGCCGCTCGGAAGTAAAATGGAAGTAATTTGAAAGTAAACTCGCTACGCTCGTGGAAGTAAAAAGGGAAGTTAAAACGGAAGTAAACTCGCTACGCTCGTGGAAGTTAAAATGGACAACACACCATGTGCAGGCACCATCCAAAGCTAGCTTCCAGCACGCAGTGCTTTACTTCCAACCAGCAAGGCTGGCTTCGCTCCCTCTTTAACTCCCTTTTTAACTCCCGAAACTAACTAAATATATTACAAGGTGTATAGTTTGAAGGAAGCATGGGAAGTCATGCAAGGCAAACTGCCTTTCCCCGGGTGGGACGGCAAGATGTACTGCAACGTCACAGACGCTGCAATCACATTTCGCGCCAACCGCACGCAGGGCTATATGGCGGCATACACTTTCACGCTGGTGACGAGTGGCTGGCTCAGGCTCCGCTACAACAGTCAGGAACTGACCTTGCACCCTAACGACCTATATATATATTCGCCCGGGCTGGAAGTGACCATCATGGCCGCCGCCCCAGATTATGCCGGCATCTGCCTCTTGGCTGATGAGCACGTGAGTATCGAACTGCCCACGGTGCGCGACCTTGTGCGTATAGCCTATCTGCCCATAGTGCGAGTGCACGAGCCCAAACTGACGCTTACGCCCGGCGATGCCGAACAACTGGCGGTCAAGATGCGTGAGATTACGTCCTATCTGCATTCCAACCATATATATAAGGAGAAGGTAGTGCAGATGCTCTATGCTATTTTCCTGCTGGACTTGCAAAACGCGCAGGAGCGCGCCATCGCCCAGTGCACCGTGCCGCAACGCGTGGAAGAAATCTTTATCAGTTTCATCCGGTTGCTGCCCGAACACTTTGCCCAGCATCACGACATAGGGTTCTATGCCTCGGCACTGAACATCTCCGCGGTGTATCTTTCGCGTGTAGTCCGTCAGGTTACGGGGCGTACGGTCATCGACTATGTCAACCAGCACCTGCTCATGGAGTCCACTTTCCTGTTGCGCACCACCCAGCTCAGCATAGCGCAGATAGCCGACCGCTTGCATTTCGCAGATTTGGCTTCCTTCAGTAAATTCTTTACCCGTAACAAGGGGCTTTCGCCCAGAGCCTTTCGTGCCGGGCGATAAGCGTTCCAGGCAGATGGCAGCGTGGAAAATTTGCCTGTTTGTCTGCATCTTTCCTTATTTTTTCGTGAATAATTTTGCGAAAATGCGAAAAGGTTGTACTTTTGTCAGCAAATATGCTCGTAAAGGCGCCTTGAGGCGTGTCTTCCGAGTCGGGCAATAACACAAGATAATACCTAATAAAGAAACAAATTATGAAGAAGTATTTAGTAGCAGCAACGATGTTGCTTGCTTGCTCTGCAATGACGAACTCAGTATGCGCACAGGATGTGTTGTCGAAGGCTGAAATGGCCGTGAAGAAGGCTGAGGCTGAAGTGTCAAAGGTTACGGTTAAGGCTGAACAGGCTAAGATTGATGCCGTCCAGATTGAAAAAGACAGCGAACTGCAAATCAAGAAACTGCAGGAGAAGTTGGAGAGGGACATCGAGAAGCAGCACAACCGCGTGAAGAAAGCCAAGGAAAAGGCTGAGAAGCTGCAGCGTGACCTGGAGAAGGCTCAGGCTAAGCTGGAAAAGCTGAAACTGGCTGCTGTGGCTGCCGACTGATGCACTGACAATCAACATTCCCACAAGAAATACCCTCCTCACCAGCCGCGGTAAGCGGTGACGTGAGGAGGGCTTTCTTTGTTTGTGCGAATGTGCAGAGAGGGGGGGGCTATGCCAGCAGCCATTGCATGAGCTCCAGGTCCATAGCCACTTCGCCTTGCAGCAGGTACTGTTCCTTCCGCTCTTTCAAGGCATCCAGCAACGTGTGGGCAGAAGCGGGGTCTGCATCCAGCAGCAGGGCTTTGGCAAAAAGGATGCGCTGTTTGCTGCTTTGCGTTTTTGCATACTTACGCACGTAGGTTGCTATGTCGTCAGTCCAATAGTGGCGTGCTTCGTCTGTCCGCCCTGTGGCCAGACATACGAAAAACATTTCAGCGGTCAATTCATTTTGGAAAAGGCCGAGAAGTTTGGTGCGATGATCCATCGCGTCGGCCAGCAGTTCGTAGGCTGTATCCCAGTCATGCTGATTCTCAAAATGAGCCACAGCCATCATCTGCCAGTTGGCCTGTAGCCCATCGGCCCAGTCGGTAGTAGAGGGGTGGGGGAACCATTCTGCAGGAAGGTCTTTGGGCTGCGTACCGGATTGGATGAGTGCGTTTGCTTCGAGCATCCGATAGAGCAATAACTTGTCGGTCGGACGGGTTTCAAGGTGGAATAGGTTATAGCCGTCGTTGCCGATGCCCCCTAAGCGCAAGGGAATACCGTTGAACAGTGCAATGAAAATGTTAATAATGAAACTGATCAGGCAGAACATCTCCAGCCAGGCTGGCAGGCGGTTCCCTTCGGCGGGGGCTGTGGAATACAGGTACAGCCCGATACTTATGCATGCTGTGAGCAGATTCACAAGCACGCCGCCTGCATTGTACCAGCGTGTGTCAATTTGTTCAACTGGACGAGCGGGAGGCCGCATCAGGCATTGTCCGCCGGTGCCGCCCAGTGAGAAACGTTTCCAGCGGAAGTGCCCGTCGTTGCGGAGTAATGTGAGGCTGAACACGCGGAAAGACACGAACCGATAGCCTGTGAGCAGACCGAAGATGAGGTGCCCTCCTTCATGCAGGATGATGGCCAGGATGCCGGCTGCAATCGCGCTGAGGAAGGCCGTGACCACGAGCGTGCATAACTCAATTATATCTATCTGGGCAAACTTATGCAGCAGTTGGTGCCAGTCGGCATCAGTAAATAGGAGGGCGGCAGCACCTCCGATGAGAAGGCCGATAGCGGAGCCGGCTATCAGACCGAGCAACAATTTGACAATGTATTTCAGTGTATCCATGTGCGAGGGTTCAGTAGTTGGCTTGGGTCAGCACTTTCTGCCCGTTGGAAATGTAGATGCCCCGTTTGCCTGTGGGGTGGCAGTTGTTCCCGTTGGTGTTGCGCACAGGCCGTCCGCTCAGATCATAGACTGCTGCGTTGGCCCTCGTTTCGTTTGAGGCCGACGGTGTTGTTATGCCGGTGCCGCTGTACCGCAGTTTGATGAGCCGCACATTGTCGGCGTAGATACGTGTCTGGTTGGCGGCTCCCTGGTTTGCAGTGGTGCTGACACCGAAACGGAGCGTGATGTTGGCCTGGGGGCCTGCCACATGGATGCGATAGGCGGTTTCCTGCCACGTGTCCTGCTCGGTGGGGAAGGAGTAGCAGGGAGTGCCAGAATATACCTGCTCATCCTCGCCGTCCCTTTGGATGAATACACGGTCTGTTTCGCCGCTCACTTCGAAACCGCACAACGAGGTGCATACGTTTCCGCCTGTGGTGGAGATGACGTTGGTTGCCGTGCGGCGGCTTTCGTTGGGGCAGGTGTAACGATAGTCAAAGCGTAGGATGTAATGGCCCGTAGGCAGCGTTATATCTTGGCTGATGGCATTGGTGCCCGCGGTCCAGGAACTTAGCATGGACAGACAGCGTGTGCCGGCCTCGTCGGCAAAGGCGGCCGGAGGAGCCATGATGCTGGTGCTGTTGCCCACGTTGGAGGGGCTGACGCAATAGCGGTCAAAGCTGTAGGGCATGGAATAGAGGAGGGCGTAGTTGGAAGCGGGCGAGAGCTTAGACTCGGCTTTCCAACCGCGCACGGGCAACACTTGCGGGAACTGTTTGTTGGCGGCTGCCACGGTTTGTGTGTAGCAGGGATTGTAAACAGTGCCGTTGAGGGTGATGCTGCCCGTGGTGCCCCACGTTTCGTCCTCCTCAAAATTAGGGTTTGTTATGTACTGAGCCGTTACGTCCTCATAGATGGGGCTGCCGCCAGGTGTCATTAAGTCAGGCTCGCTCACACTGATGGCGGAGCCGTCCAGGCGTATGTTCAGCGTGGCGCCTGCGTGTACGGTGATGTTTGTGGTGCTGACCACCTGGCCATTGTGAACGTAGGTGACCGTTACGTTCTCGTCGGTCTGGCCGATGGCGCGGATGGAGAACTGGCTGTCGTCCCAAGGGTTGAACTGTTTGGCCACGACGCCGCTGCCCTTGACAAACACTGTGAACGGCTGCATGTAGCTGTGCTGCTCGTCCAGTGCGATGATGGCCGTGGCTTTGGAGTCGGTGATATACGTCTCGGCGGCCAGTACAGGTGCGCCGTAGGCAGAGGTCAGTTCCTTCAGCTCGGTTTTGTTCTTGCTGCCTCCGGCAAAATTAGCGATGATGAGATAGCGCGTCCCGTCAGGGTCGGCGCAAGTGAGTCCGTTCCAGCCTTCGGGCAACAAGTCGGTCAGGCTCTGTGCCTCGGCTTGCAGCTGTTGGGTGGTGACATCATCTACTTTGGAATAATAGATAACGGCTGTGCGGTCGATGACATCGCCCTGTTTGAATGCTTGGCTGCCGGTGGAATAAATGGGGTAGAGCTTGCTCATGTAGATGGAGTTGCTCAGCGCGCGGTCGCCAAAGCCGATGCGGCCTGTTCCGCCCAGTGTGACAATGCCCACGCTCTGGTCGATGTTGACCCATGACGAGCTGAGCTGCTGCATTTGTGCCCCGTTGGTCTGGACACTGCCGCCCTCATGGTACAAGGTGCGCTGTAGGCGTGTGAAGGGATCGGTGGAAATGGCCAGTAGGCCGCCTCTGCGTCCGGTCAGCGTGCCGTTGGCCAGTGCCTTGATCTGATTCATATAGACTATGGCATTGCCCTTAGTCGCGGCCAGCACAAAACGGTTCTCCAGTGTGGCGTCGTTGGTGTTGAGCGAGCCGTTCATCGTGAAGGCGTTGTCCTGAAGTTGATAAATGCCCGATACCACAGGGGTGGCGTTGTTGTTATGCCCGCTCACGGTGTACCAGCCCAGCAGGTTGCCGGTGTTGTTTGCTTTGAAGGGGCATACAATCTTGTTGCGGTCAGGGGTTGTGTCGGCAAAGTAGCCCGTGTAGCTTTTCAAGCCGTTGGACCAGGAGAAGGTGACGAAACGATCGTCGGAGGCTGCCCGGACGATGTTTTGGGTGAGTAGCCGGTGTGCTTCCTTGTGTGTCTCATTGAATTGTGCCCAAGTGGTGGGCTTGAGGTCGGCGGTGGACGCAACCAGGTGCATCAGGTAAGTCATCATTACGCGGTGCCCCTGAACGCCCATGCGGCGCGGTCCGATGTCGGAATTTAGCAGCCAGGAACCATCGGCTGTGGTCTGCTGGCGTGCCTTTATATATTTATAGGCCATGTTCTCCAGCAGTAGCGCGTCGGGGTTGCGCAGGAAGCAGGCCAGGGTGCTGTAGGAGGTAATCTGATCGAAAAGGAACATGCTCCAGTCATTGCCGTTGGGCATGGCCAACTCGCCGTCGGCCAAGGCCAGCCAGGCCAGTACGTTGTCCATGACGGCTTGGTTGCCGTGCATCAGCGCATTGGTCTGCCACTTTTGGTTGTTCCCTTGAAACAGGCGCAGTGCCAGCGCGGCTTCGCCCAGTTCCTGGATGACGACGTTCTGATAGGAAGTGTGGAAGTAATTGTGGTTTTGCAGGGTGAAGTCCTCATAGAGATTAGCCCCACGGTAGAGGTCGGCCACCGTCTTTGTGTCGTAGGCCGGGTCGATGACGGTCTTGTCATTGGCGTCATCGGCTTGTGAATAGCAGTTGATGGCGAACTCGCGCAACCGTTCAAACCATCGTTTGGCCAGCGCATCGTCGGGATACAGTCCCAGCGTGGCGGCCAGGATGTCGGCCTCCCACCCGTTCTCTTCTGCCTTCGTGTCGCCGGCAAAGCCCGTGGGTATGGATCGTGCCAACTCGTAGTTGCATTCGGCCTTCAGCATCTTATAGATGTAATCCTTCTGTTGGGCTGACAATTCATCGGCCAGGAAGAAACTGGCGTAAGCAAGGCTCATCGCCCAGAGCGAGCTTTCCCAGACGACGTCATTGGTGGCTGTGCTGCCCCAATAGGCGTTGTTTGAGGTCACTTTCAGCTTGTTGGCCTTATGGGTGGAGTAGCCAAATACCAGGCTCTTCATGGCCATGTCCTTTACCTGTGCCCAAGTGAGCCCTTCGGGCAGTGTGGCCTTGCCTTGGGCGTATTTGTAAAGGAATGCGCAAATCATGGAAAAGTCGGCGTTGGTACGCACGCCGTCCTCGTTGCTCTGACCGGCACTGTTGGCTTTGAAGAATCCACACGGTTCATTCACGCTGTTAGGTGCCTGACAGTTGTACCAGATGTTCTTGGCATAGGTCATCGAGTTGGCCAGCATTTGCAGGAGGTCTGCCATCATGGTGCCTTCGTTCACAAACTGGTGGGTGATGACGCCCTCGGTTGGCGAAGGGTTCTCGTCCACTGGCGCATTCTGTGCTCTGGCACCCATGCCTACTGCCATCAAGGCAGCTAAGAGAATAGTGCGATATGCTTTCATATATATAAGGTGAATAGTGTAGGTAGAACGATTTCAAGGGGCGAAAGTAGGAAAAAACACGCACTCCACCAATTTATACTGCAAAAATGTTTGGCCAGTTGTAGAAAAAGCACTACTTTTGCCGCGCTTTTGAGCAATCATCCGCTTTAGGGCGGGTTCGTGTGATGGCGATTAAGCAAAGTAACTTAATTAGAGTAACACAAAATCTATTCAAAATGAAGACAATTGAAATCAAAGGTACTGCACGTACCGAGAGCGGAAAGAAGTACGCTAAGATCCTGCGTAAGCAGGGCATCATTCCCTGTAACATTTATGGTGAGAAGAAGGACGAGAATGGCCTTCCTGTGGCAACTTCCTTCTCCGTTACCGCCGACGAGCTCCGCAAGCTCCTCTATACCCCTCACATCTACACTGTGCTCCTCAACATCGATGGCAAGGAGTGCAAGGCTGTGCTGAAGGAAGCTCAGTTCCACCCCGTGAAGGACAATGTCTTGCACGTTGACTTCTATGAGATTACCGATGACAAACCCATCGTGATGGAAGTACCCATCAAGCTGAATGGCTTGGCAGCCGGTGTGCGTGCCGGTGGCAGACTCAGCGCCAGCGTTCGTAAGCTGAAGGTGAAGGCTGTGCACACCGCCATTCCCGAGCGTCTGGATATCGATGTGACCAACCTTGAGCTGGGCAAGACCATCAAGGTGGGCGAGCTCCACTTCGAAGGTCTCGAACTTGTAACCAGCCCCAGCGTGGTTGTCTGCCAGGTTCAGATGACACGTAACGCTCGTAGCGCAGCAGCTGCAGCCGAGGACGCTGAGGCATAAACGGCCTTCCCCCATGCTCACTACAGGTGTGAGGACCGTTATTTTCAAACACAAGAAGACGCAAGGAACATCTATGGGCTTTGCGTCTTTCTTTTAGTCTTTATAACTTCCATTTTAACTCCCTAAACTTAAATTATCCTTACCCCCATAGTCATGTTTGCCCGTATTACAAAACTGATAGCAAAGGTATGCATGCGTTCTTCCAAAGGAGAGGCGCAGGGGGAGAGTCCTATGGAAAAGTATCTGATTGTGGGCCTTGGTAATATTGGCCCCGACTACGAAGGCACGCGCCATAATATAGGTTTTCGCATGGTTGATGCCCTGGCTGCCTCGGTCAATGAGGAAAAAGGCAAGCCAACCGTCTGGGAGGATAAGCGCTATGGCTTCGTGACGCGCATCAGTGTGAAGGGCCGCCAGCTGATCCTGCTTAAGCCCAGCACGTACATGAATCTCAGTGGCAATGCCGTTCGCTACTGGATGCAGCAGGAGAAGATAGAACTCTCCCACTTACTAATCTGTGTTGACGATTTGGCTTTGCCCTTCGGACAACTGCGCATGAAACCCAGTGGCAGCGATGCTGGTCACAACGGGCTGAAGCATATTGCCCAGGTACTTGGCACCCAGGCTTATGCCCGTCTGCGTTTCGGCATAGGTTCCGAATTTCATCGCGGTCAGCAGGTTGATTTCGTGCTCGGAAAGATTCCGCCCGAGGAGGAGGCATTGATTCCCGAACGTACCAAGGAGACGTCAGCCGCCATAAAGACCTTCTGCCTGGCCGGCATACAGATGGCAATGAATCAATTGAACAGGAAGAGCAAGCCTGCCACTGAGCCCTCTCAGGCAGGAGGCGAATAACTGCAGTGGAAATATGAGCACCAAACATACGCAACAATCAAAAGTTACAGCCCCCCTTCTTGCAGAGGAGGGAAGGGCAGGAGCATCTCAAGGAAGAACTGCCCGTTTGGACAAGTGGTTGTGGGCTGCCCGCATCTTCAAGACCCGTTCTGTAGCTGCCGCAGCCTGTAAGAAGGGGCAGGTAGGTATTGGCGGGACCCAGCAGAAGCCCTCGCGCATGGTCAAGGTGGGCGATGTGGTGGATGTGCGCAAGCCGCCCGTCACCTATAGTTTCCGTATCCTTCAGGCCATTGAGCACCGTGTGGGGGCCAAACTGATTCCGCAGATTCTGGAGAATGTAACCGCCCCCGAGCAGTATGAATTGTTGGAGATGAACCGCATCAGCGGCTTCGTGGATCGTGCCCGTGGCACAGGACGCCCCACCAAGAAGGAACGCCGTGCCTTAGATAGCTTTGGCGCTCAGGCTGCTGATGTTCCCACGTTCATTGACGATTTCGACTTTGCAGCGTTCGGATTCGATATGGGCGATGACGAAGAGGATTAAGTAAATGATTATCCGCAATCCTACCATCAAGACGCTTTAGCGTCCTGCTGGTGGTACACATGCGGATAATCATTTCTTTTTACGGTTACTAACTTCGCTACTTGGGCGGCTACCAGCGCAGCAGCCTGAACTTGGCATTCTCGCTGAAGATGTCAAAAAGGAAGAATGAGGGATAAAGGTGGTCAATTTCCAGCGGCTTCCCTTGGCCCATCCCCTCCTCTTGTCTGAGCCGTAGGGTGGCGTGCTCCAGCCATTCGTCGTTGAGCTCAAGGTCCATGCCCCGTGTGTTGAACATGCAGAACCAGTCGGCTGTAAGCTGTTCGGCTATTCCGCCGATGCTGGCATTGACATTGGAGGCATAGTGCCATACTTCGGGCCAGCCGCGCTCGTAGGAAAAATCGTAGCGGATGCTGATATTGGGCTCGTATTGAAGTCCACGAAAGTCTTTCATGGTTGGTGCATGATTCAGCACCCCCTTGAGGCTTCCATCGAACGATAGCAGCTGCATGTTGTCCAGGTCGATCAGTAAAGTGCCTATGATAGCCGGATAGGATTGTTCTTTAATCACCATTGAGCCACCTTCACTCCGGTGGTATAACCATCGGCGTTTCAATTCTATGCGGCAGTAGCGATGCCCGTTCTGATCCTCAAGCAGCTCAAGAACGCTCGGATTCCGCATCTGTCTGGCAAGTCCCAGGAAACTGAAGGGTATATGCTCTTCATCTTCAGGCTCGTATGCTTTTATGTAGTGCTTGGGCTTGTTCAAGCCGATAAGGGGTGCGAACGGACGGTCAAAGTCGCGTTTGTGTTCCTCCATCTGCTTCCACGAACGTTGAACCGTCTTTGGCAGCAACTTCACCAGCATTTGCATTTGGTCGTCGCTTAAGCCTTTAAAGCGTGCTTTCAGTATTTCCAGATTATCCTGTGAGGGCGTATCGAACATTACGTCGCCAATGCTGTCCAGGCGTGTGAGCTTGCCTCTGTAGTAATTGCGTGCAAGCAGCACTTCGGGCTCATTTAGCTTTACGATGTCGGGTGCCTTGAGGAAGGCCTCGGTCATTACTGAGTCGCGCAGCAAGGTGCGGATACGGCGGTAGTGGAATATGGCGCTGTCGGTACGGTTGGCGCTCAGTGCTTCTTCCATCTGCACGCCAATCTTTGTCAGCACCTCCCTAATCTTCAGGTGCTTGGGATTCTTCTCTACTACGCGGAAGGGCGTAAGCCTGACCACACGCCGCACATCCTTGCCTGCCAATTTTAGTGGCTCGTAGCCTGCAGCCTGGAAAAGGAGCGTGTCCTCCGGCTGGAACAGTAGCTTGTAGAAGCCTTGCATGTTGGTCACGGTGCGAGTGCGCCCCACCACAGTCACATCGGTAAAGGGTAATGGCCTGTTTGAGCCGGCTTCAACTACCACCGAACCTTGAATCTGCTTTAGCGCGATGCTGTTACGCCGTACCAGTTCGGCCAAATAGCGTTGTTCTGCCTTCGCCAAGTGCGGATTGGTATGTTGTGCCGTAGAGTCGCCTGTGGCCGTGGGGTTATTGGTCGAGTGGGTGAAGAGATATTCCTCATCGTCAGTGCGCGTCACTGTTTCATGTTCCGACCAGAACTGGCGGTCGAAGCCGGCTGCGTCGATGGATTCAAACAGGTTCTCGCCCGACAGCGGGATTCCAGGTGGCAATACCATCTGCCCAACGTTGACCAATGTGCTCCTGCTGTCTTTTTTGAGCAGGCGGTCTCGGACATAAAGTGTGGATACCTCCGTGAAGCCCCGGTCGTGCCGGTACTGTATGCGGAAGTGGGGTGCAACGTCTTCCATGGTGCGGAACTCGTCCACGTTTACCAATTCCTGAAGATTTAGGATAGAACCATTGAACGACAGCGGTTGCATGGTGTCGTAGTCGATAAGCAATGTGCCTACGATGATGGGGCGTGTGACATCCGTGTAGGTGCTGAACCTGATGCGACGAAGGTTTTGGCCGTGCTGGCCCAGCACGCGCGTCTCATGGATGTCGTAGTACTGGTCGTAGTATTTGGCAGAAGCCTTGGGGTGAAGTGGCGTCACGATGCCCTCGCCTGCTACATCACTGCCATCCCCCAACACCATGGCTCCTATTTGAATTAGTTGGTAGGCATTGCCGCGGAGCCTTTCAGGTGCGTAGCCGCTCCGATAGCCCGTGATGACTTTGGGGCTGCGGAGGTTCACTGCCGACTGCCCGCTGAGGAAGGCCTCTATCATTTGTCGCTTGAGCCCGGCCCATGTCAGGCTGTCTTGGAAATAGTCTTGACGCATGCGCAGGAAGAATGTGGACGTTTGGTTCTCATGCTTCGCAAATTCTTTTGCCAGCTTCTTGGATGCGCGCACTAAGAAGGGCTGGATAGGCGTCACGGTTACTTCGCGGAGCAGTTGCGACTGCACCTTCAGTCGGACGGTCTTGGGCAGATTGCCTGCAACGATAGAGAAGGGGTTATAGCCGATGAGGCTGATGTGCAGTGTGTCGGAGGCGCTTGCCTGGATATGGAAGTTGCCTTCGTAGTTGGTCAGCACGCCTGCGCCCGACTTTGTCATTACCTTTGCAAATGGCAGAGGCTCGCGGCTGTCGGCATCAACGACACGCGAAGAAAAATCCTGCTGAGCTGCCGCGGGAAAGGCGCACAGCAGCAGCAGGATCAGTATAAAAGAGTAAAAGCTTGTCCGATTCTTCATTCAGCAACAATCTTGCAGATGTTCACAACGGTCTGCATAGCTTTTTGCATAGATTGTATGGGCACGAACTCGTGGCGGCCGTGGAAGTTCAGGCCTCCGGCAAAGATGTTGGGGCAGGGCAGGCCCTTGAATGAGAGCTGTGCGCCGTCGGTACCGCCACGGATGGCTTTGACCTTGCACTCCATGCCTGCCTCTTCGATGGCCCGGCGTGCAATATCGATGATGTGTTCCTTGCCTTCCAGCTGTTGCTTCATATTATAGTACTGGTCGCGGATGTCGGCGGTGACGATACCCTCGCCATAACGCTCTTCGAAGACGGCAACCAGATCGGCCACGAAGTCCTTGCGCTCCTCAAAGCGCTGCCGGTCATGGTCGCGGATAATGTAGCTGAGGGTGGCTTCTTCAACCGTAGCCTTGATGCCAGTGAGATGGTAGAACCCTTCAAACCCTTCTGTACGTTCGGGCACTTCGTCGGCGGGCATTTGGCGTGCAAACTCCGCGGCGATGAGGCAGGCGTTGCGCATCTTGCCCTTTGCGTAGCCGGGGTGCACGTTGAGCCCCTTGACATGAATCGTGGCAGCGGCAGCATTGAAGTTCTCGTACTCCAGTTCGCCCACTTCGGAACCATCCATGGTGTAAGCCCACTCGGCACCGAACTTCTCCACATCAAAAAGATGGGCACCGGCACCGATCTCCTCGTCGGGGTTGAAACCGACGCGGATGCGGCCATGCGTGATTTCGGGATGCTCCATCAGGTAGGCCATGGCCTCCACGATTTCGGCGATGC
Source organism: Bacteroidaceae bacterium (assembly GCA_017526905.1). Lineage (GTDB taxonomy): Bacteria > Bacteroidota > Bacteroidia > Bacteroidales > Bacteroidaceae > Physcousia. The sequence goes on along the minus strand of JAFXQT010000006.1, from coordinate 54,769 downwards.
CGGCTTTGTCGTCGGCTCCGAGCAGGGTGTGGCCGTCGGTCACGATAAGGTCCTCGCCCACGTGGTCCAGCATCTCCGGAAACATCTTGGGGCTGGTCACGATGCCCGCTTCGGCATCGAGCACGATATCGCCCCCGTCATAGTTCTCTACGATGCGTGGGTGGATGTTGGCTCCGGAGCAGTCGGGGCTGGTGTCATAGTGAGCAATGAAGCCTATGGTCGGCACGTCAGCCTCGGCATTGCTGGGCAGCGTGGCGTAGATGTAGCCTTGCTCGTCCATCGTCACGTCCTCCAGTCCCATCGCCTCGAGCGAGTCGGCCAGGTGGCGTGCAAAGTCCAATTGTTTAGGGGTGCTTGGGCACCCTTCACCCTCCTCAGAGGATTGTGTGTCATAAGAGATATAGTCTAAAAACCTTTCTACAAGTCGTTCCATTAAACTTTAAACTTTCAACTTTAACTTTCAACTTTCAACTTTCAACTCTCAACTCATTTCACCTCCCATCCCAGGGCGCTGGCTCCGAGCACAGCTGCTGCGGCACCATCCAGCTCGCTGACCAGCATCTTGGCCTTGCCCTGGAAAATACGTAGCACGGTGGCCTCATAGGCACGCTTGATGGGATCCATGATGAGGTCGCCAGCCTTGGTCAGGCCGCCAAAGAAGATAAAGGCTTCGGGGCTGGAGAAGGCAGCAAAGTTGGCGCATGCTTCGCCCAGGATGCGTCCTGTCTCTTCGAAAATCTCCTTGGCCACTTCGTCGCCCTTGCCGGCAGCAATAGCCACGTCCTTCGATTCGATCTGGTCCAGCGGAATGTCGCGGAGCAGTGTGGGCTTGTCGGTCTTTTCGATAATCTCGCGCGCCGTGCGTGCCACGCCAGTGGCCGAGCAGTAGGTTTCCAGGCAGCCCTTACGGCCGCAACCGCATTGGCGCCCGTTGTGTTCAACGATGACGTGACCCAGTTCACCGGCCATGCCATCGCAGCCCAGCACCATCTGACCGTTCACCACGATGCCCGATCCTACACCCGTGCCGAGGGTAATCATGATAAAGTTCTGCATGCCGCGTGCAGCGCCATATTGCATTTCGCCCATGGCTGCGGCGTTGGCATCGTTGGTCAGGCGCACAGGGATGCCTAAGCGCTCGCTGAACATCTGCGCCAGAGGAATCTTGCCTTTCCAGGGCAGGTTGGGCGCAAATTCAATGCTGCCTGTATAGTAGTTGCCGTTGGGGGCACCGATGCCCATGGCGTGGATCTTCTCAATGCCGCCCACCTGTTCGATGACGGGCTTGAGGGCTTCCACACAGTCGTCCACATATTGGTTGATGTCGCCGTGGCCGGCAGTCTTGATGCTGGTTGTGGCTACGACATTGGCATTTTGGTCAACAATGCCGAATACAGAGTTCGTCCCGCCCAGGTCCAGGCCGATGACGTAGGGTTTCTTTTGATTTTCCATGTCTGGTGGTGGTTTGATTTGTTAGTCCGATTTGGGGGTAAAGGTAATAAAAGTTTGCATTCGCACGAAAGAATGTGGCATAAAAATGCACTAACCTTCAAAAAAGCACACATTTTCTTCGCTTTTTCGTAAAAAAGCACGACCTTTGTGGCCTCTATGTGGTTCGAACATGTTACTTTACTCGATTTAACCATCAAAGGCCTCATTGTCGGAATGGTTGCAAGTGCTCCAATGGGGCCTGTGGGAGTGTTGTGTATCCAGCGCACACTCAACAAAGGCCGCGAGTATGGCCTGATGACGGGACTTGGGGCTGCTCTCAGCGACATTCTCTATGCTTTGATTACAGGCTTTGGCATGAGTTTTGTCGTGGAATTTATTGAGCAGCCGCGCACCATTTACATACTGAAGTTGGTGGGCAGTGTCCTGTTGTTCGTTTTCGGTCTCTATACCTACCGTTCCCGCCCGCAGCTGCGCCCCACGTCCAACAGCCGTGGCACGCTTACCCACAATTTCCTGACTGCGTTCCTCATCACGCTGAGCAACCCGCTCATCATCTTCCTCTTCGTGGCTTTGTTCAATGCTTTTACCTTTGTGGTGCCCGACCACTTAGGGCAGCAATGCCTGGGCTACATCAGTATATTCATGGGAGCCATGCTGTGGTGGTACGGGCTGACTTATATTATAGATAAGGTGCGTGCCAGCTTCGATGTCAACCGCATTTGGCTCATCAACCAGATTATCGGTGTGGTGGTGATGGTGGTCAGCGTGCTGCTTTTGCTTTCCACACTGCTGGGCCTTACCTTGTACTGACGGCGCGTGGCGTATTGTTCGGAGTTCGAAGCATTAAGTATAAATGTAGGGTGCTCTGAGTATGGCAACAGTTCTCCCTGCCCCCTTTTTTACATATCCCATCATACATTATGAAGATTGCCCATCATCTTAAAGAGACCAATATAGCTGAGTATATTCTCTATATGTTCCAGTTGGAAGATACGCTACGTGCCTACGATTGCGACCCCGACCGACTTGCCGACGAATATGTGTCGCGCTTCGATTGGAGCGACGAGGATAAGGACGACGAAGCCGAATGGCTGAGCGAACTGTGCATTATGATGCAGGATGAGGGCAAGACCAAAAGCGGCCACCTGCTCAGCAACCTCGGCACTATCAGTCTGCTCACCGATCTGCACCTGCAACTGCTCGAATCGCCAAAGCAGGCTTTCTACAAAGCCGCCTACTACAAGGCCTTGCCTTACATCGTTGAGTTCCGTGCAAAAAGCCATGGCGAAGAGGCGCTTGAACTGCAGAACTGTTTCGACATGCTTTATGCTGTGATGTTGTTGCGCTTGCAGAAACGTGAGATCAGCAAGGGCACGCAGGAGGCTGTTGCGGCAGTGTCACAACTCATTGCCCTCTTGGCACGCGCCTGGAAACAGGAACGGGAGGGAACGTTGGAGATAGAGTAGAGATAAAAGATAAGAGATAAAAGATAAGAGATAAGAGATGAAGATACTTGTTACAGGTGCATGCGGCCAGTTGGGTAATGAGATGCAGCTGATGGCACAGCAGCATACTCAGTACACTTGGTTCTTTACCGATGTGGCTTCAGTGGCTGACGGTGCCAAGGTGTCGCCCCTCGATATTACCGACCAGGCTGCGATCGAGACTTTTGTGCAAGACCATGACATTGATGTGATTGTGAATTGTGCAGCCTATACGGCGGTGGATAAGGCCGAGACTGACGAGGCAAAAGCCCACCTGCTGAATGCTGTGGCGCCGGGCTATCTGGCCGAAGCCATCCAGCGGCGTGGCGGGCAGCTGATCCAGATTTCAACCGATTATGTCTTCGACGGCACTGCACATACGCCCTACACCGAGGACGTGCCCACCTGTCCGGCCTCTGTCTATGGGCGTACCAAACTGGAAGGCGAGCGGGCGGTTCTGGCTGCCAACCCCTCGGCCATGATTATCCGCACGGCTTGGCTGTACAGCACCTTCGGCAACAACTTCGTAAAGACCATGTTGCGGCTTGGCCGAGAGAAGAGCGAGTTGGGTGTCATCTTCGACCAGGTGGGCACGCCTACCTATGCCCGTGACCTTGCGGCAGTCGTCATGTCGGCCATTGGGCAGGGCATCCAGCCTGGCATCTATCATTTCACAGACGAGGGCGTCACGTCGTGGTACGATTTTACCAAAGCCATCCATCGGCTGGCCGGTATCACCACCTGCCACGTGCGTCCGTTGCACACCACCGAATATCCCACTCCTGCCACCCGTCCGCACTACAGCGTGCTGGACAAGACCAAAATCAAGCAGACCTACGGCATCGAGGTGCCCTATTGGGAGGATAGCCTTGCTGCCTGTGTCAGGCTGCTGGCGGTGGGTTGACAATCATCAAATAGTAAATCATTAAACCCTTCAATACACAAGGTGAATCAAGAAATAGAACGCAGGCGAACATTCGCTATCATATCGCACCCTGATGCCGGTAAGACCACCCTAACAGAGAAACTGCTGCTTTTTGGCGGTCAGATTCAGGTGGCCGGTGCCGTAAAGAGTAACAAAATTAAGAAGACAGCCACGTCCGACTGGATGGAGATCGAGAAGCAGCGCGGTATCAGCGTCACCACCTCCGTCATGGAGTTCGACTATATGCCGGCCCCCTATAATCCCCCGGCGGGGGATGAACAAACAGGCCAACAAGCGGAAGAGAAGTCCCCCGCCGGGGGACAACAGGGGGCCTACAAGGTCAATATCCTCGACACCCCTGGCCACCAGGACTTTGCCGAGGACACGTTCCGTACGCTCACGGCTGTGGACAGTGCCATCATCGTGGTTGACGGTGCAAAGGGTGTTGAGGCTCAGACCCGCAAGCTGATGACGGTGTGCCGCATGCGAAAGACCCCCGTCATCGTGTTCATTAACAAGATGGACCGCGAGGGCAAGGACCCCTTCGACCTTTTGGACGAGCTGGAGGAAGAGCTGCAAATCAAAGTGCGCCCGCTGTCGTGGCCCATCAACCAGGGGGCCCGCTTCAAGGGGGTGTACAACATCTACGAGCAGAACCTCAACCTCTTCACCCCCGACAAGCAGCGCGTCACTGAGAAGGTCAGCGTGCAGTTGGATTCGGCTGAGCTGGACGAGCGCGTAGGCGCCGACGATGCAACAAAGCTTCGCGAGGACCTGGAGATTATCGAAGGCGTCTATCCTGAATTCGACCGCGAGTCCTACCTGAATGCCGAAGTGGCGCCGGTGTTCTTCGGCTCGGCGCTGAACAACTTCGGTGTGAAGGAACTGCTCGACTGCTTTGTTGAGATTGCCCCTTCGCCTCGTCCCACCAAGGCCGAGGAGCGCGATGTGCAGCCCGAGGAACCTAAGTTCACCGGTTTCATTTTCAAAATCACCGCCAATATTGATCCCAACCACCGTTCCTGCATCGCTTTCTGCAAGGTGTGTTCGGGCAAGTTCGTGCGCAACGCCCCCTACTTGCATGTGCGTCAGGGCAAGACGGTCCGCTTCTCTTCGCCCACTCAGTTCATGGCGCAGCGCAAGAGCACCATCGACGAGGCTTGGCCGGGCGACATTGTGGGCTTGCCCGACAATGGTATCTTCAAGATAGGCGACACGCTGACCGAGGGCGAGCAGCTACATTTCCGCGGCCTTCCCTCGTTCTCGCCGGAGATGTTCAAGTACATCGAAAATGCCGACCCGATGAAGACCAAGCAACTGGAGAAAGGCATCAACCAACTGATGGACGAGGGCGTGGCCCAGCTGTTCATCAACCAGTTCAATGGGCGCAAGCTTATCGGCACGGTGGGGCAGTTGCAGTTTGAAGTGATCCAGTACCGCCTCGAGAACGAGTATGGTGCCAAGTGCCGCTGGGAACCGGCCAGCCTCTACAAGGCTTGTTGGATAGAGAGCGACGACGAGGCACAGCTCGAAGCCTTCAAGAAGCGCAAATACCAGTACATGGCACGCGACATAGAAGGGCGCGACGTGTTCCTGGCCGACAGCAACTACGTGCTACAGATGGCTCAGCACGACTTTGAACACATAAAGTTCCATTTCACAAGCGAATTTTAACCCCCATGTCCACTGTGCTCGGCGCTTTTCCCGCCGAGCTCCCTTATGATATCCACCTATGTCCAACACTCACAATAACAACCAGTCAAACAGAACCCGCTCTTTTACTAACCGGGAAGGCGGTGGGCACGCACGGGGCTCTGCCGAGTTCCGCGACGCAGATATCCGTGCCGCCATCGATGTGCTGAAACAGGGGGGCACTATCCTTTATCCCACTGATACAATCTGGGGTATTGGCTGCGATGCCACCAATCCGGAGGCCGTCAGGAAGGTGTTCGAAATTAAGCAACGTCAGGACTCCAAGGCACTCATCTGTCTGGTGGACAGCCCGGGCCGCCTGCAACGCTATGTGCGGGGTGTGCCCGATGTGGCCTGGGATATTATCGACCTGGCTCTCAAACCCACCACCGTTATCCTCAGTGGCGCCCAAGGCTTGGCACCCAACCTGCTGGCCGAGGATGGCAGCGTGGGGCTGCGAGTCACAGCCGAGGCCTTCTCTCATCAGCTTTGCTACCGCTTCCAGAAGCCCATCGTAAGCACCTCGGCCAACTTCAGCGGCGAGCCTTCGCCACAGACCTTTGCCGATATCTCTGACGAGCTCAAGAATGCAGTGGACTACGTGTGCCTCTCCCGTCAGCGTGACACCTCCATCCACGAACCCAGCTCCATCATCAAACTGGGCCCGAGTGGCGAGGTGACCATCATCCGCAAATAGCCTGCCGCATAAGCTCATCGCAACAGGCGGTGCATGTCCGAACCAGTCCGCAAGGTGAGGAGCTCAGGACTGAACACGCTCCACCTCAAAACTGCCAACTTTGCCAACTTTGACACAATTGACACTTTTGCCACTTTTGCCACGTCTCAATTCGCCAATCACCTGCTATGAATATAGATATCTAAAAAGTGATATATCTATTTGATAATAAATATATTACCTTTAAAAGTGGTAAACCCGTATTTTAAGGAATGCCAATTGGCAAATGTGTCAAATGTGTCAAATGTGTCAATTGTGGCAAAAGTGGCAAAGTTGGTACGATGGCACAAGTGGCAGTGCTGTAGCAATCTCACACTCCGCTTCCCACGCCCATCATCGGTTCCACCCAGTTTGCCATGCACTTAGCGCCATAAGTCCAAGGACTTCGAGCTATAAGTCCAAGGACTTCGAGCTATAAGTCCAAGGACTTCGTACAATAAGACGTACGCTTTGCAGCCATAAGACGTACGTATGCAACCGATAAGCCGTACGCTTTCCTGGCGGAAGACGTACGGCTTATTTTCAGCACGTGTGTGCACACCTTTATAATGTGGATGTACGTGCGTAGGTTAACCCATGAAACCTGCCACAATGATAATCGCGAAACGGCTACGTACCAAAAAATAGTGTCCTTTTTTTTGCCTGAGGCCTAAAAATGTGTGCTTGCTTGGCCGGATATTGAAGGGAAAGTACTACCTTTGCGCCGCAATGAGAAAAGTACTTGCCGATAGTATTGCATGGCTGCGCGGACACCTGCGTGGCAACCGCACCATGTTGGCACTGGCCTTGGTGGTGGGCGTGCTCACTGCCCTTGCCGGGCTGCTGCTCAAGTGGCTCATTCATCAGATTGAGCACCTGCTTACCCATCAGTTTACCATTACCGGTGCCAACTGGCTGTATTTGGTCTATCCCGTGGCGGGCATCTTCATCACCGGGCTCTTCGTGCGCTATGTGGTGCGCGACGACATAGGCCACGGCATCACCAAAATCCTCTATGCCATTGCGCGTAAGCGCAGCTTCATCAAGGCACACAACACCTGGTCCAGCGTCATCGCGTCGGGCATCACCATCGGCTTTGGCGGTTCGGTGGGTGCCGAGGCGCCTATCGTGCTGACGGGCTCGGCCATCGGCTCCAACCTGGGCCGCCTGTTCCGGCTGGATTCCAAGAAGATGATGTTGCTGGTGGGCTGTGGTGCGGCGGGGGCCGTGAGTGGCATTTTCAAGGCACCCATCGCCGGCTTGGTCTTCACGCTCGAGGTGCTGATGCTCGACTTCACCCTGGGCAGTCTGCTGCCGCTGTTGGTCAGCTGTGTCACAGCTGCCGCCGTCACTTTCGCCCTGTCTGGCACAGACAACCTGTTCGAGTTCCATCTCACACATGCCTTTGCCATCCAGCGTGTTCCGGCCTACATCCTGCTGGGCATCTTCTGCGGCTTCGTGTCGCTCTATTTCACCCGTGTGATGAACTGGCTTGAGGAGCGTTTCCGCCGTTTGGGCAGTCCCTGGCGCCGTTTCCTTGTGGCCAGCCCCATCCTCAGTGTGCTCATCTTCCTCTTCCCCTCGCTCTATGGCGAGGGCTATGACATGATTGGCCTTCTGCTCAACGGCCAGGGACCATCCGACTGGAACCAGGTGCTGGCCGGGTCGTTCTTCTATTCCATGCCCCATTTGCTGCTGCTCTATCTGGCAGGCATCATCGTGTTCAAGGTGTTTGCCACCACGGCCACCAACAGTGGTGGCGGTTGTGGCGGAACCTTTGCACCCTCGCTGTTCCTGGGTTGCGTGTCGGGCTTCCTCTTTGCTTCCGTGTGGAACCAATTCCTGCCCTTCCATTCCCAACTGGCCATCTTTGCTCCGGTTCCCGAGAACAACTTCTCCCTGCTTGGCATGGCGGGCCTGATGAGCGGCGTGATGCACGCTCCGCTCACCGGCATCTTCCTTATTGCCGAGCTCACAGGTGGCTACGGATTGTTTCTGCCCCTGATGATTGTGGCTGTGTGTGCCTACCTCACCATTATCATCTTCGAGCCTTACAGCATCTACACCATGCGCCTGGCACGCAAGGGCGAACTCGTTACGCACAATAAGGATCAGGCCATCCTCACACTGATGTCGATGGACTCGGTCATCGAACGATATGAAGAGCACCTGCATCCCACCGACGACCTGAGCGAGATTGTCCGTCAGATTTCCAGTTCCGAGCGCGACGTGTTTCCTGTGGTCAATGCCCAACAGCAACTGCTCGGCGTGCTTTATCTGGACAAAGTGCGGCATGTGATGTTCCGCACCGAGCTCTATCACAAGCTCAACGTGTCGTCGTTGATGTCCGAGGCCCCGGCCCGCTTGTTCGTGGGCGATCCGATGGAGGTGGTGATGTCCACCTTCGAACGCACCAAGGCATGGACCCTTCCCGTGGTGGGCGAGGGCAACGTGTTCATCGGTTTCATACGCCGCAGCCATGTGTTCGGACTCTACCGGCAGATGATGCAGGACCTGAGTGAAGAGTAGGAGAGGACTCTCCCCCCGCCCTCCCTGTTAGGGAGGGAGCAGTTACTGAACGTGCATAAAGTGTCTAAATAAATGGATTATCGGACAGCTTCGCCAGATAGATATCTCCGCTTGAAGGAATTTGCCAAAGAGAACAGACGTAACATGACGCTCGCGGAGACTGTCCTGTGGGAGGAACTGCGGAAGTTGGAGGTGGGTACACGCTTTAACCGCCAGCATATAGTGGGCGATTATATAGTGGATTTCATTTCCCAACGTGAAGGTCTTATTATCGAGGTGGATGGCGGCTATCATGCCGAGCGGCAGCAACAGGAGGACGATGCTCTCAGAGAACAGTGTCTGGAGCAGATGGGCTTCCATGTGATGCGTTTCACTAACGAAGAAGTGTTATATGATACTGATAATGTCTTATCTCAAATAGAGTCTTATTTCGAATGAATACAAGCAGCCAAATACATCCTGCTCCCTCCCTGACAGGGAGGGCGGGGGGAGAGTCCTCTTTGCGCATCATCTTCATGGGCACTCCCGACTTTGCCGTCGAGTCCCTTCGCACGTTGGTGGAAAACCATTATAATGTCGTGGCAGTGGTCACCATGCCCGACAAGCCTGTGGGGCGCCATCATGACACCCTTCAGCCTTCGCCTGTCAAGCAGTACGCGGTGGGGCAGGGAATACCGGTGCTTCAGCCCGAGCGGCTGAAGGACGAGGCATTCCTCGAGCAGTTGCGCAGCTACCGGGCCGACCTGCAGGTAGTGGTGGCCTTCCGCATGCTGCCCGAGGTGGTGTGGGCCATGCCCCCGATGGGCACCTTCAACCTGCATGCCGCCTTGCTGCCGCAGTATCGCGGTGCAGCCCCTATCAACTGGGCTGTCATCAACGGCGACACGGAGACAGGTGTCACCACTTTCTTCCTCGACCATCAGATTGACACCGGACGGATTATCCATCGGGTGCCCGTGCCCATCTCCGACACAGATAACGCCGGCGACGTGCACGACCGCCTCATGACAGTTGGCGCCGACCTGGTGCTACGTACCGTGCAGGACATCGAGGCAGGAACGGCTGCGGCTGTCGAGCAGGACCAGTTCAGCCATGCCATGACCGAACTGCGTGGGGCACCGAAACTCTTCCGCGAGAACACCGAGATACGCTGGTCCGAACATACCGTCAAGTCGGCCTACGACTTCATCCGCGGCCTCTCGCCATACCCTGGTGCGTGGACCACGATGCGGACCGCCGATGGGCGCGAGACGCAGCTGAAGGTGTTCTCTTCCGAGAAGAGTGCCGAAGGCTTGCGTCTGGTTGACATCCAGCTGGCTGGAAAACGGCGTATGAAACTCGATGAATACCTCCGTGGAGCACATATCGACGGGGCTGTGCTGGTCGAAAAGCAAGAAAATGGCGAAAAAGTTTGGCCGTTCCCCGAAAAATACCTTACTTTGCCACGCTAAAGCTGCTCAAGGGCACCAAACGGAGCCACTCGCGGCCGCAAAGCATCAGTAATTGTCAAACCCTATAAATGCCGTTGCCTATTGAATAGACATTACTCCGAATCAACACTTAGATAGTAATGTATAATTACCAGCAAGAGACCGACGAGCGTCTCGTCAGCCTCTACGAACAAGGCAACGACCAAGCGTTTGACGAGTTACTCGCACGCTACCAGTCCAAAGTATATAGCTACATCCTCTTCATCGTTCATGATGAAGAGCGGGCTAACGATTTGCTGCAGGATACCTTCATCAAGGTCATCGTCCGAATCCGCAGCCACAAGTATGTGGAGAGCGGCAAGTTCGGCTCATGGCTGCTCCGTATAGCACACAACCTCGTGATTGATTCCTTCCGCCTGGACCAGGCTGCACCAATGGTACGTGGCGACGAGGAGGGGTGCAAGGTGTTCAATGACCCGGCTCTGAGCGATAACAGCTACGAGGCGCAGCACGCCATGGAACAGGTCTATGTGGAACTGGAACACATGCTGGACCGGCTGCCCGAGTCCCAGCAGGAAGTGGTCCGCCTCCGCTTCTACCAAAACAAATCGTTCAAGGAGATTGCCGAGCTGACCAACTGCAGCATCAACACCGCGCTGGGCCGCATGCGCTATGCCGTGCTGAACCTGCGCAAGATGGCTGTTCACCACGACCTGACGGTGTAGGGAGGAGGATGGAATGACGAATGATGAATGACGAATGACGAATAGAAGTTACCACTCTTGCTGCATAGGCCATCGTGCCGAGCGGTTCCCCGCTCGGTAAGCTTCTTTTACGAGGAATGATAAAAGATAGCGCTCGGCCTTACGGCTGAGCGCTATCTTGTTTAAAGGACTAAGCTTTGCTGAGCAAAGAACCCGCTCCACCTTCGGTAGCTTGTTCCCGAAGGGGGCCCAAGAATCTTCAATCTATTTCACTACTTTTCGCACCTTTTCGCCTTGCTTCACGATGAGTGTGCCGCGTGCCGGCACCTCTCCAAGAGTGAATTGGGCAGTGGGGCTGGTGTGGATAAGTCGGCCCTGGAGGTCATAGACGCGGGTGAGGCTAGTTGCCTTTGTATGGGTGGCTTGCACATTCTGGATGGCCGTCGGGGTGACCCGCTCGGAGATAGTCGTAGTAAACGGATTCCCTGTATAATAGACATCGTATGCCACTTCACCGCCATCGGCTAAGACACTATGCCACGTGCCTTCTCGCTTATCACGTGTGCCGAAGCTAAGGCGATAAGTGTGCCCTTTCATCATCTCATCATCCACATAATAGTAAAAGAGATCTTCAGGCGCGTCCAAGAAGTATCCGACGCCCGAATCCCAGTCGAATGGGTCAGTTTCTGTAATCTCCCATGCCTCGCCTGTGGTCAGATCAGTGCCAAAGATACCGAACTCACCATCAAACTTGGTCGGTGTCATGTTCCAAAAGCCCGAGGTTGAGCGGATGTGAATGGCCTTGCGAGATTTGCCATTGTCGTCAATCTCGTTTTTCAGAGAGAACGTATATGGCTGATAGTCGTTGGAGCAGACACGCGGCTGAACTACGTCAGTGGGCAGCGCTGTGGTTCGGATGCCATAGACGATGTCCTGTCCTTCGCTGAAGCTGCCTTCGGGCGAATTCATCAGATCAATGGCAAAGAAGCCGTTGGCATAGCCGTTCCACCCCCAGTTCACATAGACTAGCCCGTCCTTGTCGATGCCGGACAGAACGAATGCGTGTCCGCCGTACTTGGCATCTTGCCCGCCGAATATGATGGGTGCTTTCTTCATCAGTTCATCATAGATAATGCTGTACCACTCCTCGTCCGTACAGAAGGTGCGTTCCGTATATTTCACGGCCTCCATGGGGTAGGTGAAGTACTTGGTCAGTGCCCGGCCTGCCATAAAGTTGAACGTGCCGCTGCCGGCGGTTGCATACTGCATACCCGTGGCTATGCCGCAGTCGGACATCAGCTGGGCTATCTTCTTGCCCTGCATCGAGTTATAGCTGTATGTATCGCTGTAATCCCATGTATAGGCACTGCTTACCGTTCCTTCCATGCTGGTTGCCTTATCGTCCTTTACGTAGTAGGTTTCAGTAAAGTTGGCCGATTCGGGGTACTTCCAGTAGTTCATGCATTGAGCCAAGGCCACCGCCACGCAACCGACGGGCGTATTTTGTCCGTTGACTTTGGGCGTTTTCAGGTTGTATGGCTTGCCCTGATCCCACTGCGTGGTTATGAAGTTGTTGATGGGCTTGTATTCGCTCAGCAAAACGCGCCCCATGCTGGGCGTCTGTCCGGACAGGTTGCGCTCGACTGATTCCATCCACCACTGGATGTCTGCCGGTATTTGTTCCGTCGGGAACGATCCGTCGCCATAGGCAAGGATAGCAGGTACGTGCTCATCCTTGGCCACAATGACAAAACCTTGGGCATCGGTGGGAGAATATACGTTCAGTGCGGGACGGCTCAGCGTGCAACGGATGCGGTCACCGGTTTGGTGTCCATCTGCTGCTTTCACGTTGTTTTGCAGCCCCAGTTTTGCAGCCGCGATGGCACGCATCTCGTCGTCAGTGCGCTGGCCTGACGCAGGTGCCAATGCCATGGTGCAGAAGCATAGTGTAAGTAGCTTTTTCATAGATGTATGATGTTTTGTGGTAGTGTGGGCCTTATCGAACCACTTTCTGTGTGCGCTGACCTTGATGAATCATCAGGATGCCGTGGACGGGTACTTCCCAGAGGTCGAAACTGCGGGTCGGAGCGGAATAGACCAGACGCCCGGCGGTGTCATAGACACGCGTAAGCGTCTCGTCGGCCCTGGTGCTCACGTCTTGCTGCGGAATATCTCGGACACCGACTGCGATGTATTCAGCGCCGTCGCTGAACGTAACACGCTTGCCTGCAATCTTGATATAAATGCCATTCTTGGTGAAACCGCCCACCATGTCGGGCAGCTGCCATTCATCGGTCCCCGCTTCCCTGAATATCAGGCGGAGCGCATAGAGCCCGTCCGGGTAGCTGTCTTTCAACTTGCAACTGATATTGGTCTGGCTGCCAGATATGTAGCCGGGGTTAAGTGATACCGAGGGCGTGGGGCCGCTCTTCACTTCGCCCAGCATTTGACCCGAAGTGTCAAAGATGCCTATGGACAGTTGCCATGTGTGGGCGTTGGCATTGGGATTGCTCACTTGCCCCACTGTGACAGTAAAGGCCTGCGTCTTCTGCATGGATGTACTTACGCTGCATTTCAGCGGCTCGCTCACATACGGGAATTCTAGCAGGGTGCCCGTTTCGCCATTGCGGGCAGGTATAATCCCGACGGTCATCCGTTGCTTCAAGTCGAACAGGTTGTTGCCGGGGTTCAGGCGTGCAAGCGGGAAGAACCCGTCCCATGTGCCATCCCAGCCCCAGTTGACATGTACGTTGTCGGCCACGTCGTAGCCATCGATGATAAATGCGTGCCCCATGCCGTTGTCACTGCCGTCTATGCTTGACATCGCGGCGTAATAGATGGGGCGGCCGTTGTCCAGCTCATGCTTGATCATGGCCAGCCATTCGCTGCTCGAGTAGCAGTCGCGGTGGTGTGTCCGGAGTGTGGATGCAACATAGCCGAAGTTGGCACTTAGCGCCTTGGATGGTGTGATGGCGCCGCTGCCATCGGTGTCGTAGTTCATGTTGACGGACAGCCCGCAGTCGTAGAGCAGGGTTGCCACGGCCTCGGCTGCCGCAGAGTCGTTCTGGTTTTCGCCGGTGGTGGCGCGCATGGCATCCCAGTTGTAGATGTGTTCCAGCGTGCCGCTGTAGGTCTCGCCGTTTCCGTCCTTGGCCCAGCTGTAGCCCTTTCCCTGAATGGGCCATTTCCACCGATACATGATCTGTGCCAGTGCCGTTGCGACACACCCGGTGGGGCATCGCCGCCCGGCTTTTTGTGGACAGAGCGTGTTGTATGGCTTGTCCTGCCCCCATTGTGTGGGGCAGAGCGGTGCTACTTCACTGGCCTGCGCTGCTTGCGGTGTGCTGGCATCCGGGCGTTCCAGCGCTACCGCGTTCAGCAGATACAGTTTCAACGCTTCAGGCATGTCCTCGACTGCCGATACCCGTGCCTCGTGGCTATAGCCCAGGATGGCGGGCAGCGAATCGTCGGCCGCCACGATACAAAACCCTTCCCCGTCCGTGGCGGCGAAGATATAGTATGGCGGTTCCGCCGCTTCTGAAGCCCGTGTTGCCGGGGCTTGTAGTTGAGACATGGGCTTCCCAACAATGGCTTCTGCCTGGCGAAGTGCTTTACGCAAACCTACCGGCTCTGCGGAGAGCAGAGCCGGTAGCATCGTAAGCAGCAATATGATTGCTGTCTTGTTTCGCATAGTATGAATGTCTTATTCAGCGGATTCGCCTTCGTGCATCTGGATTAGGTCGTAGTCAGTACCGAAGCTGCCAGCGGACACGCGGTAAGCTATGGCGATGTAATATACATCATTTTCTGCATCATACTTGTCATCGTCTTTCATCCAGCGGGTGTACACGTCGCCGTATGAGGGATGTACATAACCGAAGTAGGTGTCCGTTTTCTCTACACCGGCGGCATCGGTGAACTGGATAGTGTGCTCCTCGGGATCGTACTTGAAATAGTAGCTGAAGCCGTCGTAGAAGATATCACAGCGGTACAAGCCGAGGAACTCGGAGTAATAGACATTGGAATCCCACTGATCCTCGAAGAGCCAGCTGGCATAGGTCAGCGAGCCCCAAGGCTTATAGTCTTCCTTGTGCACGGTAATCTGCATGGTGGAGTAGCCGTAGGCTGTGCTTTCGGGGTCAATGTAAGGCAGATACAGGGTGTCCTTCAGCACGTTGCCCTTCTCGTCCTTCAACACATTGCCTTCCTCGTCCTTTGCATCCTCCACCTTCATATATTCGGCATCGATGTCCTTGTAGGTGTTGGCACAGAATTCATTGGGGAAGGTGAGCATGAGGGTGTAGTTCACGAATGCCTCGGCCTTGTCGCTCACTTTGATAGTGATGTCCTTTGTGGCCTCGCCATCATTGAAGGTGACCGACTCGGGCACGGTGAACACATCGGGCTTGTGCAGCACAACGATGGGCACAGTGAGCGCACCCTCGCTGTCGGCACGCTGTACGGTAACCGTGAACTCGGTGTCGTCCAGAGCGAGCGTCTTGTTCTCCTCGCCAGCAAAGGTCACGTTGGTCTTGCCCGCAGCCTCGCCGGGAGTGTAATCGTCATCGTCGCTGCAGGCAGTGAATGCCAGACCAGTGGCTGCAATCAGCGACATGAGGAATATCTTGTTCAGTTTCATAACGTTGTTCTTTGTTTATGTGAATGTAGTGTGTATGTGGTATTCTCTCATTAGTCGGTCACGCCGTCACGGAGCACGGGCTTGCCTGCTTCCTCACCTGCAACAGGCTGCTGACCACCATTGTTGTCCACGATGGCATAGTTGTTGTTCAACTCGGTGCTGGGGAAGCGCATGTTCAGCCAGGGATCGTTGTTCTCCACGTTGAACTGGAAGGCATCGGGGAAGTTGGTAGTACCCTTGCCATGGAAACGAACAATGTGCTTGTTCAGACGCTTGGCATCGAAGATGAACAGGCCTTCGCCCCACAACTCTACGCGACGCTGGAACCAAATCTCGTCGGCCAGCGAACGGCCACCGGCAGCGGCGCTGTAGCTGGGATCACGGTAGGTCTTCACGAAGTTCTCGAGCGTTGTCTTGGCCTTGGCTTCATCACCGCCGCGTAGCTGAGCCTCAGCCAGCGTGAGAATCATCTCCTCCACACGAATCAGGGGGAAGTCATTGTTGTTCACGGTGGAACCTACACCGCTCTTCATGCCGAACTTCACGTTGGTATAGGGATCATAGGCAATCTTTACATCCTTGATCACGAAGGTAGGAATCTCGTTGCCGGTTGCCGTAGCACCTGTTTCGGGATCAACCCAAGTGAGGCCTTCCAGGTTGGGCGATTGCTTGTTGGCATCCAGCCACCAGCCCTTGCGCACGTCCGTGGCAGGAATCTTGTTGTACAACAGGGTGTTGATGAAGGGAGGATTGATGTATGGAGCGTAGCCGTCGCCGGTGAAGGCGCAGTACCAGGATGCTGCAGTGGGAGCGCCGTCGATGCCGGCCATCTCGGTGGTGATGTTGATACCCCAGATCCAGTTGTGCTCGTTGATGTTGCAGAAAGCAGGCTTGCTCACTTCGGCGATGGTGGCAGGCGTGTAGCCCTGCATGGCAGCTTCGGCATCGGCTGCAGCGTCTGCCCAGTTGCCCAGTGCCAGGTTGGCACGTGCACGCAGCGCCAGGGCTACATTTTTATCAATGCGGTCCTTGCTGGTGCGAACGCCGCTTTGCAGATGGTCAACTGCATAGTTCAGGTCCTCGATGATATACTCGTACACCTCTTTCACCGTGGCGCGGGGATTGTTGGAGTAGTCCGCACCTGCACGCAGAATTGGCACGCAGGGCTGGTCAGCAGAGGTGGCAGCGCTGAACTGGAAGTAGGGAGCCAGGTTCAGGTAGTCGAAAGCACGGATGGCACGGGCCTGAGCCAGCATGTTGACGGCATTGGGGTCGGTGGTGTCTTCGGGGTAGAGAGCCAGCACCTCGTTGGCGATACCGATCTGGTTATAAGGGATGCGGTAGCGCATGTAGGGGTTGGCATAGTTGGCATTGCGGGTAGAGTATTCCGAGCAGGTGGAGAACCAGTTGTAACCGCTGTTAGGCAGACAGATGTCGGCACCTTCCAAGTCGGCCGAGAGGGCGATGGTGATGAAACCGAAGTCGTCGGCACGGCTGCTGTTACCGCCAGTGGGCCAGCAGGTGTGGGGCTTGCCCATCATATCGAACATACCGTTGAAGGTAGCTTCGGCGCGCTCGGGAATAGCCAAATTGGTTTCTTGCAGCTGCTCCTTGGTGAGAGAGCCGTCTTCGGGCACCTGCTCGTCAATGTCGTTGCAGGCAGTCAGCAGTGTGGCACCGAGCACGAAAAGTGAAATCTTATATAGTTTCATATAGATACGTTGTTTATTGTTGAAAACTTCTTATACTTCTTTACGTCTCTTGCTTCTTAGAAGGTTACGGTCAGACCGCCAGTGAAGGTGCGCATGGCCGAGTAGCTACCCGATGCCAGGCCCTGTCCGGCGGTGAAGCTGCCAATACCGAGGTTGAAACGGGGGTCAAGACCCTTGCGGGCGGTGAGCAGGAAGAGGTTCTCGCCGGCGAAGTACACGCGCAGGTTCTGAATCTGAAGTTTGCGGGTCCATTCGCGCGGGAAGGTGTAGCCCACGGTCAGGTTGTTCAGACAGAGATAGTTGCTGCTGGTGAGGAAACGGTCTATGGGCGTCTGTGAGCCAGAGCCGGGATCGTCGTTGGCCGATGTGCTCAGGCGAGGAATGTCAGAGTTGGGGTTCTCGGGGCTCCAAGCCTTGAGCAAGTCCTTGTGCATGGCCGTGCCAAGCTGCTGGCCGCTACCGTTGTGCATCAGCTGCTGGTAGCCGCCGTCGTAAGTCTTGCCGCCCAACTGGTAGCTGAACTGTGCGCTCAGGTCGAAGCCGTAAGCCTCGAACGTGGTGCCGAAACCGCCCTGCAGCTTGGGTAGGACGTCGCCGCAGTCATACAGGCTGGCCTCGGTCAGGTCGTAGGTCAGTTCTTCCTTCACGATGGGGCCTTCGCCATAAGTATTGCTCATCAGTGTCAGGTCATTGGGATCCTTCTTATCCTGATCAGCGTAAGTATAAGCCTTCCAGTACTGGGCACGGCCGTTGGTCTGATCCACACCGGCAAACTTCTTCATATAAGCGTGGTAGCGCGAACCGCCCAAACGTACGATCTGGTTGCTGGAGCGCAGGCCCTTCTCGGTGATGCTTGCGTCCAGCTCTGTGAACTCGTTGTGGTTATGGGCCAGGTTCATGTTCAAGTTCCACTTGATGTTCTTGGTGCGGATTACATCGCCGTTCAGCGAGAGCTCAACACCGCGGTTCAGCAGCTTGCCCACGTTCGCGGGGAAGGACGTCACGGTCAGACCTGAGCTCAGGGGCACCTGCTTCCACCACAGCAGGTCGCTGGTGGTGCCGGTATAGACCTCGAACGTACCGTTCAGGCGGTAGTTGAAGAAAGAGAAGTCAACACCGAAGTTCCACATCTTCTTCGTTTCCCAGGTCAGGTCTTCGTTACCCTTGTCGGACATGGTCACATTGTAGGTTTTGGTGGTACTGTTGAAGCTGGTGGCGTAGCGGTCTGCGTATGCGTGCCAGCCCATACCGCCGTCGTTACCGTTCTCACCATAGGAAATCTTCAGTTTAAGAAGATCCACCCAGCTGATGTCCTTCATAAACTCCTCCTTATTCACCTGCCATGCGAAACCGGCGCTCCAGAACGTACCCCAGCGATGGCCGGGAGCAAACTTCGAGCTGGCATCACGACGGATGCTGGCGTTAGCGAAGAAACGCTCGGCATAGTCGTAGGTGGCACGGGCCAGATAGCCTTCGGTCATGTAGTTGTCGGTAGAAGAAGTCATGCTCATGTCATCGTTCGGACCCACAGCATTGTTGATTTCACCGATATAGGGGTTGTACAGGTGGGTGTTGTAGGCGCTCAGACCTTGATCCTTGTCCTTCAGCTGTTCGTAACCGGCCACGATGCCCAAGTTGTGCACCTCGTTGAAGGTGTGGAAGTAGTTCACCATGTACTGCTGGTTCACAGAGAAGTAGCGGCTGCTGCTCACAGATGCGGCACCATCTACGCTGCTGGCCGAACCGAAGCGGCTGGACAGACTGGTGCTGCGTGCGTTGTCGCTGGTGGCACTGAGGTTGGCCTTGATGTCGAGGCCTTCGATGGGAGTCACCGTGACACCCCATTGGCCGAAGAAGATGTCATCGTAGGTGCGGCGGCGGTTATTCACGTTGTCGCGTACGCTGTTGCCACCGAAACTGGGCCGACGGAAGTTGGTCTGGTTTGCATCATACACGGTGCGGCCCTGCTCGGTCATGATATTGCCCTGAGCATCGCGTACATACAGCGGGAAGATGGGGGCAATGCCGTTGATGGTGTAGAACACGTTGGTGCTGCTGCCGTAGGTGTCGCTGTAAGAGGGGCGCTGGTTGTCATAGTGGGTGAAAGCCATGTTCGTAGTCAGCTTCAGCCACTTCTTGGCTTGGTATTCCAGGTTGGTACGGGCGGTGTAGCGCTCGAACTGCGAGTTGTCCACCTGGCCACCGTCGTTCAGATAACCGGCGCTGGCAAAGTAGCTCATACGGCCGGAGTTGCCGCTCACACTGGCGTTGTATTCCTGGCGGGTGGAGGAGTGATAAACCTCATCGTACCAGTTGTCAGGAGTGTAGTAGTACTGGCCGTCGCTATAGCCCAGCTTGGCGTTGGGGTTCAGACGGAAGTTCGTACCGATCAGCTTCTCGCCGGCCGGCAGTGTATAGACCTGATAGCCCAGGCCGCCATTGTTCACGTCACCGTATAGTGTGGCATCGGCAAAAGCGTAAGCGTCGGCAGAGGTTCCGCCATTGTAAGCCACGCTGTTGTACAGGGCACGATACTGGGTCTCATAGTATTGGCCGGGATCGGTGATGAGGTCGTAGCGGGGAATGAGGCGGGAGTTGCTACCCACGCGGGCGTCGAAGGTCACTTCGGCATCCTTGGCCACACCCTTGGACTTCTTCGTGGTGATGATCACGACGCCGTTGGCACCGCGGTTTCCATAGATGGCAGTTGCACTGGCATCCTTCAGCACGGAGATGCTCTCGATATCGTTGGGGTTGATAGTGGACAAAGCTTGTGACATGGGCACACCGTCGATCACATACAACGGGGTGGTAGAGGCTGCGTACGAACCAATACCGCGGATGCGGATGGTGGGGGCACTGCCGGGTGCGCCGTCACTTGATGTGGCAGTGATACCGGCCACTTTGCCGACAAGGGCGCTTGTGGCCGAAGCTGAGACGTGGCTGGTGATGTCGTCACTCTTGATCTCCACAGCCGAACCCGTGAAGGCGGAACGGGTGCTAGTACCATAACCTACCACCAGCACTTCTTCCAGCAGTTTATCATCAGTGTCCAAGGCAATCTGCATGCCGTTGCGGGCCTTTACCACGCGGGGCAGCATGCCGATATGGCTCAGCTCCAATCGTGTGTTTGCATCGGGCACTGTAATGGTGAACGCACCATTGATATCGGTCGTTGTACCGGTCTTCTGACCCAGGATCTTGACCGAAGCACCAGGCAAAGGTTCACCGTCATCAGCTGTGATGATGGTTCCCTTCACCGTGACTTGTGCCATCGCCATCCCCACGCAGAGGAAAAGCGAGGCCAATAACATAGAAAGTCTTTTTTCCATAAATACTCTCGTTAATTAAACATAATGTAACTTAGCGAAAGGTAAAAAGGCCTCCACACAAAAAAATGCCTGGATATGCAAACATGTGTCCACACGAAACGGTTCTCAAGCAGTGCCATCATGATTGTAAGTGTGCATTATGAAGTTTCAAAGCGATGGCATAGTCGTGCGCGCGCGTACATTATTTAATTCCCTTTAGCAGCCAACGCATGAGCCACACGCAACAACTTGTGTCACTAAAAAAGGGTGGAATGGTGCTATTTCTTCACCTAAATGCCCCCTTTTTACGCATTTTTGACAAAAAAAGGAGGGTAAAAGTACATTTTTTGATAAATTTAATTGCCGTTTACTAAAAAAGCGTTAAATTTGCCGCGTTTTATGATTAGCGCATTAGTTTCGTTTGGCACCAATGGATAACGAATAGCGATATGACATTAGCGAAAGGGCTCAGTTTAGTGCCCTGCATTACGCAACCACAATGATTAGCATGTGAAGAAGCAAAAATAATAAGATAAGTTACATTATGTTTAATCAATGAGAGTATTTATGGAAAAAAGACTTTCTATGTTATTGGCCTCGCTTTTCCTCTGCGTGGGGATGGCGATGGCACAAGTCACGGTGAAGGGCACTATCATCACGGCTGATGAAGGCGAACCTTTGCCTGGTGCATCCGTGAAGGTGCTCGGCACCAAGACGGGTACCACGACGAATGCTAACGGTGAGTTTACCATTACGGTGCCCAATGCCAACGCACGCTTAGAGCTGAGCCACATCGGCATGCTGCCCCGCGTGGTGAAGGCCCGCAATGGCATGCAGATTGCACTGGACACTGACGACCAGTTGCTCAATGAAGTGATGGTGATTGGTTACGGTACCACCAAGCGTTCCACCTTCACCGGTTCGGCCGTGGAAATCAAGAGCGAAGAAATTACCAGTCACGTCAGCTCTACTGCTACCAACTCGCTGATTGGTAAGGTAGCCGGTATTCAGGCCACGGGCGTGAGCTCTGGTCCTGGTAGCGCACCTACCATCCGCATCCGTGGCTTCGGTTCGTTTAACGCCACTGACACTCCTCTGTACGTTATCGATGGTGTACCCATGGTACAGGGCTTGGCAAGTGTGAACCCTAACGATATTGAGAGCATCTCTGTGCTGAAGGATGCCAGCGCCACCGCCATCTATGGCTCACGTGGTGCCAATGGCGTAATCCTCATCACCACCAAGAAGGCCCGTGGCCGTCAGGATGCCGAGGTGACCTTCGAAGGCAAGTGGGGTTCGAACTCCCGCCTGGTGCCCAACTACGACGTGATTACCGACCCGGCACAGTACTACGAGACCCAGTATCGCAGTCTTTATAACTGGCAGACCATGAACCTTGGCAAGAGTGCCGAGGATGCACATGCCTTTGCCAACGCCAACATCTACAATGGTGCCAACGGCGGCTTGGGCTATCAGGTATATACCGTACCTGCAGGCCAGAACCTCATCGGTACCAACTTCCGTCTGAACCCCAACGCAACGCTTGGTTACACCGACGGACAATACTACTACACCCCCGACAACTGGTACGATGAGACCTACCACAACAGCTTCCGCCAGGAATACAACGCCAGCGTGAGTGGCGGTACCGACCGTCTGAGCTACTATGCCGGCGTGGGCTACCTGAACGATGCCGGCTTTGTGGACAACTCCAAGTATGAGCGCTACACCGGCCGTACCAACGTAGAATACAAGGCAAAGAAATGGCTGACACTGGCAACAAACATGGGCTTCACCCATGGTATCAGCGAGTCGCCCTACTACACCACAACCTATGGAAGCAGCGGTAACCTGTTCTATATCACCAACAACATCGGACCGATTTATCCTCTCTACGTGCGTAACGCTGACGGAAGCCTGAAGGTGGAGAATGGTATTCAGATTTACGACAGCAACCAAACCAATTTCAGCCGCCCCGCCATCGTGGGCAACGCTGTTCGCGACAATATGTACGACCGTAGCCGCACCTATAGCGACATCTTCACCGGCATGTGGAAAGCTACGGTAACGCCTATCGCTGGTTTAGACATCAGCGCACAGCTGGCTGTTCAGGACATTAACAGCCGTCAGAACGACCTGTATAGCCGCTTTGGCTCTGCAGCTGCCTATGATGGCCAGGCTTATGCCCTGCACAACCGCGCATTTGATGTGAACCAACAGTATCTGGCAAACTATCGTAGAACCATTGCCGATGTGCACAACATTGGTGTAATGGTAGGTTATGAGCAGGAGAAGCGCATGGATCAGCGCATTTCCGGCAGCAACGACCACCTCTTCAACCCATACACTGGCGAGCTGAACAATGCCCTCGCACACAAGAACGAGGATGTCAGTTCTTACACCGACCACCTGATGCGTCAGGGCATCCTGGGCCGCGTCAGCTATGACTACGGCGAGCGCTACTTCTTCGATGCCGACTTCCGTCGCGGTGCATCCAGCATCTTCGCCCCCGGCCACCGTTGGGGTAACTTCGGCGGCTTCGGTGTTGGCTGGCAGATTAACAAAGAATCGTTCATGAAGGACGTAGAATGGGTTGACCTTTTGAAAGCTAAGGTAAGCTTCGGTGCCAACGGTAACGACAACATGGGTTGGCATGCTTACGCCGACACCTATGCGCCCTCCTACAATGAGGAGACTGGCGAATACAGCGTGTCGCTCTCCAGCAAGGGTAACGAGGAACTGACTTGGGAAAGCAAGAAGATGTGGAACTTCGGTCTGGACTTCTCTCTGTTCAAGTATCGCCTGAACGGTACGTTCGAGGTTTATACCGGTCGCACCACAGACCTGCTCTACACCAAGTATCTGCCCCTCAGCTCCGGTATCAACGCCCGCACCTATCCTGCCAACGTGGGTACGTTGCTGAACCGCGGTGTTGAACTCTCGCTGAACGGTGATGTGTTCCGCACCAAGAACATCAAGTGGAACATCAACTTTGCACTGGCACACAACCACAATGAGTTCCTGAGCTTGGATCCTGCTGACGAGGCTGCTGGCGGCATCAAGTACAGCAACAGCATCATCCGCGTGGGTGGTTCTGTAACCCAGGCCTACATGCTCAAATATGCCGGAACCTACGGTGGTACCTACACGGGCGATGACTTTGCCATCAACAAGTGGGACTACAACTTCCAGGACGGTCAGGCCCTGTACTGGACTGAAGAGACCAAGATGCAGGTGGTTCAGGTTCCGCAGCTGGATGATAACGGCGACGAAATGAAGGATTCCGAGGGTAACGTCATCATGGTGGACAAGGTCGATGACCAAGGTCGTCTGGTTTATGAAGCCGTGACTGATGCCGATGGTAACCCCGTAAAGACCGGACGCCAGATTGTGACCAACTCGCAGGACCAAGCCGACCAGTATGACCTGGGCGATGTCCAGCCCAAGGTGATTGGCGGTTTCGGCACCACCTTCGAGGCTTATGGCTTTGACCTAAGCGCACAGTTCAGCTTCCAACTGGGCGGTAAGACCTACGACGGTGCCTACCACCAGCTGATGCACAATGGCCGCAGCCAGGGTCAGGCCATGCACAAGGATCTGCTTGATGCCTGGAGCGCCGAGAACACCGGCAGCGATATCCCCCGCATGAGCTACGGCGACACCGAGGCCACTTCGCAGACATCCATCGACCGCTTCCTCACCAGCAGCAACTACCTCTCCATGAACAACCTGACTGTGGGCTACACCTTCCCCAAGAAGTGGCTCCAGAAAGCTCAGATTCGCAGCCTCCGCGTGTATTTCGCAGGCGAGAATCTCTTCCTCGTAACGGCACGCAAGGGTCTTGACCCCCGCTACACTTCTGGCGTAGGTTCATATACCTCTGGTGCCGGCCTGGCCACAGGCCAGTATGCTACTATGCGCAGCGTAACCGCCGGCCTGCAGGTGAAGTTCTGACATCTACCTATGACACAGACATATGTTATTCGTAAATCAAAATATCGCAATATATGAAACTCTATAAGATTTCCCTATTAACGCTCGGTGCCGCTTTGACCTTCACGGCGTGCGATGGCATGGACGATATGGTTTATGAGGGCGGAAGCCTCACTACCGAGCAGATGAACGAGACGGTAGCAGCCGTGTCTGAGCGCGTGGATGCTACATTCTCCGGCATGTACAACATGATGGGCGAAGCAAGCAGCGTGTTCACCAGCAGCAGCCGTGCCGACGACTTCGGCTTCATCATGGCCGCTATCTCCCTATCATTGGAAGGCGGCGATGCCTTTGGTGCAGACAATGGATACAACTGGTTCAGCACTGCCAGCGAACTGTCCGACCGTAACCCTGACTATGCTAACCCTTATATCCGTTACAAGGTACCTTACAACCAGCTGGGTATGGCCAACGATGTCATCAATCAGATTGGCGAGGACACCGAAGTGAAAGAGGCGCAGTACAAGGTTGCACAAGCCAAGGCCCTGCGTGCATTTGACTACCTGTCGCTGGCCCCCTATTTCCAGGGCAGCTATGAGACGTGCAAGGACAAGCCCTGCATCCCAGTTCTGACTGCAGGTGTTGATTATGCAAACAATCCGCGCGCCACAGTGGCCGAGGTGTACGAGGTGATCCTTCAGGATCTGACTTGGGCCATCGAGCACCTGGAAGGTTTCAAGCGCACCAGCAAGCACATGGTTGATCTGAACGTGGCCTATGGCCTGCGTGCCCGCGCCAACCTCTACATGGGCAACTGGGCTGAAGCTGCCGCCGATGCCGCCAAGGCCATGGAAGGCTACACGCCAGCCGCCATCAACGAGGTGAACAAGCCCGCCTTCTGCCGCATCGACGAGCATAACTGGATTTGGGGTATCCTCATCACCGAAGATATGGGCAGCAGCTATGGCTACCGCACCAGCGCCAGCTGGACCAGTGCCTTCACGGGCAACGGCTACGGCCCCGCCACGGACAATGTACCTCAAATCAATAAGATCCTTTACGACAAAATTCCTTCGACCGATGTGCGTAAGGGCTGGTGGCTTGATGAGAACCTCCATTCACCCAACCTTGAAGGTGTGCAGTGGATTACCGATGGTGTTGTAATGGCCGAGGGCGATGCTATTGCTACCTATCAGGATGCCAACGGCGACAAGGGTCCCTATGCCCCCTACACCAACGTTAAGTTCGGCATGAAGACTGGCGCCGGCAGCGTGACTAACGCCAACGACTGGCCCCTGATGCGCGTTGAGGAAATGATCCTGATTCAGGCCGAAGGTCTGCTCAAGAGCGGCGACGAGGCACAGGCACGCACCGTGCTGGAGAACTTTGTCAAGACCTATCGTGATCCTTCCTACAATTCAAATGCCAGCGGTCGCAGTCTGGCTGATGAGATCTGGTTCCAGCGTCGCGTAGAGCTGTGGATGGAAGGCTTCAGCGTGGTGGATACCCGCCGCCTGAACAAGCCCTTCGTACGCTTCCACCTCGGTGCCGATGGCAAGCCTGCTCCCACCAATGTCCCTGCCGCCTTCATGTTCAACATTAAGGCCGACGACCCATGGCTCAACATGCGCTTCCCCACCACCGAGACCGACACCAACGCTGGCATCGTGAACAACGAAGGTGGTTCTCAGCCTGTGTCTGAGCAGAACCCGGAACTTAAGGATGGCGTAACAGACTAAAATCGCTAATAGTAATTAAATCAGTTAAACAGAAATACATTATATTATGAAACGTATATTAGGTTATACCTTGATGCTGTTGGCAGTAGGCTTCGCCTTCACTTCGTGCAGCGATGATGAGACCATCGCTCCTGCCCCCCTGCCTACTGGTGCTCAGGTATTTTTCAGCAGTGATCTGCCCTCAACCTTTGATGTTTCCAAGGCCGAGAGCAAGTTCACCATCCCTGTCTATCGTGCCAATACCAGCGGTGCTGTTACCGTTCCCATCACTGCCGAGCAGGAAGAAGGTAGCATCTATACTGTTCCCACTTCTGTAGCCTTTGCCGATGGCGAAGAAAGTGCAAACATCGACATTACCTACAACCCTGATGAGGTGGAGTACGGAATCTATGAGAGTATGTCGATTGAGCTTGGCAAGGACTACACCACGCCGTACGGTGCATCCAAACTTAACCTCAAAGTAGGTGCTACGGAATGGGTTGATTTGGGCACAGGTTCCTATCGTGAAGGCCTCTTTGCAGACTGGACAAGCAGTTTTGCCTCTGATCCAGATGTGTGGGCAGTAGCCATCCAGAAGAATGTCGTGACCGATGGTGTATATCGGCTGATCAATCCTTATAAGGGCCACAGCTTATACAAACCCAGCCGATGGGAAGGCGATGGCGACTACAACATTGTCATCCACGCCGAGGATCCCGAATACGTTTGGGTAGAGGCATTCTACGCCGGGTTGGATTTCGGCTATGGCTCGATGTACTTTGAGTCGTTCCCCGCATATTATCTGCGTAAAGGAAACTCATTGGATGCTGTAAAGTCGCAACAAGCAGAATACTTCGGTCAGCTGAAGGATGGTGTCATCACCATGCCCGCCAACAGTTTCTTGGGTTCCATGTCCAACTACAACAACGGAGGTCTCTATGATGGCTTTAACACCTCTGGCATGTTTGCTGTGGCATTGCCCGGTGCCGCCATTGCTGACTACAGCCTCGACTATGAGTATGTGGGCCGCTTCATCGACACCGATCAGCAGTACTTTGTAGAAGGTATCGCATACTTCGGCCAAGACATCGCCTCGGCAAAGGCCGCATTGGTTACCGAGGATACCTATGAAAGTATTCACGATGCTCTGGTAGCAGGCACGTACGAAGGCGCTGTTGACGTGGCCGATGGTACTGCTTTCCGCCTGCCGTATGATGAGAGTGGTACTTACTACGTGCTTATTGTCGCCTTCAATGCTGCTGGCGAAGTGGCCGGCGAACTGTCCTCCAAGGTGAAAGCTGTCATCGAGGGTGGCGAAGTGTCCGTAAATTGGGCTCCAGCCTATGTAGGCACCTACTACTACGACTTGCTTAGTGATCCTGACAACGACAAGATCGTAACCGAAGAAGGCCTTGCACTCAACGTTGATGCCGACAACGAATCGCACTATCAGATTGCACCTTGGGGCAACGAGAAGACGCTTGAATTCATCATGAATGAAGATGGAACAATTACCGTTCCTGAAGATCAGGCTTCTGGTCTCAGCGGTAGCAAGGGTGAGCTCTTCGTAGCTGATGTGCAGACATATACCGGTGGTGCTGAGAACTATGCAAAATATGTATCCAGCTACTCCAAGGGTGTGTTCACGCTCTATCTCGTTTACTACAACGACAGTGAAGCATACATCGCAGCCGACACCTTCACTATCACAGGTGAAGCCGAGGTGAAGAAAGCAATCCGTACCAGCCACAAGCGCGTCCAGACGTTGCGTTCTATAACTCCGCTTCTTATCCGTAAGCACCTGGTTGCAGCTTCAAAGTAACTGATTATACCATAAAATATCTGTTGAATTGTGCCGGGTGAAAGCCCGGCACAATTTTCCGTAAAATAGAATATCTCCACATTTTATATGAAAAGAAACCTTACACTTTTCTGCTTAATGCTTTCGGTACTTTCGGCTGGTGCAGCAGAACGTTCACAGACCGCCATGCAGGCAATAGCCAACCGATATCTCAATATGGCCTTAGGGGTGAAGAATATTAATGGGGCAACCTTTGGTTCCGTTACGTCAAAGTGTGTGTTTGAAGGCAATACATACGCAGTATTTGCCCCACAAACGGACAATGCTTTTGTCATCGTATCCAAGAGCGACTTGACAGAGCCTGTTATTGGCTATGCGCAAAGTAGTTTCTCGCCGGCTAAAATGCCTGATGGGCTGCGATGGTTCCTCTCAGTAGCAGAGCGTAATATTGCGGATGCTGAGGCAACCCAGATGCCCCAAAGCATTTCACAGCGCCGCATAGCAACCACACCCGTTGAACCCTTCATCACCACGCTTTGGCATCAATCAGCTCCTTACAACCTGCTCACCCCCAACAACTATCCTGCAGGTTGTGTGGCTGTGGCAATGGCACAATGTATGAACTACTGTCAGCATCCTGGCAACGTAAACTTCCGCGGTTATGCCTATTGTTCAGAAACACCGGGAGGCAAAAGATATAAAGTTGATTCGCTTGATATTCAGGGCATCTACTTCTTCCCCTTCCTTAATATGTACGGCCGTGCCACCGACCGTCAGAAGAATAGCGTAGCCAAATTCATTCGCGACTGCGGGTATGCTACGTACATGCAATATGACAAGAACGGAAGCGGCACATATAACTATCTGGCCGGTTCGGCCCTGACCACTTGCTTCAACTACCCGGAAAAGTGTATCAAATATGCAGAACGTGCCTTTTTTCAAGGTACAGACGAGGAGTGGAACAACATTATATATCGCGAAATGGAAGCCAAATGCCCCATCATCTATGGCGGCCAAGACGAGCAGGAAGGCGGACACGCTTTTGTGTTCTGTGGCTTGGATGCCGATGGCCTGGTCTATGTAAACTGGGGCTGGGGCGGCGATTCTGATGGATATTATAATATTCAACTCCTTAATCCATCCACCATGAAGTTCAAGGATGGCCAAGATATGATATATGGTATTCGCACCGAACCCTACGACACCGACAGAGCCGAGCCACGAATCTTTTCATACGATGGTAATCCCTACACCTTCTCATTCAAAGAGGAAACTGACGACAATGGCGTTGCCCATAAAACCATCCATATAACATCAACCGCCGGCTTCTTTAACATAACGCCCTCTACATTCGATGGAGAATTCGGACTGTTTGGACTTGACGTGACCACCGGCGAACCATGGGAAATAAAAGAGACCGACCCCATCACTTGGGAATCTGGCACAGGCTATTTCCTCCGCGAACCTGCAGAACTGTTCTATTATTACGTGGAAAACGAAATGGTTCCAGGTCATACCTACCGCCTGAGTTTCGGCTCAAGGGATAAGGTTGAGCAAGTGTGGCACAGTATCATTGCCCATGGCGGAGAGGTTGCCTACGATATCTACTATACCGGCAAAGAAACCACTACAACCATCTCGGAACGCAAGGAAGCCTACATCGTTGACCGTATCAAGGAAGTAGGCTATCAGCAACCGAACCCGAGCAACCAAACCCGTGTCTATGACCTCCAGGGCCGCCTCATCTACACAGCTCCCACGGCCCAGTTCAACTTTAACGATGTGCCGACACACGGCACGTTCATCGTAAAACAGGGCGACAAGGTGCGGAAGGTCCTGAAGTAGTCAAGTAGAGCGCTCCGCGCTTCCTGATATCCCAAACGGGCCACCCGCATGCATGGGCTTCGGCCTCTAACTGTTCCACTTGCCACGACCGTAGGCTTGCATCGAGCACTACGAGTCGTGGCTTGATGTTTCCGACCGCAGCTGGCAGGTGGCCGCGGAAACCGCGGGCAATGACGAGGACGTCGATGGAGATGGCATTGGGCGATGCGGACAGCGCGTTGGACAGCTGTGTGCCGTTGGCCTGAAGAACAGCCTGTTTGTGGGGCGCTCCATTGGGCGCTGTGTACGGCCGACGCTGGTCGTTGTCGAGCATGGCGATGCGCCAACCGGCGGCCTGCAGGGAATGCTGGCCATGAAGTAGGGTGGGTGGGGCGGTGAGTCGCTTGGCCCAGAAGGAAGAAGCGATGTAGCGCAGACCGCTCTCGGGCTGCACGCGTGCAGAATCAGAAACCAAAAGCCAACTGCGGCTGGGCGAGGCGATGACATGAACGGCCGGGCAGCGGGGTGTGTTATACACGACCAGGGCTGGGCGCGCCTTCGCACTCCAGAAATCGGGGATGACGGATAGCGGCAAACGTTGCTCTGTCTGCATGAACCATCCTTGTAGCCCCACCAACAGGCTGATGCCCTGTGCCAAGATGCCGGCAGGGACGATCAGCAGTAACAGCGAACCGTAGATGAGCAGGGTGGTGAGGGGAATATAGATGAGACTGAACAGGGCGCCCCAGGGACTGATCTGGTGGAAGTAGTGAGCCACGAGCGGTGTGGTGAGCAACTGGGCGCTGAACGAAACCAGCAACAGCTGGCAGACGCCCAGCAGGTGGTGCCGTTTCAGCCATATATAAGTGGAGCGTGCATGCTGAAGGAACCAGCGGCTGAAAGGGCCGTAGAAGAGGATGATGCCCAGCACGGCCATGACCGACAGTTGGGCGCCGACGTCGAGCAGATAGGTGGGGCGCAGCAGGAGCATGACGATGACTGCCACGAGCAGGTGGTTGATGCTGTGGCTGTCGCGCCCCAGGAGCATGGCCAGCAGGAATACGCTGTTCATTAGTGCGGCACGAACCAGCGAAGTGGGCAGACCGGCCAGCAAGGCAAAACACCACACAAAAACCAGGATGGCAAGGATGGCCGGCAATCGCCACCGCGACCACCGCAGGCGTCGGCCACCCAGTAGCCAGGAAAGCAGACCGATGATGATGCCTAAATGCAGGCCGGAAAGGGCC
This sequence comes from Bacteroidaceae bacterium, assembly GCA_017526905.1. Lineage (GTDB taxonomy): Bacteria > Bacteroidota > Bacteroidia > Bacteroidales > Bacteroidaceae > Physcousia. The sequence continues at coordinate 23,653 of JAFXQT010000006.1, read as the reverse complement.
AGCAGGTGGCTGGCACCGGCATCGGCATAGAGGTCGCGTGTGGCGGTGCTCACCTGCGAGCGGTCGCCCAGCGTCATGGCCGAAACAAGGGCCAGCGTATCGCCTTCGAGCCCGGCTTGGGCATAGCGCTGGATGAACCGGGCACGCAGACGGAGGGCGCGCGAGCGGAGAGAGTCCGATGGGTGCGGCTCGTCGATGACGGTCCAGCCATCGGGGCCGATGCGTTTTTGCTGCACCCACAACCATCGCTCGTAGTTAAATTCGTCGGGGTTGCCGCGGTTGATGGGGCGCTTGAGGCTGGCTTTCATTTGCACCCATGAAGGCCAGTGTTGGGCCGTGAACCGGGCATAGCTCAGCGTGCCGGCCAGCAGGAAGAAGAGTATGGTGAGAATGAGAAAGTAGGGGATGCGGTCGAGGGCGTTGGCCCGTTCGGGATGCGTGCGCTGCCCGAAACTGTTCTCTCGTGCGCACCATCCTTTCCGATGCTGCTGATGCCAGTTGAGCAGAAAGCCCACCAGCGCCAACAAGAGCATGCCACCCCACAGGTAGCCGATGGCGCGCTCGGCCCATGCCCCGTAGCCCCACTCATAGAATAGGAAATGCCCCAGTGCCGTGCCGGCCATAAGGGAGAGTGCGATGGCAAGCAAAGGGCGGGACATGGGAGTGAGAAGGTGAAAAGTGAGAAAGTGAAAAGTGAAAAAAAAGAGGATGTGCCTCGCTGGCGCGCAAGTGAGCACAGTGCTCAGTGCTCAATGATCACCGTTCACTGGTCAATAGTCAGAGTCCAAGAGCCGGTCTTCGAGCGTCAATCGTCCCTGTTTCCCGTGAGTTGCTTGAGTGCGGCCACTTCGGCTGCGGGGTCGGGAGCACCGAACACGGCAGAGCCGGTGACGAAGGCATCGACGCCAGCCTCGTGCAGGCGAGGGGCTGTCTGTCGGTTTACGCCCCCATCCACCTCGATGAGTGCCTTGCTGCCTGTCTGCTGGATAAGGGCACGCATCCGCCGCACCTTGTCCAGACTGTGCTCAATGAACTTCTGACCGCCGAAGCCTGGGTTGACGGTCATCAGCATCACCACATCAATGTCCTGGATAATGTCGGTGAGGGTCTCGACAGGGGTGGAAGGGCAGAGTGAGACGGCCGCTTTCATGCCTGCCTCGTGAATGGCATGAACGGTGCGGTGCAGATGCACACAAGCCTCCTGGTGTATGTTCATGATGGAGGCACCGAGATCGCGCACCTGCGGGATGAACTTTTCGGGTTGCACCACCATCAGGTGCACATCGAGAGGTTTGGACGTAAGCTTGGCAACAGCCTGCATGACCGGAAAACCAAAGGAGATGTTGGGCACAAACACGCCGTCCATCACGTCCAAGTGCAGCCAGTCGGCCTCAGAACGGTTAAACCATTCCATTTCGCGCTCCAAGTTGCCAAAGTCGGCAGCCAAGAGCGAAGGAGCTATGATATTCATCGGTGTAACGAGCTTGTTGAAACGGTTACAAAACTATCCGAAGCAGTGCTCATGCGGGCAGCGGACGGAAGGCGCGGGCAAAAGCCCGAATCTTGGCCAGTGTGGTGGCAGAGGGCTGTGGGGCTTCGGTGTTGATGTGTAGCTGAACGAGTAAAGTTTGAGGCATAGGCTGAAGAAGTTTTTGGTGTGCTTACATTATCATAACGTCCAAATGTCTCGCTTTATTGTACGGCTACTCACATTTATTTTCTGCCTCCTGTAGGCTGTGGTGCGTGTATCCCCCATGCAGGGGCCTACGGAGCACTGTTTTGCACGTAGAACGGCTGTCAGAACAGCAGTATGCCCACGACCGCGCAGATGAGCAGCACGCGGATGGGGTTCATCTTATACACCTTCGTGGCCACCATCGTGAACAGGAAGAGGCCGATGCTGAGCCAGAACTGCCACGGACATTCATGAGGGGTGGAAAAGTTCTCGGCGGTCATCAGCAGCAGGCAGGCGGCTGCTAATAGCCCCACCACGGCGGGGCGTAACCCGAGGAACACGCTCTCCACGATGGGGTGATCCTTGTATTTCATCAGGAATTTGCTGATGAGCAGCATCAGGATGAACGATGGCAGCACCACGGCAAAGGTGGCGGTGGCCGAGCCTAACACTCCCATCCAGTGGCTGTAGCCGGCATTGACCACGGCTTGGTAGCCCACATAGGTGGCGCTGTTGATGCCGATGGGGCCGGGAGTCATCTGCGATACGGCCACGATATCGGTGAACTCGCCCATGGTGAGCCAATGGTAGCGTGTCACCACTTCGCCTTGTATCATCGAGATCATGGCATAGCCGCCTCCGAAGCCGAAAAGGCCTATTTGGAAGAAGGTGAGGAAAAGCAGTAGATAGATCATGGGAGAGAGAGTAGAGAGTAAAGAGTAGAGAGTAGAGGGGGCTTTATTCGGTGGGCTTTAGGAAGCGTCCGTAGAGGTAGCCACCCACGCCGGCGGCAATGATGATATATACTGGCGACACGCCGAACATCCAGATCAGAAAGGCGCCCGCCACAGGAATCCACACGTTGGTCCAGCCTATCTTGGCCGTCTGAGCCATCTTGAAGGTGGGTGCAGCAATGAGCGCCACCACGGCAGGGCGTATGCCTCGGAAGGCACGTGCCACCCATACGTTGTCGCGGAACTGCTGGAAGAAGAGGGCGATGGCCAGGATGATCAGGAAGGAGGGTAGAGCGCACCCGATGGTGCTCATCAGCGCACCGCGTGTGCCACGTAGCTTGTTGCCGATGAAGATGCTGATGTTCACGGCAAAGATACCGGGGCACGACTGCGCCACGGCCATGAGGTCGAGCAAGTCGTTGCGCGATATCCAACGGCGCTTGTCCACCACTTCGGCTTCGATGAGCGGAATCATGGCATAGCCGCCACCGATGGTGAAGAGGCCGATGCGGAAGAACGTGGAGAAGAGGATGGGCAGGGAGGCTGACACGCCTCCCTGTCCGTCGGTCTGCGGCTTATTGGATAAGTCGCCTTCGATTGTGGGATTCTGAATGATCGTATTCATCGAATGCTCGCCTTGGCATGTGTGGGCAACGAGGCTCGTGAAGAGGACGTTGCTGAGTTCACAGGCAGGTAGGGTATCTTTGTCTTGGACGTCAGGCGACGGGGGGCTGAGGAGCTGTCGCTTTTGCGCCAGAAGCCGCATTTGAGCGACAGATGGTTATTCTCGTCGCTGCGATAGGTGGCATCGCCTGACTTGTGTCCGTTGACAGGGCCATACATGCCGTCGGTCGTGTCCTCTTCCCAATGGTGCTTGAAAGACACGCCTTGCAAACCACTTGTTCCGCTGCCAATGAACCATAGTGTGCCACCGTAGTCGGATTTATAGGCAGAGCCTGCGTCAACGGGCAGACTACTGATTTCCAATGTTGTGGCGGTGTAGTTGTTCTCATCTCTGACATACTTCGCAGCGAAAGCGATGCCCGTTTCCTTTACATACTTGATGTTGTGGGCAGAACTGCCGGTGTAGTCGCCTGTGAGGTTCGAGACGGTGAAGGACAGGGTCTCGGGTGTATTGTCATCGTCCGATATCTGGATTTGCAAGTCGCCTCCGGAGTATTCAATGTCCGTCTCTGCGTAGAAGTCGATGTCGTAGGTCGTAACACCGGTGGCCACGGTCCCGCTCTGAAGTGTAGTGGAATAGTCCGCACTGATCTTTCCGGTTATGTATGCCTCTATATGATACAATCCACCCTTGCCTTCGCCTGCTTCTTGGGTTACCTTGATGGGACTGGTATATATCCTTTCCGATTCAGGTGAATTTGAACTTTTAGCTATGTAGCACTGGACATAGCCTATGCGTTCCTTCGATGATGTGTTCGCCTTGGCGGTGACTTCCACCTTGCCGTACTTGTCAGCTTTGGCCGACAGCCAGTTGGAATAATCTTTATCCACTTTGACGCCGAAATAAGGATTACCCTTTGCCGTCATTTTAGCTTCCTTTGTGCCGCCTTCGGACTCAAACGCCAGTTCAGTAGGTGTGACGGAAACTTTGGTATTTCGCAATTCTATGGTCGCTTTCGATGGTATGCTGCCCTTGGTTGAATAGCAGCCTGGTCTGGTGGTTAGCAGCATGAAGCCGATGTCGAACGAGCCGTCGCTACTTCTGAGCGCCTCCAATTCGCTGCCAGAGACGACGATGGAGTCGGGGAAATCTTCCGACCAGCTGGCTGTCTGCGTGTGTTGCGTGATTTTGGTTACCTTGGTCTGTTCAGCCGAGTTTGTCAGGAGGAGATAGGTCTTCACGTTGGGCGCTTGCTGCTTGATGACGAGTTCCATATCCGTCATCGGTGTGTCCTTGAAGCCCTTGATCGAGCCCGTCAGGCCTTCACAGCCAAAAGGATATATCTTCCCCACTGGCAGGTCCTTTTTGTAGGTGGAATTCTCGATTCTTATTAGGGGATTTGCACTGGGACTCATCGCAGCTGCATAGTTGAAGCCCTTGATGAGCTCGCCCTTCCACAACTTTAGATAGTAATCGTCCATATCCTCTCCGCCAAAGAATATGTTCCAGTTGTGGCTTTTTGTCCATGCGTAAAGAAAATCCAACGTAGTCTTACCTGATACTATTGTAGCAAATTCACTCCACTTATCGTAGATTTCTACGACGCTGTTGTCAGTAATACCATACGCCTTACCGTTGGTGGTCATATAGTAAAGCAACGGCCCTAATGAATAGCCATAGTCCTGATAGGGATTGCTCTGGAACATGCCACGGATATCATCGGCTGAGGTGGAAAGCCCGAGTCTGAATTTGTTGTCGCGTGTGACGCCTACTCCGTTTGGCTCTTTTTGAAAGTCGGCACTGAGCTGGCCCGCGTTCATAAACTTTTCTATCCAAACAGCTCCCATCTCGGCGAGGCTGACGTGTTCGTTTTCCCCACGTTTTAACGTGGTGATGTAACGCGGGTCATAGTCGGACTGGAAATAATGGAGTGTCTCATGGATGACGGTCTGCCTCAGTTCGGATGTCATCTTACAGTTGGCTTCCAGTATCTTCGGGATGCCGATGTATAGGCTGCTCCACATGTCGTTGTTCAACCAGTGCTGCACGTGCTCGCCCCAGTTGTCAGTGATTCCGAAGTAGTAGGGGATGTCATGTTGGCCATTGAGTTTGAAACCCAGCTTTCGGATTTGCTTGATGGCATCTTTGATGCAATCGTTGAGGAGTGGGGCGAAATCCTTCATCTTCTCCATCGTACCCCAGTCGTAAATGCTCCATGCCTCCCAGCTCATGTAGATATTCCACGACACGCTATCGACCTCGTCCGAGGCTAACGCCCAGTTCATGTTGGTCAGTCCGCGTGTAGCCTTGACTCCAGCATTATTGAATGTCGGTATGTGTCCCAGTCCGATGGTGAAACTCATTTCTTCGGCATTCTCGCCGTTGTCGTTGGCCGGAATGGTCATCTTGTACTCGCCATCTGCATATTGGGTCTCGGGATAGCACTCGATTTGGCGCTCCTTCTGCGACGACATGGCAAATCCGGTGGAGAGCATCACGAAGTTGACATCATCATCGTTTTTGTCGGACTTCAGCTTGATGGTGAGTTTCTTACGTGTGGTGGCTGGAATGGTCACCTTGTAGAACGTCGAAGCCTCGTATTTCTTGCTCACCTCGCCTTTCTTCACCGGAGAGATGGTCACCTTGGAGTCGGAAGTGAACGTTCCTTTTGGGAAATTCACGCTGATGTCACCGTGCGACACTAAAGCACCCTCGGATGTCACGGTGACGGTGTTCTTGTCATCGGAGTTGTCGGCAGGCTGTTCGGTATCATCGTCATCAAAGATGTCAAGAAGATCCTCCGGCGTACAGGCGGTGAGGCCAATGGCGAGGACAACCGTCATGGCGATGAAGGTGCGGCGGACGCCGTTGGTCAGCCATACAGGCATGTAAGATGTGGTGTTCATGATGATATGGTTTGTCGGTTAATGGTTATTCTGTATTTTGGCTCTGTTGAGAGTGGGAGACAACGCTTGGCCTCATTTGGCAGGCGTGTGCTTCGCACCACTTGCGTGCATTGACGAAGGCTTCAATCCAGGGCGTCACCTCGTCGGCGTGGCGCTGGGCAGGATAGTAGGCACACTGCCAGGGGAAGATGGCGCGTTCCAGGTGGGGCATCATGGCCAGATGACGGCCGTCGGCCGAGCAGAGGCCGGCCACACTGTAGTCGGAGCCGTTCGGGTTGGCGGGGTAGGCATCGTAGCTGTACTTGGCCACCACGTTATAGGCGCTTTCGGGCTGCGGCAGGTGGAACTTGCCTTCGCCGTGGGCCACCCAGATGCCCAGTTTCGAGCCGCTGAGCGAGCCGAACAGCACACTCTTGTTCTGTGGAATGGTGAGGCCGAGGAAGGCCGACTCGAATTTGTGCGAGTCGTTGTGCTGCATCTTTTCGCCGCCTGCCAGGCCGAGCAGGTTCAGTTCCACCATCAGCTGGCAGCCGTTGCAGATGCCCAGCGAGAGCGTGTCCGGACGGGCATAGAAGCGGTCCAGGGCAGCCTTGGCCTTCGGGTTGTAGAGGAAGGCACCGGCCCAGCCCTTGGCCGAGCCCAGTACGTCGGAGTTGGAGAAACCGCCGCAGAACACAATCATCTGGATGTCGTCCAGTGTCTCGCGGCCGGTGATGAGGTCGGTCATCATCACGTCCTTCACCTCAAAGCCAGCCAGATAGAGGCAGTAGGCCATTTCGCGTTCGCCGTTCGTGCCTTTCTCGCGGATGATGGCGGCGTGTGGACGTGCTGCGTTGGCAGCGGCACCGTCTTTCCAGCGGTCGGGGTTCAGGCCGTACTGGGCAAGCGTGCCGGCAAAGCCAGGCACAAACTGCCACTGCAGGGGCTGCTGCTTGTAGTTCTGGAAGCGCTGGTCGGCACAACCGTTCATGCTTTGCTTGCGGTCCAGCAGGAGCGAGGGCTTGTACCACACATCGCGCAGGGCGTTGATGTCGAGCGTCTCCTCGTAGTCGCCCTTGCGCAGCCGTAGGGTACGTTCGCGCGCGGGCACACCTATATATATATAGCCCACGCCCTCGTGCTCCAGCAGCTTTTTGAATTCGGCCTCGTGCTTGGTGCTGACCTGCACCACCACGCCCGGATTCTCGGCAAAGAGTATCTTGCAGAGGTCGTCGCAATCGAAGTTGTTCAGGTTGATCTTCATGCCGCCCTGGGTGTTGGCGAAACACATTTCCAGCAGGGTGGTGATGAGGCCGCCGGCGCTGATGTCGTGTCCGGCCAGGATGAGGCCGCGCTTGATGCATTCCTGCACGGTGTTGAAGGCGTCGCGGAAATATTCGGGGTTGCTGCATGTGGGCACGTCAGAGCCCACCTTGCCGTGTGCCTGGGCAAAGGCGCTGCCGCCCAGCCGGAGCTGGTCGAACGAGAAGTCGATGTGGTAGAGGGCAGACTGGGGCACATCGGCCAGGACGGGGCTGACCACCTTGCGCACGTCGCTCACTTCGCCGCCCGAGGTGACGATGACGGTGCCTGGTGCAATCACCTTGCTACCGTCGGGGTATTTCTGTGTCATGGACAGGCTGTCCTTGCCCGTGGGCACGTTGATGCGCAGATTGCAGCAGAAGTCGGAGAGCGCCTCGACGGCCTGGTACAAACGTGCGTCCTCGCCCTTCTGCGAGCGGCAGGGCCACATCCAGTTGGCGCTGAGGCTAACGCTGTCCAGCCCTTGGGCCAGCGGCGCCCAAACGATGTTGGTCAGGCTCTCGGCCACCGATAGCACAGAGCCGGCGGCCGGATTGGCCAGGCCTGCCTGCGGAGCATGACCTAAGGCCGTGGCGATGCCTGCGTGGCCACGGTAGTCCAGTGCCACCACGCCGCAGTCGGAGAGTGGCAGCTGAATCTCGCCCTGGCACTGCTGGCGTGCCACCTTGCCGGTCACGGAGCGGTCCACCTTGTTGGTGAGCCAGTCCTTGCAGGCCACGGCTTCAAGCTGCAGGACTGCTTCGAGCGAGCTGGCAATGGAATCGCCTTCGGTCGTAACATTCTCGTATTGGCGGCTGACGGTCTCGTCCACCATCACCGTCTTGGGCGAGTGGCCGAACATCTGTGCCACATCCAGGTCGAAGGGGCGAACGCCGTCGGCCTGTTGGAAGGCGAAGTGGGCATCGCCCGTTGTCTCGCCCACCACATAGAGCGGGGCGCGTTCGCGCTCGGCAATGGCGCGCACATGGTCCAGATGTTCTTCCTGAATGAGCAGGCCCATGCGCTCCTGGCTCTCGTTGGCGATAATCTCCTTTGACGAGAGCGTGGGGTCGCCGATGGGCAGCTTTGCCATGTCGATGAGGCCGCCGCATTCCTCGACGAGCTCCGAGAGGCAGTTCACGTGTCCGGCCGAGCCGTGGTCGTGAATGCTGACCACGGGGTTGACCTCCTCCTCGCACAGAGCTCGCACCAGGTTGTTGGCGCGTTTCTGCATCTCAGGGTTGGCACGCTGCACGGCGTTCAGTTCGATGCCGCTGCTGTAGCGGCCCGTGTCAACGCTCGACACCGAGCCGCCGCCCAGTCCGATGCGGTAGTTGTCGCCGCCCACCACAACAATCTTGTTGCCCTTGGCGGGTGTGCCCTTCAGGCAGTCGCGTTTGGTGCCGTAGCCCACGCCGCCGGCCAGCATGATCACCTTGTCGTAGCCGTATTGCTCGCCATTCTCTTCGTGCTCGAACGTGAGCACCGAGCCCGTGATGAGGGGCTGGCCGAACTTGTTGCCGAAGTCGCTGGCGCCGTTGGACGCCTTGATCAGGATCTGCTCGGGTGTCTGGTACAGCCAGTTGCGCTGGCTGGTGGGGTAGGAGGTCATATACACCGCCGTGCCGGCAATGGGCCATGAGCCCGTGCCGCCGCCCATACGGTCGCGGATTTCGCCGCCCGTACCGGTGCTGGCGCCGTTGAAGGGTTCCACGGTGGTGGGGAAGTTGTGCGTTTCGGCCTTGATGCTGATGACGCTTTCGATGTTCTTGATCACGAAGTAGTCGCTGGTGGCATGGTCCTGCGGGGCGAACTGTTCCACTATCGGGCCTTGGGCAAAGGCCACGTTGTCCTTATAGGCCGATATGATGTTGTGCGGGTTCTCCTGTGTGGTGCGCTTGATCATGGCAAAGAGGCTGCTGGGCATCTCTTGTCCGTCGATGATGAATGTGCCGCCGAAGATCTTGTGGCGGCAGTGCTCCGAGTTGATCTGGGCAAAGCCGAACACCTCAGAGTCCGTCAGTTTGCGGCCCAGCTGCTGCTCCACCTTGTGCAGGTACTCGATCTCCTCGGCCGAAAGCGCCAGGCCTTCCTGTTCGTTGTAGCTTTCCAGGTCGTCCACCTGGATGATGGGGGCGGGCTTGATGTTGACCGTGAAAATGTCCTGGTCCAGCCCCTTGTACAGGCGCTGCAGCATCGGGTCGTAGTCGGGGGTGTCGCTGCTCACCGGGAAGTATTCTTCAATGCGCACAATGCCGCCGAGGTTCATGTTCTGCGTAATCTCAACGGCATTGGTGCTCCAGGGTGTAATCATTTCGCGGCGCGGACCCACGAACGTGCCTTCAACGGTTGTCGTACTGAACAGTGCGGCCTCGCCGAACAACCAGTTCAGTTTGTCGGTTTCTTCTTGGCTCAGCTGGTGGTCGGCCTGTGTGGCGATGATGCTCTGCTGTGGCGTGCGGAAAAAGGAGATGTACATCATAGTAAAGTAGTTGCTTTGTTTTGGGGCACAAAGTTACAGCATAAATGCGAATAAATGGACTATTTTGACACTTTTTAGCGCCTTGGGACTAAAAAAGTCAAAGAAAAGTTGCCAAGTGAACTATTTTCCGATACCTTTGTGCCCATCAATGCATCTTAATTCAAAAGAATCATGAAAAGACTGACTGCAATTTGTATGGCTGCGGCCTTGTTCTGCGTGGGCAACGTGTCTGCACAGAACAACGAATTCTCCGACCCCTTTGCCACCCCGCAGAAATCCGCCTCTTCGGCTTCCGACCGTTTCCTGTTCAACCATCTCGGAGCGGGCGTTTCGATAGGCTTGGACGGAATAGGCGTCGAACTGGCAACCCCCGTCACTCCCTATCTCGGCCTCCGTGCCGGCGTGAGCTTCTTCCCGAAGATCAACGTGAATGTGGACGACATCGACTACACCCGTAACGGGAAAGACGGTAAGGGCGAGGCCAAGGCCAAGCTAAACAAGTTCGACGGCAAGGTGCTGCTGGACGTCTATCCCTTCGGCAACAAACTGTCCGTGCACGTAACCGGCGGTCTCTTCATTGGCGGCAGCAATCTCATCACAGCCAGCTTCATCGAGGATTCCAATGCGCCTATCGGCGCAGGCATAAGTAAGAAATATAATTGGGGAACTCCCGATCAAGAGCAGTGGGTTGTTAAAGCTACTAGTAATTCTATCGACCTTCGCTTGCGCACCAATAGCATAAAACCCTACATCGGTATCGGCTTCGGCCGCATGGTGCCAAAGCCCAACAAGCGTGTGGGCGTGGCTTGTGACCTGGGAGTGCAGTTCCATGGCAAGCCCAAGCTGGAGGGCTATGCTACCTTGACACCAGGTGATAGCCAACATCGCTGGGAAGAACTCAATGCTGAAAACTTCGACTTCGGCGAGGACTTCCACAAGGATGTGGAGGATGCCTTGGACATCATCCACAAGGTGAATGTGTGGCCTGTGCTGAACATCCGCATCACTGGCCGTATCTTCTGAATATGTAACGACTAATCAATCATTAAACTATTAGCACATGAAACTGAACAAACTTTTCTGGGCCCTGGGCGTGCTGGTGCTGCCTCTCGGCCTGGCCTCCTGCGGAGGCGATGAGAACAGTGCCGAACCGGACAACACCCCGTATGAATACCAGGAACCTGTGAACAAAGCCAATGCCGCCCGCTTCACCTTCGAGGCAGAGGACTCGCCCGTGCAGAGCGTTGCCTTTGGCGAGACAAACACGGCTGTGATCCAGACGCAGGACGAGGAGGACGGCTCGATTGAGTATGTGATCGGTACCTACACCAAGTCGGGCAGCACCTACGTGGTGGAGACCCCGCAGGGCCGCTACACCTTCGCATTCCAAACCGAGGACCCCGCTGTGGCTACTGGCGAGCAGCGCGTGCAGTGCGCCGTTACCACGCCGAAGCAGAACGAGGCTGTAACCGCAACCGCTTCCGTTACCACTGCTACCAATACCGGTGCCGACATCGACCTCTTCCGCACATGGTATCCTTATTGGACTATTCTGAATTTGCAGAAGAAGGGTACTACTGCAGTTCCGACAATAGATATGCCGGGTATTGATTTTGAGGTGCTGAAGGATCGTGTTGAAAAGGAAGGCTGCCATATCAAGGAGGATCTGACCGGTTGGAAGGTGAACACTGTGTTCTTCCAGGGTACAGGTGAGTTTGGTATTAGCTTTGCAAACAGCAAAAGCTATTACGCAACTTGGAAACTGCTCAGCAGCAATGGCGATATAGACTTTGACTGGAAGGATAAGGAATCCATCAAGAATGAGTTTGTAAATGATGCCAAAGCTAAGGTTCAAGTGTTTAAGACTGGTAACTATAAGGGCCAGTGCTGGCTTACGTTGGTCAGCGAAGTTGAGCAGGATAATGGTGATGTTTGGGATGTAGAAGTTATCTTCTGCCTTAAGGAACAACCTTCCAATTGATTTGTTTAGAAAATACATCATTGAATCCACATAAATAGTCGCGATGTTGGCATTATTATGATTTTCTGTAAGAATGGTGCCTTTTGCTAAGGGCTTAAAATCTTGATAGAAATTTTAGATGGATTCAATTATACTGAGCGGGGGCGTATCAATCCAAGTTGATACGTCCCCCGCTGTATTTCCTCTCTCCTCGCGTGCGTGCGCGCGTCATGGCGTTTTTTTGCTTAAAAAATGCCCCGATGGCCACTTATCTCTGCTAAATATCTGAATAACAATTGTCTGCACAAGTGGCTTTTTAAGTGGCAATAGGGTGGGGAAGTGGCCTTTTCTTAAAGAATGAGAGGAATATAACACTTAGCACCGATATTATTTGGTGGAGTGCCGAATTTGTTGTATCTTTGCGTTACAGTAGCATGCCCTAAGCAAAATCATCTAAGCCCATGTTGACACAAGTGCCTCTCACCGCCCATGCGACCTCCTATATCTACTTGTTGCGGGTGTCTCACCGGGTGAGACGGCCGTGTCTCACTAATGAGACTCACGTGTCTCACTGCTGAGACGGCCGTGTCTCACCGCCGAGACGGCGATGTCTCACTGCTGAGACGCGCCTGAGTCCCAAGGGTCGTAGTGGTGCTTCTGTAACCACACAAAAAGACGTTCCAGCAGGCTACTGCCTGTGGAATGTCGGTTTAGTAGGAACGTAGGGTAGGGGTGTGCTTAGAATTCCAAGCCGTCAATTTGGATGTCCTTCGGACTTTCGTCCTGGCGCTGAGGAAGTTCGCCTTGGTGATCGAAAATGAATTTCATCACGTCGGACAGGCTGTCGGTGAATTTGCTGAAGTCCTCAGGGTAGATGAAAATCTTGTGACGCTCATAGTTGAACTGGGCAAATTCGTCCTCGCCGCCAACCATAGTCTTCTTGCTCTCAGTGATAACCAGATACAACTCGTTCTTGGAGTTCCTTTTTACGTCAATGTAATAAATGCGTTTGCCGGCTTTGATAGACTTAGAATAGACGATGTCTTTTTCCGGTGCTTGTTGATAGCTGTTGTCTTTCATTGTGTGTGAAACTTTGCGTTGAATCTCGTTTTGTAGGGTCAAAAGTCGTTCTTTTTTGTAAATTGGCCAAATAAAAATGTAAAAAAATGATGAATTAGGCGTGATTTCATGCGGAAATGCGTACTTTTGCCCCCGCAAAACTAAAAAAGGTTCCGGCCGGTCCTAAAAAGAAGCTTATGATTAATAGAGAACTTATACGTATCAAAACGATTCAAGTCATTTATTCCCATTACCAGAAAGGGGGAACCCAGTTGGACGCGGCCGAAAAGGAACTCATGAAGAGTATGTCCAAGGCTTACGACCTCTACAACAGCCTGTTGCTGCTGATGGTCGCCGTGCATCGCATAGCCGAGCGGACATTGGAAACGGCGCAGAGCCGCTACCATCGGGTACACGATGGCGAGCTGCCCAGCCCTAAGTTCGTGAACAACCTGTTCATCAACCAGCTGGCATGCAACCGGCAACTCAACGAATTTGCCGAGCACCAGAACCCGTGGCTGGACGATGAGGACTTCATACGCCGGCTGTACAAGCAGGTGGCAGCAAGCGAGGCCTACCAGGAGTATATGGCACAGGACGACGAGGCGCAGTATGAGGCCGACCGGGAACTGTGGCGGCGACTGTACAAGCAAGTCTTTATGAAGTCGGACGAGCTGGATGCCCTGCTCGAGGAGAAGGACCTCTACTGGAACGATGACCGCTTCGTGATCGACACCTTTGTGATGAAGACCATCAACCGCTTTGAGCAGCAGGCCGGTGCCGCACAGGAACTCATTCCGGAATATCGCGACGACGAAGACCTGGAGTATGCCAAGCGCCTGCTGCGTGCTTCGCTACTGGGGGCCGACAACTATCACATACTCATCAGCCAGTTCCTGCGGAATTGGGAACTGAACCGCGTGGCCTTTATGGACCGGATTATCCTGCAAACAGCCTTGGCCGAGATGATGACCTTCCCGCAGATCCCGGTCAGCGTCAGCATCAACGAATATGTGAACATTGCCAAGATGTACTCCACCCCGCAGAGCGGCCGCTATGTGAACGGATTGCTGGATGCCATTGCGCGTTATCTTATCGAGTCGGGCAAGCTGCAGAAGGAGATGCCGCCTGCCAGAGGCGAAGGCAAGGCCTGAACACACGCGAATGTAAACGTAAATACCTAAACAAGAAAGCAATATGAAAACACTAATCGTTTATCTTGCAGCGCAGGGCGATGGCGGCTTGAGCATGCTGCTGATGCTTGCCCTCATGTTCGGTATCATGTATTTCTTCATGATACGTCCGCAGCAGAAGAAGCAGAAGGAAATCCAGAACTTCCGCAACGCTATCGAGCGCGGCCAGCAGATGGTCACTGCCGGCGGCCTGTATGGCGTGGTGAAGGAAGTTGACGACGTGAACAATGTGCTCGTTGTCGAAGTGGCCAACGGCGTGCGCGTGCGCATCGACCGCAACTCTGTTTTTGCTTCGGCAGACAACACCCTGACGGAGAAGAAGTAAGGCGCGGCGGCGGAGAGAGGTGTGACGAGTAAACGACGTTAGGCAACTCTAAATCCGATAACAAATGGATCGTGTCCAGTGGCAGCGTTTAGGCGATGCAGTCAAGACCTTCCTGCTCAGCAGACGTAGCAGGGAGTTCTTGGTGTTTGCCTTTTTCCTGTGCGTTTCTGCTGGCTTTTGGCTGATTCAGACCCTGAACGACACCTATGACATGGATGTGCAGGTGCCGGTGGTGCTGGATAACGTCCCGGCCGACATCGTCGTTACCGACGACCTGCCATCGCCCATCCGGGTAACCCTCAGGGACAAAGGCACCAATCTGATCCGCTATTACCGCCGGGCCAACAGGCCGCCGGTGCAGATTGACTTCCGTGCGCACCAGAAGACCGCCAGCCTGGGCCATGTGGTTGTGGCGCAGTCCGAGGTTCAGAAACTGCTGGCCTCGTACCTGTTAGGCTCATCGCGCATACTGGCCGTACACCCCGACACCATCGACTATTATTTCAGCCACGGCATCCAGAAACGGATTCCTGTGGAGATAAGAGGGCAGGTCAAAGCCAACCCGCTCTACTACATCTCGGCTGTGCGCTGCGAGCCGGATTCCGTTACGGTGTGGGCGCCGGCTTCTGTGCTGGACACCATCACCGTGGCACGGACCGAGGATTGCAACCTGACCGACCTCACACAGAACGATGTGCGGAAAGTGCTGCTGGACGCACCGAAGGGCGTGAAGTTTGAACCTGCGGAAGTGAGCCTGCTCACCAGCGTGGACATGTACACGGAGAAGTCGGTGACCGTACCTATCGTGGGCATCAACTTCCCCGGCGATAAGTCCCTCATCACCTTCCCCAGCAACGCAAAGATTACGTTCCGCATCGGCACCAAACAATACAAAAGCGTAACAGCCGACGATTTCGTGGTGGCTGTTACCTACGAGGAACTGCTGCAGAACCCCGGTACCACCTTCCACCTGCATGTGCGCTCCATTCCCGAGGGCGTTTCGCAAGTGCGCATCTCGCCGGAAACGGTTGACTACCTCATAGAGCAGGCCGACAATGATTAGGCTGGGCATCACAGGCGGTATCGGCTCGGGCAAGAGCTATGTGGCCCGGCTGTTGGAGGCTGAGTTCGGCGTGCCCGTGTATAACTGCGACGGCGAGGCCAAGCGTATTATGACTACGGATGCCGAGGTGCGCTCGGCCATCGTCGGCCTGGTGGGGCCCGATGCCTATCAGCCCGACGGCTCCCTGTGCCGTGAGGCGGTGGCGCGCTATCTGTTTGCCTCGGCCCACCATGCCCAGTGCCTCAATGCCATTGTACACCCTTCCGTCCGTGCCGATGCCGAAGCCTGGTTCGAACGGTTGGCACAGGATGCCTGTCCGCCACCCGTGGCGGCCTTGGAGAGTGCCATTCTGATAGAGGCCGGCTTCCGTTCGCTGACGGACAAACTGCTTGTGGTAGAGGCACCGACAGAGGTGCGCATCCAGCGTGTGTGCCGTCGGGACGGCCTCACACCAGCACAGGTGCGGGCACGTATTGCGGCGCAGCTGGACGATGAGAGTCGCCGGCGCCAGGCCGACTATGTGGTGATGAACGACGGGCGCGATTTGCATTCGCAACTGACCGCCCTAATGCGTGCTTCGCACTAAGTAGCCGTAAACAATAAATTGACTTGATTTATGACGGTGATGCCTCCAGCTCATCTTTTTGTCCCTTTTTGCTTTGCTCATCAGCCGTTATGCCCGCATAACTCCGTCTTCGCAAAACAAAAATGAGCTAAAAAGAGGAGTTAAATCATATCGACTTACTTTTTTGCGGTTACTAAAAAAGGTTAAGTGTGTGCCGACGAGCCTAAAAATAGGTGCATTCCCTTTGCCAGTTGCCCGATTTATCTTATCTTTGCGGGCTTCAAAATCAAAACACAGAACCATGTTAGAAACAATTCTTGCCATTTCAGGCAAACCAGGCTTATACAAGCTCGTGTCGCGCGGTAACCGCAATCTGATTGTAGAAAGTATCGATGACAAGCATCAGCGTATGCCGGCCTTCGGCACCGACCGTGTCATCTCTCTGGCAGACATTGCCATGTACACCGACGAGGAGGAGGTGCCTCTGGCAGACGTGCTCACATCGCTCCAGGCCAAGGAGAACGGGGCCCTGTGCAGTCTCGACATCAAAAAGGCTTCGAAGGAGCAACTGTTCGACTACTTTGCCGAAATACTGCCCAACTTCGACCGCGACCGTGTGTATCCCACCGACGTGAAGAAACTCATTCAGTGGTACAACATCCTTGTGAAGAACGGACTGACCGACTTCTCAAAGATGAAACCCACCGAGGGCGACAATATCGACGACCGCAAGGAGGAGGAATAAGACCACGTGCCCAGGACTGGGCAGCCCTCAGCCTCTGCCACCTTGTAGCCCCCTTTCCTAAAAGCAACCGGCCGGCCGTGCCTCTGCGCACGGCCGGCCGGTTGTCTTCACTTGCCTTTACTTCAGGACTTTACGTCCGTTTGTCACGTAGATGCCTCCAGGCAGCGAGGCGTGGTTCAGCACCGATGCGTCGTGCCCTACGAGCGTACCGTCCAGGCGGTAACAAGCGCCCGATGGCTGCTGGCTGGCATGTGCCGCACCGATGCCGGTGCCGAGGTGTGGCAGTTCCTCCTCGGTGTAGAAACCGATGTCGCTCACCACAGACGTGCCGGTGGTGCTGGTCAGGCCGAAGCAGTTGACGAAGTTGCGCGAGAAACACAGGTGCGTGCGCGGCTGGCGTGGCAACCACGAACGGATGTCCCACACCACGATGATGTCGCCGTCGTTGGCCTTGATGGTCTTCACGGGGTTGACGGTAGTGACCCAGAAGCCGTTGGCATACCACATTTGCGAGTCCTTCACGTCGGCACTCACGTTCGACGCCTTCACACAGAAGTAAATCTGATCCGGACGGAGGTAGTAGTTGTCCGATACCGTGCTGTTCATCTGCAGGGCAGTGTTCTGGGCACCCGATGCCTTGAGTGTGATGGTGTTGGCTTTCACGTTATAGCTGATGTTGCCTGAGCTGACGCGGCCTTGGTCGCCCGACACCCAGTCGCGTGCAGTGAAGCTGTAAGGCTTGGCGGCGTCGGTGCCAACGCCTTCGGGCAACGTGCGTGTGGCATAGACACGCTTGATGCCGATGGCCTTGCCCGACTTGGACCAGAAGCCCACGCCATAGATGTAAGGGTATTGGCCCAGCTCCACGTAGGCCGTGGTGCTGCCGGAGAACTGGCAGGCTGCCGGAGCCGACTGGTAGTCGCTGTTGGAATAGACGCGTAGCGATGTGGTGGCATCGGCCGGCGATTCCAGCTCGGCCACGATGTAGCGCGTGTCGCCCACGTAGTAGCCGCCCGTGTTCCACCAACCGCCGAAGCCTTTTGCCGTGGGGCGGAACTTGTTGCCGCTGATGCTGCCCTGCCCGTTGATCTGCGGGTTGAAGTCCTTCAGGTCGAACTCTATCTCCGATTGTGTCTGGGCGTCGAACGTGGAACTGTACTGCACATCGATGGTCTGGCTGCGGTCTATACTGATGCTTATGGCCTGCCCGCCGTACTCAACACGCCGGTGCACCTGCGTCGAGATGGTGTCGGCCAGTCCGTAGTCCGGACTCACCACAACCACGTCGAATACGCGCTGCTTCAGCATTCCCTTGAACTCTCCCTCGCGGGCGCCTATGTCGAGGCGGCTGTTGGTATCGTCCCACTTGAACTGGATGGTGCTGAAGTCGCCCTTCTCATAGTTGTAGTTGTCGCCTTCGTCCTCGTAAAGCGTGAATGAGCCGTCGGCACCGGGATAGATGCGCACTTGCAGTGTGTCCCAGTCCTGCTGGTCGGCTACCATGGCTTTGCGTGCCCAGGGAATGATGCTGCCGGCACGAACGTACAGTGGCAGGATGTCAAAAGGCGCATCGGTCCGCACAGTACGACCGCCAGCCTCCGCCTGCCCGTTCCAGAAGTTGACCCAGCTGGTGCCCGAAGGCAGATAGACGTTGCGTGTGGTGGCTTTGTAGGTGAGCACGGGCGCCACGAGGAACGAGCGGCCGAAGAGGAACTCGTCCTTTGTGGTCATGGCCTTGCGGTCGGTGGGGAACTCGATGCCGAGGGCCGTCATGAACGATTCGCCCTGGTGTACCTGCCACGCCGTACTATATATATAAGGTAGCATGGCATAGCGCAGGTTGATGTAGCGCTCTTCGTTGTCGTACTCCTTGTCGCCTCTGAAGCCCCACACATATACGGCCTTGTCTGTGCCTGAGCCGTGGCTGCGCATCATCGGGCAGAAGGTGGCAAACTGCAGCCAGCGGGCATACAGCTCGTTGTATTCAGGGTTGCCCGGACCGCCCAGGCTCCCGTTGAAGAAGGCGCCGATGTCGCTGTTCCAGTTGGGGATGCCACAGGCCGAGAGGTTCAGCGCCGCAGGAATCTGGTTGGCCAGCGTCTGCCACGAGGCACTGACGTCGCCGCTCCAGGTATTTGAGCCGTAGCGTTGTATGCCGGCGTAGGCCGAACGGGTGAGGATGGTGACGCGCTTGGAGGCCATCGAGGGTTCGGCACGGTGGTGGTCATACACGCCGCCCACGTGCAGCAGCGGGAAAGCGTTGCGCACCTGGCGCCATGTGCAGCCCAAGCCCGTCACGAAGTCGAACGTCTGCTCCATGTCCGAGCCGCCCTGGTAGTGATCGGGTTCGGACGAATCCATCCAGTAGGCATCAATACCCTTGGAGGCGATGCCGTCGTATAGGAACTGCCAGTAGGCATCGCGGGCGGCGCTGTTGTACGGGTCGTAGATGGCTACGCCTGCGTTGCCCGGGAAGGTCGTGGTCATGATGTTGTCGCCCTGCTTGACCAGCGCCCCCAGTTCCTTCATCCGCTGATAGGGCTTAGACTGCGGCCCGAAGTTGGCCCAGATGGAGATGATCAGACGGGCTTTCATGGCATGTACGGAGTCAATCATCTGCTGATAGTTGCTGAACTGGGGATTGAGGAACTCCATGGCGTTCCAGTGGGCGTCGTTGCCCCAGTACTGCCAGTCCTGTACCACACAATCCAAGGGCACATGCAGCTGGCGGTAGCGGCGCACCACCGACATGGTCTCGTCGGCACTCTGGTAGCGTTCCTTGCTTTGGAAGAAGCCGTAGGCCCACAGCGGAATCATCGGTGCCTGGCCGGTGAGCTGGCGCATGCGGGTGGTGGCTACCTTGCCATCGTCAGGTGCGCCAAGCATGAAGAAGTAGTCGATGCCGTAGCCCACGGCCGACTCGAACGTCATGGTGTTCTGCGACTCGGTGAACGACGTGGGGGCTGCATTGTCCCAGAACAAGGCGTAGCCACGTGTGGAGTGTACATAGGGCACCCATACGCTGGTGTTGTTCTGAATCATGTAGTTGTAGGTCTGGTTGCGCTGGTTCAGGTTGCCGTTTTGCAACTGCCCCAGACCATAAAGCACCTCCGTGCCCTGCAGCGTGAAGGACTGCTGCGTGCGGTAGCTGTCGAATGGCCCGTCCTTGCGTTTGGTCAGCGTGGCCGAGCCCGACTTCTCGCCCAGTACCTTCCTGCCGTTGGTGTCATAGAAGGAAACGGTGCCGCTGTTCGGCTGGTAGCGCACTTCCAGGTTCCCGCTGTTGAGCATGACCATGTTGGTGGCATGCTCGACCGTCACGGCCAGGTCTGTGGCTTTGGGCAGGGTCACGGCCAGGTCCTGCTTCTTGATGTCCGTGCCGACCTTATACTTGCGCACGTTCACAATTTCGGGTGAGAAGAATGCAATTTCAGTCACGATGCCGCTCGATTCCACCGTGTCAATGAGTTCGGCAGGGCCGTACTTGCCCTGCATGAGGGCTTGCTGTGCCATGGCACTTTGCACGCCAAGAAGCACAGCCAATGTGAGTGATAATTTGCTTTTCATTAATGATAGTAGTTGATTCCGAA
Organism: Bacteroidaceae bacterium; assembly: GCA_017526905.1. Taxonomy (GTDB): domain Bacteria; phylum Bacteroidota; class Bacteroidia; order Bacteroidales; family Bacteroidaceae; genus Physcousia. Next base: position 3,450 of record JAFXQT010000006.1, on the reverse strand, counting down.
GTAGCGTTGACAGACTTGTTTATTGATATTTCCCGCCGGTGATCTGTGCGATGGACAGGGGCACATAGACCATGGAGTAGTCGTTGGGCTCCTCTTCATAGAAGAAACCGATGCGCCCGTCCTTCTGTAGCGTCATGGTGGAGTAGGCCGAGTTGATGGCGCTCACTTCCAGCCCCTTGGTCCATGCTGCCGCAAAGGCGCGGGGCGAGTAGATGCCGTTGGGGATAATCTCCTTGAACCAGAAGCCTACGCGTGTGCGCTGGTCGCCGCAGGGCAGGCTCTGGAGCATCAGCTTGACCGGGCGCTTGGTCCCGACCTCGCGGGCATCGATGAGCATAATCTCGCCGTTGCACGAGTTGGCACCCACCTTGATGCCGCCCTGCACATCGTGCGAGGCTACACAGGTGCCCCAGCTGCCAGTCTTCTGGTCGGTGGCAAAATGGTCGAAGTGGTACACGTTGAAGTAGCGCCCGTACCATTTGCGCGAACTGAGCACCACGTCGCCGTTGGGCAACTCCTCGCACTTGGGCTCGTCGCCACCTACGCAGGGGCTGTCCTCAACCGTGCGCTGAGGCGAGCCGAGCACCTCCCATGTCTGACCGAGGTCGTCGCTGTAAATGACATAGTTGCATGCCTTACGCTCGGGGCCGGTCATGGTCAGTACAGAACAATACACGCGGTAATACTTTCCCTTCTTGACGAGTCGGCTCTGGCAGATGCGGCCGCTGCCGATGAACATGGTCTCGGTGTTAGGGAAGAGGCCGCGCCCTTCATACTGTCCAAGACCGTAGAACTGGTCTGTGACATCCTCGGCTGCCGTCCAGCTCTTGCCGCCGTCGTTGCTGTACCAGCGGGCGATGCGATTGGGCTGCTGGCGGGTAGCACGGAAGTAGGCTACATTGCCTGTTACGCTCATGCAGAGGATGCGGTTGCTGGTGCGGTCGGCCACAACGGCCACGTCGCCATAGCCGCAGTTGTTTGCGCCCTCGATGCCCGACCCTCGCTGCACCACGGTGTCGGGCCCCCACGTACGTCCGTTGTTGCGACTGGTACGAGCCACAATGTCAATCTTTCCGAAGCCGATGTCGGCACCGCAGTAGCGCCGGTCGCACAAGGCTATCAGATGCCCCTTGCGGGTAGTGGCGATGCCGGGAATGCGGTAGGGCACCTTGTAGGAGTCGTAGGTCTTGAACAGGTATTGGGCGGAGTCGCATGTGGGCGTTTGTGCAGATGTGACGAGTGCCGTGAGCAGACAGGCTGCGGTATAGACGAATCTTTTCATGATGTCGGGGCTTTAGGTGGTTGTTATTAGTTCTCTTTTGGTTATGTCGAGGCGGCGCTAAATGTGGGTGGCATGCTTGCCTGCCGCCTTGCAGGAGTTGCAGGAGTTGAAAGTCTTGCAGGGGGGTGTGGGCGTTTCTGTGCGCAAATGTAGCCAAATTCGGGGATAGCACCAAAGGAACGGGCTTATTTTTCCGCCCAACGGCACTGACACTGCGTATATCCTACACGGTTATTATATATATAAGGTGTGTTGTTGACCTCCTTCAGTGCTCTTCGAGCTTCGCTTGTTGCCCCTTGCAGTGACTCTTAATGGGCGCATGTGCTCAAATATTACAGGTTCCGGTGTTAATGATGTTAAAAATGGGCCGAAGGACAAGTGACTGTTTGCGCATGATGGCGTGTAAATGCTTATCTTCGCAGCGTAATCGTCAAACCAGAATCAATGAAACGTTCCACCATTTGGCTCATCAGCTTGGTCATAGGCATCTCGTTCTTCGGCCTCTTGTTTTTGCAAGGCCGGATTATTGAGGCTATGGTCAAGATGCGCAAGGAGCAGTTCGACGAATCGGTCTTCCGGGCCTTGGACCAAACCAGCCGCGACCTGGAACGCAACGAGACCTTCCGTTATCTGGAATCGGTGGCCGAGCAGACCCGTTTCGACACCGGGCAGCTGGAGGAGACGGCCTCCTTGCAGCAGCAAATGATTCTGGGCGATACCATGCAGGTCCTTCCGGGCACGTCTTTCAGGATTCAGAACATGGCCAAGCGCTCGGCTGCTCTGCCAAAGGCGCTCACTTTGCATCCAGCCAAGGGTACCTCAAGCATCGATGCGGCCAACCAGCGCTTTCAGGAGTTTGTCAAGAACGCCTACCTGTACCAGAAGGGGGTGCTCGATGAGGTTATCTATACCATCCTCTACAGCGCCAGCGACAAGGACTTCAGGGAACGCATCGACTTCCGCCTGCTGGATACCGAACTGCGCAATGAACTGGAGGCGGGCGGTATCCGTCTGGACTACCACTTCACGGTCCTGGATTCGGAAGGCGTCGAGGTGTTCCGGTGTGAGGACTATGATTCAACGGGGTCTGACTACAGCTATACGCAAACGCTGTTCCGAAACGATCCCTCGCAGAAGATGGGTGTGCTGCGCGTACACTTCCCACAGATGAATTCATATATCATGGGTGTGGCCAAGATGATCATACCCAGCACGGCCTTCACGCTCGTGCTGTTCCTCACTTTCTGCCTGACGGTCTGGCTCATCTTCCGCCAAAAACGCGACACTGAGATGAAGAACGACTTCATCAATAACATGACTCACGAGTTCAAGACACCCATCGCGTCCATCTCGCTGGCAGCGCAGATGCTCAACGACTCCAGCATCAAAAAAACTGATGCCATGATGGATAACCTGAGCCGCGTCATAGTCAATGAGACCAAACGAATGCAGCTGCAGGTGGAGAAGGTGTTGCAGATGTCGCTTTACGACAGGCAGAACATTCGGTTTAATGAAAAAGAGGTGGATGCCAATGCCATCATCGACGATGTGGTGAACACCTTCTCGCTCAAAGTGCAGCAGAGTGGAGGGGCTCTGGAACAGCATCTGGATGCCGAGGACAGCATCGTCTTTGCCGATGAAATGCATTTCACGAACGTGATATACAACCTGATGGACAATGCCGTCAAGTATCGGCGCGACGATGTCCCCCTACGCCTGACGGTCTCTACGGCCAATCAAGGCAACCGACTCATCATCCATGTCGAGGACAATGGCATCGGCATTCGCAAGGACGAGCTCAACCGCATCTTCAACCGTTTCTACCGCGTGCACACAGGTAATAAGCACAACGTGAAAGGATTCGGGCTTGGCCTGGCCTACGTGAAGAAAATGGTCGAACTGATGCATGGCTCCATCAAGGCAGAGAGCGAACTTGGAGTCGGAACCAAGTTCATCATCGCCCTCCCGCTGATAGAATGACTAATGATGAATGACTAATGACTAATGACTAATGACGAATGACAAATGACGAATGACGAATGATGAATGACGAATGATGAATGACGAATGATGAATGATGCGCTCGGCCCGACGGGACGCTTCGCTCTGCGAAGAATGATGAATGACGAATGATGAATGATGCGCTCGGCCCGAAGGGACGCTTCGCT
>JAFXQT010000029.1 GCA_017526905.1 Bacteroidaceae bacterium | reverse complement strand
GGCATTGAATATCAATGCACTAACCCCATTTAGTGATAGATGATAGATACATTTGTAAACAAACATTCAAAATGAATAGCTGAACTTTCGGAGGGGATAAAGGAACCACGAATTACACGAATTACACGAATTCATTCATGCTTGACGACTTCGATTTTATCGAATTAAACGAATTCCTTGCGGCACGCTTCGCAGGTGCCGAATGGGGGCATCTGGTCGAAACCTGCGCAGCGCTTCGCTATGGATTCGTGAAATTCGATATAATTCTCCATGTCAGCAACTAAGAAATTCGTGTAATTCGTGTAATTCGTGGTTCCTTTATCCCCTCCGAAACTTGAGCCCTTATATAATACGCCCCAACAGGTTCCACATATACCTGTCGGGGCGTTCCGACGATGCGCTACAACAAACACGCTAACATTCAAACACATTGGCGCGCATCATCAGCTTAATGACGATTGCCGGCACTACCGCCGCGGGCTGTAGGCAGGCTGGTCGGTGGGCGTGTCCTGCGGGTGGCCGGTGTCGGTGCCGCCGTTGGCGCTGTAGGCCGCCTGACGCACGGTCAGCGTGACCGTGTCGCGCTGGGCGATGAACTGCACCTGGTGCTGACGGGCCTGCATTTCCAGGTTCTCGCTGGCCTTGAGCAGCACCTGCGGGGTGCCCGAGGTGTAGGGCAGCAGCTCGGTGCTGAGCCAGCCCACGGTGCCCACCTGACGGCTGACGCCGCTGGTCAGGCCGTTGAGGGTCACCACCTGCTCGGTGGCTGCGGCGGGTAGGTCGCACGTCTGCTGGAGGTGCTTGCCCGTGGTGCCGGGCGTCGGGGTTGGAGTTGGCGTGGGTGTGGGTTCGGGCTCGTCGCCGCCTCCGCCGCCACAGGCGGCCAGTAATAATATGAAAAGGAGAGCCCACAGAGAGACAGCCCAGCCAGGGACAGCCCACCCCTGGCCCCTCCCTGGGGAGGGGAAGAGCCTTCGAGATGAAGGGGATGAGGGGTTAGGATTGGGGGACAGCCGGTGGGGGCTGAAGACGTAAGAATAGAGGGAATGAAGGAAGTGACGCATATGATGAGGGATTGGTTCTAAGGGTTATTTGATGATTACTTTGCGGTTGCCACGCATGTACATGCCGGGGCCGGTGGGCTGCTGCACGCGACGGCCGGAGAGGTCGTACCACGGAGCGTCGGCGGCAGGCTGGTCGGTGCCGAGGGCACGGATGTCCGTCTGCGGGCCGTCGAGCAGATAGCCGCGGGTGGCGGCGCTGCGCGGGATGGCCAGCCAGGCGCGGTGGGCATCGATGCGGAAGGCCACGCCGTTCTGGGCGCCCCAGAACCAACCGAAGCGGTTGGCCAGCGGGGTGCCGCTGGGACCATAGGCCAGCTTGTAGTACAGGTTGTCGCCATTAGCGGTGGTGGTGGCGGCGGCATCGGCGCCGTGCAGGTAGTTGGTGCCGGCGGCCGTGGCAGCGGCATCGGTGCTGGTCAGGGTGTAGGTGGCAGCACGCTTGGAGGCTGCCTCAAGCAGCACGGCCACGCCGGCAGGCACGATGCCGTCGGGCAGGGCGGTGTAGCTGAGGCCGTTGGCATCGTAGCCGCTCACCACGCTGGCCTTCAGGCCTTCGGGCAGGGTGTAGGCGTGCTCGGAGTCAAAGAAGGTGGCATAGCCGGCCTCGGACACAGCCACGTCGATGGTGGTGGGAGCGGGCTGGTTGCCGGCGGTGGTGATGGTGGCCTCGGCCTTGAAATCCTTAGGCTCGCTGTGACCCACGCGGTCGGTGGCCAGGGTGCAGAAGGCATAGGTGCTGCCGGGCTGGCTGACGAGGGTGAACTGGCCCGTGGCTGCGCCCTCGGGCAGGGTGCCCACGGCCTCGAAGTCGGCGCCGTTCACGCTGGCATAGAGGGTCACGTGGCCGATGCCGCTGGTCTGGTCGGCGGCTTCGTAGCTGACGGTGAGCTGGCCGTCGTTCTCGGTGGCACCGGTCACCTTCGATGTCGGGTAGTCGGTGTCGAAGGTGTTCACGTAGGTGTTGGTGGCGATGGGTGCGTTGGCATCGAACACAATGGTGGCCTGATTGGCGATGGTACTGCCGTTGGCCGGGTTGTCCTTGTGCTGGACGCTGAACGAGACGAAGCCCTCGCCCACGCCATCGGCGGTGTTGGGCAGGAGGAAGCCGAGGTCGGGATCGTCGATCTCATCGCCGTTCTTCTGCAGCGATACGAAGGCCCAGCGGGCCACGCCCGTCTCGGCATCGAACTGGCCGCTCACACGCACCAGGATGTCCTGGCCAGCCACCTTATACTGCACGTCGCGCGTGAAGTCCTTGGTGCCCGTGCCACCCACCACGAGGGTGGTGTCGGCCCAGCCAAAGCCGCTGAAGCCGAAGGTGCTCAGGTCGAAGGCGTTGGCATCGAGCGTGTCGGTGACGAACACCTCGTGGGCCGGAGCCGTGGCCGTGGACTTGTTCTCGAAGGTGACGGTGTAGGCCATGTCGTGGATGGGCTGTATGTAGTGGCGCTCCTCGTCGGGACCCCACGGACCTATCATCTCGTTGGGGTCGTAGCTGCCGCGGCCTTGGTTCTTGATTCCATTGGGGTCACCCTTCAGGCAGTCGCGCATGTCCTTCATGTTTTGGTAGTTGCTGTAGAAGGACCAGGCCATGCTAGCAAACTTCCACGCTGCCTGGGCTGCATGTGCGCCGGGTATAAATTCCTCTGCGCAGCTGAAGCCCACGTCGAGGAGATTGGTGAACAAGGTGCTCCATTTTCCTTCTGCACCCGTGGCGGTGCTGTAGCCATTCTTGGCAATGCTGTAGATGCACGATGCGCCAGGCACGAAGCCGATGGCCGTCTCGAATACCACCTGTCCCCACTTCATGGCAAAGCATTCGCCCTGCTCCAGTGTGTAGGGGGCACGTGTCTGTACGGCTTCGGGGTCGTAGGGGCCCCAAGGCTGTTCAATCCAATAGCCCATCGTGATCTCGTTGGAAGGCTCGTTGGTGCCTGGTGCCATCTTGATGCGGAAGGCCACCTGGTTGGTGCTGTTGGGGGCGATGTATGGAATCATGAACGAATAGACACGGATGCTGTCCTGCGTCTTTTCATCGTAGGCCATGAGGTAATCGCCGCGCTTGCCGGTCTCCATCTCGTAGTAGTTATCCACGGTGAGGTCGCAGATGTCGAACTCGAACTCGAATGCCACATCGATGGTGCCGTGACGGTCGGGGATGACCAGGAATATGGGCGTGTTGTAGGCGGCCACGCTGGAGCGGTTGCCGAAGTCGATGGTGTAGCGCTGCCATCTGTTCCACAGGCTGGCGCCGCGGCCGTTCACCTGCATCCACACGTCGGGAATCTCGGTCGTGGCGGCATTCAGCGTGAAGGCCTGGCTGAGCGTATCGGAACCCACGATGACGTCGTACTTGCCCACGGGGGCTGCGCTCAGGTCGAACATGGCCTCGGGCAGGTTGTCGGCATTCTGTACGACCTTCTTCATATCATAGCCGTACTCGATGAGCCATTTGCCCTCCACCTCCGTGGTGCCCTGCTTCAGCACTACCTTGGGCTGGTTGCCGTAGGTCAGGTTATAGCCGCCCTGAATGCGCAGGCGCACACCCTGCTCCTGGGCTGCCTCGGCGGGGAACACACGGCTCAGGCCGCCCACGATGATGCTCTGCGACGTGCCGACGTAGGCGTTGGTGGTCTTGCCGTCGCCCTTGGCCGCCATCCAGTAGGTGTACAGGCCGGGATGGCCGCTTACGTCCTGCTGGTCGTGGCGTTTCTTGCTGGTGCTGTATTTGTCGAAGCGTCCCAGGTTCCAGGGGTCGGGCTTAATCCACTGGTAGGCCTCGCCGTCCTGTGTCATGTCGGTCATGTATATGGTCTGCCCCATCAGGTCCTTTGTCAGGCTGAATTCGGGATGAGGCGGGCGTATGCCGTCGTGGGCCTTCAGGTAGTTCTCCATCAGCGGGGCGGGGTCGTTGTGGTACTGGCTCTGGTCTTGCAGCGAGCCGTCGAAGGTGAGCAGCAGGCGGCAGTCCTTGTCCTTGGCGTCGGGCAGGTTGTAGATGTGCTGCATGATCTCCTCTTCCGTGAGGGCACGGCTAAAGACGGCGAAGTTATCGACGTAGGTTTGATTCACATAATAGTCGCTGGCATAGCTGGGGCCGATGACGATGGGGTTGTTGCCCATAATGATGGTGCCTTTCTCGGTGCCGGTGTTTATGAGCATGCCGTCAACGTAGAGCCGGATGTTGTCCTCCTCCACATGGGAATCGTAGGTCAGGGCCAGGTGATGCCACATTCCGGTCTCGTTGATGCGGTAGCGCCAGCGGTCCGACACCTCCTTGCCCGTACCGTTCACGGACAACTCGGTGCTGACGCCGCCGTAGAAGGTATAACCTTGATTGCCGTCCTGGTGTACACTAATATACCATCCGCCGTAATAAGGGGATCCGTTGTGATTGCCGTTGGAATTGCTGAGGGCAGCGATGTCGAGTGATCCGCTGCTTCGTTTGTCGATGCGCACCCAGCATTCCACGGTCATGGCCTCGCGCGTCTCCATGATGCTGGGCGTCATGGGGATGGTGACCTTGTTGAGCGGAGTATTTAAGATGCG
>JAFXQT010000028.1 GCA_017526905.1 Bacteroidaceae bacterium | reverse complement strand
TGACTACACCCTCGCCATAACCAACAACACGGGCAGCGCCACGCAGATGGTCACCGCCACCGTCACCGTCACTGGCATGGGCGGCTACGTGGGCACGAACACCCGGGAGTTCCGCATCACGCCCTTCAACATCGCCAACTGTGAGATTAAGGGGATGGAGGCATACGACAACGGCTACGGCGTGTACTATCCTTTGGAAAGAAACGTGGAGGTGTGGAATGGCGATACGAAGTTGGAGGTTGGCACGGACTATAGCCTCGACGTGGAGTATGCCGATTCTTACGTTGTCGGCCAGTTCTACAATGCCACCGTCAAGGGCACGGGCGACTGGGGCGGCTCGCAGACCTTCCAGTTCAAGGTCGTTGAAATGCACCACACCGTCGTGTTCGTTGCCAACGGCGGCAGCGGCACGATGGCCAGCGACGTCGCCACCAAGGGCCAGCACTACACCCTGCCTGCCTGCGGCTTCACCGCCCCCCTCGGCAAGGTGTTCGACCACTGGGTGGTAGATTATACGGGCATCGAAGAAAACCCGATAAAGCAGCCCGATGACTACTTCACCGCACCCTACATCTGGGACGAGTCCGACGTGCAGACCATCACCGTGACCGCCTACTGGAGGGATGCGCTGATTCTGCTCGATGATGACAGTGCTCAGCCCGCAGGAAGCAAGAACACCGACATCATAGACGCCAACGACGAAACGACGGGCCTCACCGTCCAGCTCGTAGGCCGCACCCTCTACAAGGACGGCTCGTGGAACACCCTCTGCCTGCCCTTCGACGTGACCACGGCGAGCGGCACGCTCAGTGGCGACAATGTGCAGGCCATGACGCTCAACACCACGAAGAGCAACCTGAATGAGGGCACGCTGACACTGAACTTCGACGACGCTACAGGCCAGACCATTCCCGCCGGAACACCGTTCATCATCAAGTGGGACAACACGGGCGACAACATCGAGAACCCCGTCTTTGACGGCGTGACCATCAGCAACGCCACGAATGACGCTACCGTCACGGGCGTGCTCACCTTCACCGGCACTTATGCCCCCGTCACCATCCCCGCGGAAGGCGACAAGACCAAGCTCTACCTCGGCGCCGCCAACACACTCTACTATCCCAACGGCGCCATGACCATCGGCTGCCACCGCGCCTACTTCCAACTGGCCCCCGGCATCACCGCCGGCGAGCCCACCTCGCCGCAGCAGGCCGGCGTCCGCGCCTTCGTCCTCAACTTTGGCGAGGATAACGCAACAGGAATCGTTGAGCCAGAAGATGATTCGTCATTCGTCACTCGTCATTCGTCATTCCAGCCCTGGTACACGATTGATGGTCGCAAACTCGATGGCAAGAAGCCGACGCAGCGTGGCATATACATCCACAAAGGACATAAAATTGTAATAAAGTAAGGAGGACAATGTCATGAAGAAAACATATTCGACGCCTACCATCGAGGTGGTCACGCTACAGCAACAGGGCATCATCTGCACCAGCGACGTGAGCAGGGCCAGCGGCAATGCCGACATGAACTATGAGGGCGGCGGCACGGTTCCGGTCCGCGTCCGCCAGCACACCCCCGTGGAGTGGGACGACTGGGACGACTGGGAAGAATAGCCCCACAATAGTGCGCCTCCCCATCTGTTTGCAACCGCAAGCGATGGGGAGGCTTTTGTAAGCGCAATGGTAGGACGAATCTGACAGGAGCCTACGCCGATCTATCCGTTTACAGTGTTCCTTTGCTGGAAGGCAACTGCATGTGGTGGATGTCGCGGCGCACGGCCATCTTAATGGCGCGTGCCAGGGCTTTGAAGATGCCTTCGATTTTGTGGTGCTCGTTTTCACCCTCGGCCTTGATGTTCAGGTTCATGCGTGCTGCATCGGAGAGGCTCTTGAAGAAATGCAGGAACATCTCCGTAGGCATGTCGCCGATGCGTTCGCGGTGAAACTCGGCATCCCATACCAGCCAAGGACGGCCGCCGAAGTCCAGGGAAACGGTGCAGAGGCAGTCGTCCATGGGCAGTGTGAAACCATAGCGGCTGATGCCGCGCTTGTCGCCCAGCGCCCGGGCAATGCACTCGCCCAGCGTCAGTGCCGTGTCCTCGATGGTGTGGTGCTCATCCACATGGAGGTCGCCCTTCACCTGAACGGTGAGGTCCACACTTCCATGGTGGGCTATCTGCTCCAGCATGTGGTCGAAGAAGCCGAGGCCGGTGTGAATATCGGCTTGCCCCTGTCCGTCCAGGTTCAGTCGCACCAGGATGTCCGTCTCGCGTGTCTGTCGATGCACCTCGGCACAGCGCACGCCAGCATAAACCAGTTCGGCAATACGCTCCCACCCCATGTCGTCGGATAACTTCAATGCCTGACATCCCAGGTTTTGTGCCAGCTGCACATCCGTGTCGCGGTCGCCAATCACGAAGCTCTCTGCCATGTTGCACGAGCCATCGGTATAAGCCTTGAGCATGGCCGTGCCGGGCTTGCGGGTGGGCAAGTTGTCGGCAGGGAACGACCGGTCTATGAGGATATCATCAAATTCGACCCCTTCGCCCGCAAGAATCTCAAGCATGAGGTTCTGTGTCGGCCAGAAGTCGGCTTCTGGATAGGAGTCCGTGCCCAAGCCATCCTGATTGCTCACCATAACGAAACGGTAGTCGGTGTGCTGACGCAGGAAACGCAGGGCGCTGATGGCTCCCGGCACAAAATGGAACTTCTCAAAGGAGTCTATCTGCTCATCGTCGGGCTCCTGAAGGATGGTGCCGTCGCGGTCGATGAACAGACAACGGAAGCAGTCGCCACCAAATGGGGACTCTCCCCCCGCCCTCCCTATAGGGAGGGAGCAAGATGTATCAGAATTGCAGAAGGATGCGCCCATAACTTTTATCTTTTATCGGACTCTCCCCCCGCCCTCCCTGTAGGGAGGGAGCAAGATGTATTAGACTTGCAGGAGGTTGTGCCCATATCTTTTATCGGACTCTCCCCCCGCCCTCCCTGTTAGGGAGGGAGCAAGATGTATTAGACTTGCAGGAGGTTGTGCCCATATCTCTTATCTCCTATCTTTTATCTCTACTCTCTACTCTCTCCTCTCTCCTCTCTCCTCTCACCTAAACCTCCTCAGTGCCCCCAGCAGCGTATTGTTCTCCTGTGGCGTACCGATGGTGATGCGCAGACAGTTGTCGCAGAGTTGTACGCGCGAGCGGTCACGGACGATGATGCCCTGTTTCATCAGATACTGATAGATGGCTTTGGCATCGGTCATCTTGGCCAGGAAGAAGTTGGCATCGGTGGGATATACCTTCTCGCAGATGGGCAGTTCGGCAATGGCCGGCAGCATCTGCATGCGCTCGCGCAGAAGGGTGGCGCGCCACAGGTCGATCTTCTGAATCTCGGAGAGCACGTCAAGGGCCTGACGCTGTGTGAGCGTGTTGATGTTATAGGGGTATTTCACGCGGTGCATCAGTTCGATGATCTCCTTCGATGCAAACGCCATGCCGAGGCGGATGCCGGCCGAAGCCCAGCATTTGCTGAAGGTGTTCAGCACCACCAGGTTTGGCCACTGCTTCAGTTCGTGGCGGAAGAGCGGCTGGTCGGCAAAGTCGCCGTAGGCCTCGTCCACGACCACGATGCCGTCGAACTCGCGAAGCACGCGCTGGATGGTGGAATGGTTCAGGCAATTACCCGTGGGGTTGTTGGGCGAGCAGAGCCAGATCACTTTGGTGTGCGCATCGCATACACCAAGCAGACGGGTGGCGTTGAGCTGGAAGTCGCTGTCGAGCAACACCTCCCTGTAGGCCACGTTGTTGATGTCGGCGCACACGCGGTACATGCCATAGGTGGGTGCAATGGCCACCACATTGTCCTGTGCCGGTTCGCAGAAGATACGATATATCAAGTCGATGCACTCGTCCGAGCCGTTGCCCAGACAGATGTTCTCCACGGGTATGCCCTTGACCACCGACAGACGTTCTTTCAGATTGGTCTGGCGTGGATCCGGGTAGCGGTTGATGGGTGCATTGAAAGGGTTCTCGTTGGCATCCAGATAGACGCTGGCCTCGCCTTGGAACTCGTCGCGGGCACAGCTGTATGGCTGCAGGGCCCAGATGTTTGGGCGCACTAAGTCTTGCAATGGTTTCATCTTCTTACTCCTTTTCTAATTCATGTATCTCCTGCACGGCCTGCCGGCGTATGGCCATGGCCACGCGGTGTGCCTCCAGCTGTTCGTTAGCCGCCATGCACTCCACGGCCGGGCCGATGGCGTTGATGCCCTCATGCGAAATCTGCTGGAAGGTGATTTTGCGGTTGAACGAGTCCAGGTTGACGCCGCTGTAGGCTTTGGCATAGCCTTTGGTGGGCAGCGTGTGGTTGGTGCCGCTGGCATAGTCGCCAGCGCTCTCGGGTGTGAAATGGCCGATGAACACGCTGCCTGCATTCACGACACGCATGGCCAGCTGTGCGGCATCGTCGGTCTCGATGATGAGGTGTTCGGGGGCGTAGTGGTTGGTCATGCGCAGCGCCTCGTCCATATCGCGCACCAGCACCAGACGGCTGTTTTCAAGACTCTTGGCCGCGAGTTCGGCACGCGGCAACTGGGCCAGTAGCCGTTGCACCTCGGTTTGCACCTGACCGATGAGCGCCGGTGTTGTGGTGATGAGCAACACCTGCGAGTCGGCACCGTGTTCTGCCTGCGAAAGCAGGTCGGCAGCAACGAAGTCGGGACGTGCCGAACCGTCGGCCAACACCTCCACCTCGCTCGGACCGGCAGGCATGTCGATGGCCACGTCGCCCAGCGCCACTTGCTGCTTGGCACACATCACATATTGGTTGCCCGGGCCGAATATCTTGCTCACCTTAGGCACGCTCTCTGTGCCATAGGCCATGGCGCCGATGGCCTGCACGCCGCCTATCTTGTAGATGCGGCTCACCCCTGCAATGCGGGCTGCCACGAGGATGGCGGGATTCACGCTGCCGTCGCGCGCCGGCGGTGTGCAGAGCACAATCTCGCTGCACCCGGCTATGCGTGCCGGTGTGGCCAGCATGAGCACGGTGGAAAAGAGAGGTGCCGTGCCGCCGGGTATGTACAGGCCCACGCGCTCGATGGGCACACTCTTCTGCCAACAGGTAACACCGGGCTGCACCTCCACCTGCACGCCTTCGAACCGCTGTGCAGCATGAAAGGTGGCAATGTTTTGGTGGGCCAACTGCAGCGAGCGGCGCAGTTCGTCGCTCACCAGCGCTTCGGCAGCATCGATTTCAGCTTCGGTCACTGCCAGCGATTCCAGTTGCACGTGGTCGAACTGAAGTTCATAGTCGCGCACGGCGGCATCGCCCTCGGTGCGCACACGGGCCAGCACGGCGGCCACGGTGGCGTTCAGGTGGGCGGCATCCTGTTCGGGCCTGCGTACAATCTCGGCCCATTGCTCTTGAGTTGGATATTCGTAGATATGCATAACGTGGCAGGAAGGGTTAGAGTATCATTTTCTCGATGGGAATGACCAGGATGCCTTGGGCCCCCAGCTCCTTCAGGCGTGAGATGACTTCCCAGAAGCGCTTCTCGTCGATCACGGTGTGAACGCTGTTCCAGCCCGGTGTGGCCAGAGGCATCACGGTGGGGCTCTTGGCGCCGGGCAGCACCTGGATGATCTCGTCCAGCCGGTCGGACGGCACGTTCATCAGCACGTACTTCTTGTCCTCGGCAGCCTTGACAGACTCGATGCGGAAGAGCAGCTCGTCCAGCACAGCCCGCTTCTCGGCGCTGAGTGTCGGGTTGCCGATGAGCAGTGCCTCACTCTGCATGACCACCTCCACCTCGCGCAGGTTGTTGCTGACCAGGGTGGAGCCGCTGCTCACGATGTCGAAGATGGCATCGGCCAGCCCGATGCCCGGGCTGATTTCCACCGAACCGGTAATGACGTGAATATGCGCGTTGACGCCCTTCTCGTTCAGGAAGCGGCGCAGTATGTTGGGATAGCTGGTGGCTATCTTCTTGTCCTCGAACCACTGAAGACCCTGATAGTCGGTGCTCTTGGGGATGGCCAGGGACAGGCGGCAGCGGCTGAAGCCTAACCGGCGAACGATGTCGGCCTGCTCGCCACGCTCCTCAAACTCGTTCTCGCCCACGATACCCAGGTCGGCCACGCCTGTGGCCACGCTCTGCGGGATGTCATCGTCGCGCAGGTAAAGCACCTCGATGGGGAAATTGGAGGACTGCACCAGCAGCGTGCGCTTGCTGGAAGTCACTTTGATACCCGCCTCGGCGAGCAGGGCCATGGTGTCCTCATACAAACGGCCCTTGGATTGAACTGCTATTCTTAACATAATGGGAAAAGCTTTGAATATGGTGTGTTTGTGTGTTTTGCGTTGCAAAGTTACGTCTAATCCGCGACGTGGCAAAGGATTTCGGCCACAAACTACTCGAACACATCGTTGGGCAGCAGCAGCACAGGGTGTTCGGCCGAGAAGAAGCCAATGAAGCTGCGCTTGCGGCCTGCGGGCTGCGCGGCCAGTTGCGCAAGGATATGCTGATAGGAGAAGACGGAGGGGTCGAAGATCATATAGGTGGGCGGGATGCCTGTACTGCCGATGGTCCGGGCACCATGGGTGTGTGCTTCGGTGTCGGCTTTGGCATCCGTGTCTGCGCGGCCTATTCGGAGTCCAGCAGCTGCGGCCACCGGTCCGAGCGCCTGCCACGAGGCATCGCTGCCAAAGAAAAGGGCTGTTTCGGGCTCGGCCACGCTATCCGTGTCGGCTTGAGCCATGTGCAAGGCAGGAGCCACGCGCCGCCACAATTTACGGACGGCACGCACGGCATAGCCTAAGGCTGCACGCATGCGCACGGCCAGCCGAATGAGAAAGGCCGAAAAACGGTAGCGCTGGGCAAAATGCTTGTCGAAGAACACCAGCATGGCGTTGTAGAAGATCTGGACGTAGCGGTAGGAGGTCTTCTGGGTGGATTCGCCCTTGTAATGCAGGATGCGCAGCGGCAGGTACCAGTTCTGCCACCCGCCTTGCAGCAGGCGGTAGGAAAGGTCGATGTCCTCGCCATACATGAAGAAGTCCTCGTCCAGCAGCCCCACCTGTTCCAGCGCTGTGCGGCGCAGCATGCAGTAGGCACCGGACATCACTTCGATGGGGTTGGCCTGGGTCTCGTCCAAGTGGCCCAGATAATAGCGTCCCAGCACGCGGTGGTGCGGGAAGGCGGCACACAGGCCACTCATCTTGAAGAATGAGGTGGCAGGTGTGGGCAATCCGCGCCTGCTCTCGCGGGCAAAGGTACCGTCGGAATTGGTCATCCGCACGGCAGCGGCGCCTGCTTCAGGGTGTGCTTCCAGGAAGTCCACGCAGCCGCGCAGCACGTCCTCGCCCACCACGGTATCGGGGTTGAGCAGCAGCACATAGCGCCCTTTGCTCTGACGGATGGCCTGGTTGTTGGCACAGGCAAAGCCGCGGTTGTCGGCATTGGCAATGAGGTGCACCCATGGGTAGTGGCTGCGCAGGTGGACCACGGTATCGTCGGTCGAGGCATTGTCCACCACCCACACATCGGCCTCCATGCCCTCGATGGCCCGCCGCACCGAATCCAGACATTGCGCCAGATAGGGCCGCACGTTATAGCTGACTATGACAACAGACAACATCATGGCTGGCACTCTTCCTCCATTCGCGATTGGCTGGGCCACACAAACAGCAATGCCACGGCACAGATCAGTGCCAGGTAGCCGCAAGTGGTGCCTGTTGAAAAGCAATAGTAGAAAAGGGTGTTGGCCAGAAGGATGCCGCACAGCAGTCCCCAGCGCAGCCAGGACCAGCGCCAATAGGCCGAAGCATCGGCGCTGATGGCTTTGCGCACACGCTCGAAACTGATCAGTTTCAGGCTGAGCGGCACAAGGACCAGCGTGAGCAAGGTGAGCACGTTGGTGAGCCAAAACTCAACCTGTGCCTGCAGCAGCACCAGCGGTTGCAGGCAGGTGCCCGTTTCAAACAGAGCTATCACGGCGCCCAAAAGCACCAATAGTATAACAAACAGTATCTGAGCCTTTTTTACCATAACTCTTATTCCTATTATTTAACTTCAAACAGCAGGCTTCTGCTCACTTTTCCTACACCTTAAATTCAATCCGGTTCACGATGCTTCTGCCCAGCGTCACCTCGTCGGTGTAGTGCAGCAAGTCGTTCTGTGCCACGCCACGTGCAATGGTGGTGATGCGCACCTGGATGCCAGCCAGTTTGCGGTAGATGTAGAAGCTGGTGGTATCGCCCTCCATGGTGGGGCTCAGCGCCAGGATCACCTCGTTGATGCCGCCTTGCTGAAGCCGTTCCACCAGACTGCCAATCTGAAGATCCTGCGGGCCAATGCCATCCATGGGCGAGATGACTCCGCCCAGCACATGGTACACGCCGTGGTACTGCTGTGTCTGTTCGATGGCCATGACGTCCTGCACATCCTCCACCACGCACACCACCGAGTGGTCGCGCTTGGGGTTGGCACAGATGACGCAGGTGTCGGTGTCGGTGATGTTGTGGCACACGTGGCAATAGTGTACGTGCTGCACCAGCTGTTGCAGGGCATCGGCAAACGACAGCACATCGGCCCGCTCCTGACGCAACAGGTGCAGCACCAGGCGCATGGCCGTCTTGTGGCCGATGCCTGGCAGCTGTGCGAACGCATCGACAGCGTGTTCCAGATAGACTGAGGGCATTTCCATGTGCAGTGTGTTTCTGTCAGCAAAATCGCCGCAAAGGTAGCAAAAAGTTTAGAGCTACCGCTGCAAAACGCCAAGTTTTCTCACATTCGTCCGCACATTAGGCCGAAACACAGCCCTTCGCAGGCACTTCTGCCCCTTGCAAGCAGCGCAAGAAAAAAATAGTCCTCATTGATGGCCGCCGTCTCACGGCTAAGACAGCTGCCTCTCAGCGCCGAGACGCACATGTCTCATAGCTGAGACGCGCGTGTCTCACTACTGAGACACCAGTGTCTCACCCGGTGAGACGCCCCATACACTTGCATTTACTCCCAACACACCCGTACGTCTTCCGCCTTACACCCGTACGGCTTCCTTTGCATGCGCCTACGCTCATAGCTGAGTGCGCCTGGGAATGTCAGAACTTGTAGCGAAGACCTGCCAAGAAGACGCCTTGCTCGCCGGTGCCCACTTCGACAAAGCCACGGATGGTGGGCCAGCCGGCTTCGATGCCAAGCAGGGAGATTTGCCAGTTGACATGCGCTAGCGTGCTGTTGTCGGAAGTGACGGTAGGATCGTCGCTGTCCAAGGTCTCGGTGCGCAATGTGGCACCCACGCCAACCTTGGAGTATAGGCCGAAATAGCGCTTGCGCAGCCAGTCGAACTTAACGGCAGGCAACAGCGTGTAGTAGTTGTGTGCCAGTGTGCCGTCCTTCGTGCCAGCTGAGAACATGTCCCGTTTGTTCCTGCCGAAGGTGAAGATGCCGCCCACGCCGAGCCATGGCTTGACACGATAGAAGTATTCGGCCGAGAAGGGGCCCCGAAAGCGTTCGTTATCGAACGTAACATGCGCGCCGGTGAAGACGGTGATTGTGACATCCTCCAGGATATCAATCCACTGCGAGTTGGAGAGAGCACCGTAGCTCACGGCCACTTCGTGTTTGGTGTCATCGTAGCCATTGCCCTGTGCCAGGGCGGTTGTTGCAGCAATGAAGGCAGCTGCGGCCATTGTTAGGAAGCGTTTCATGTTTTTGAGTCTTTAAAGCTGGGAGGTGTCCTGCAGAAGGAGGAAGTGCAGAGGGTGCCTCAATGCGTGGGCAAAGATAGCACATATTTCAGAGGTTCGAGCATGAACCGACAGTTTTTTGCATATTTCGGGAAACACCTGCAGGAGGAAACACCGAGGCAGACTGCGACACATGCGGACACAACGGGCAGAAGGCTGAAGCCTACGCTGAAGCACAAAGGTTCAAAAATGTCGGTAAAACATGTGTGTGCCACGCTTTTTTATTACCTTTGCCCCGACAAAAGACTGATGCACGCATGACACAACCCGCACACATCGAACTGAGAGCCTTGGAGCCCGAGGATCTGGAACTGATCTACCGCCTGGAGAACGACCCCGCCACATGGGCTTGGGGAGCCACCAACGTGCCCTACTCACGCTACGCCATACGCCAATACCTGGAATCGACCCAGAACGATCTGTTTGCCGACCGCCAGGTGCGCCTTGTGGCCATGGCCGATGAGCCGATTGGTCTGGCAGACCTGTTCAACTTCGACCCCACACACCTGCGGGCCGAGATTGGGCTGCTCATTGCGCCCGAGCACCGAGGCCGGGGCTATGCACGGCCCATACTCGAGCAGTTGGAACAGTATGCCGTGCGGTTGCGGTTGCACCAACTGTATGCCATCACGGCCGTTGACAATGCGCCGGCAGCACGTTTGTTTACCCACGCCAACTATCGCACATCGGCCTGCCTGCACGACTGGCTTCTTTCAGACGGCCGATGGGTGGATGCGACGGTTTGGCAGAAGACGTTCCTCTAGCCACTGGAACACGGCAAACAAGGCCGGAACCATGAACAGCAGGGCCAGGGTGCCCACCAGCATTCCGCCCACTGTGCCCACGCCCAGCGAGCGGTTGCCGTTGGCACCTGCACCCGTGGCAAACATCATGGGCAGGAGACCGAAAATCATGGTGAGCGAGGTCATCAGGATGGGGCGCAAGCGCACTTTGGCAGCCGAGAGTGCCGCCATGCTGATGCTCATGCCGGCACGCCGCCGTGTGGTGGCATACTCGGTGAGCAGGATGGCTGTCTTGGAAAGCAAGCCGATGAGCATGATGACGCCCGTTTGCATGTAGATGTTATTCTCCAAGCCAAACCACTGCGCAAAGAGGAACGAGCCCATCAGACCGAACGGCACGCTGAGGATGATGGCCCACGGAATGAACAGGCTTTCGTAGAGGGCGCAAAGTATCAGATAGATAAAGATGATGCAGGCCAGGAACACGTAGAGGGTGTTTTGCCCGGCCGTGGCCTCTTCGCGACTCATGCCGGCAAACTCGTAGCCATAGCCTTCGGGCAACAGTCGGGCCGCCTCCTCGCGCACGGCCTGCAAGGCCTGACCGGAGCTGTAGCCTTTCTCGGGCAGACCAGACACCTGAATGGCCGGGAAGAGGTTGAAGCGATTGAGCGAGGCTGTGCCCAGCGTGGGGGTAAGCCGGACGAATCCGGCCAACGGCGCCATGTGGCCTGTGTTGGTACGCACGTACATGTTCTGCAGCGACTGAGCATCCAGATGCGTGTTGATTTCGCCCTGAACCATGACACGGTAGAGCTTGGAGAACTTGTTCATGTTGGACGAGTAAGAACCGCCGATGTAGCCGGACAGACAGGCCAGCACATCGGTCGGCGACACACCTGCCTGCTTGCATCGGGCGGCATCGACCTCGAGCCGGTACTGCGGGTAGCGGTTGTCGAACGAGGTTTGTGCGCGGCTGATTTCAGGGCGCTGCTGCAAGGCCTGAATAAGGCGGTTGGTGTGCAGCAGCAGCGAATCGACCGAGCCGCCCTGATGGTCCTGCACCTGCAGCTCGAAGCCGTTGGTGGCACCATAGCCCGTAATCATGGGCTGGGTGAACACCATGATCTTAGCCTCAGAGATGTCGGCCACCCGGCGTGTCACCTCGGCCATGACGGATTGCAGGTCGTCGGCATCCCCCTTGCGCTCGTCCCAGTTCTTCAGTCGCAGCAGGAACATGCCGTTGTTTGAACTCTGCCCGGCCATGCGGCTCACGCCGTTGGTCTTGGAGTAGGCCTTGAGCTGCGGCAGGTTGGCTATGCGGCGCTCCACCTCGTCCATCGTGGCACGTGTGGCGGCCTTGCTGCTGCCCGGCTGTGTCTGCACCGTTACGTAGATCACGCCCATGTCCTCGTTGGGCACGAGGGCCGTCTTGGTGGTGCGCAGCAGATAGGCGAAGGTGCCTAAAGAGGCCACGATAAGCACGCCCACCAGCCAGCGGCGGCGCAGGAAGAAGGCAGCCCCATACTTGTACTTGGCCACCAGGGCCTGGAAAGAGGTCTCGAAGGCCTCATGGAAACGGTAGGAGAAGGAGCCTCGCTCGCCATCGGCCTTGGTGTGCCGTTTCATGATGAGGGCACACAAGGCAGGCGAGAGCGTAAGCGCATTGACCATGGATATCAGCACAGCCACTGCCATGGTGAGGCCGAACTGGGTGTAGAAGATGCCGCTGGTGCCGCCCATGAAACACACGGGGATGAACACGGCCATGAACACCAACGTGGAGGTGATCAGGGCCGATGTGATACTGCTCATGGCGCTGACGGTGGCCTGCCGGGCATCGGTGGCACTGCCATCGAGCTGCGCCTGTACGGCTTCGGCCACCACGATGGCATCATCGACCACCGTGCCGATGACCAGCACCAAGGCAAAGAGTGTGAGGGTGTTGAGCGAGAAGTCCGCCACGTAGAGGAAGCCGAACGTGCCCACCAACGAGACAATGATGGCGATGAGCGGGATGAGGGTGGTGCGCATGCGCTGCAGGAACAGATACACCACCAGCACCACCAGGATGATGGCTTCGAAGAGGGTGCGCTCCACACTGTTCATGCTGGCATCGAGGAAGTCCTTGGTGGACATGAGGTCGATGAGTTCCAGGTCGGCAGGCAAGTCGGCCCGGATCTCCTCCACCAGCTTATCTATGGCAACGATGATTTCGTTGGCATTGGAACCGGGCGTCTGTGAGATCATGCAGGTGGCACCGGGACGGCCGTTGATGGAGCCTTCGATGGCATAGTTCTGCAGACCGATTTCCACGCGGGCCACATCCTTCAGCCGCAGGATGGTGCCATCGGGCTCGCTACGTACGACCAGGTTTTCATAATCGGCCTCGTCCTCATAGCGACCGCGATACTTGAGCACGAACTGGAAGGTGTTCTCGCTTTCCTCGCCCAGCGTACCGGCCGGACTCTCGATGTTCTGCTCGGCCAGCACAGCCGTGATGTCCGACGGCATGAGCTTGTGCTGCGCCATCTTGGCCGGGTCCAGCCAGATGCGCATGGCATAGTTGGCGCCCCACACATCGACCTCGCCCACGCCCGGCACTCGGCTTAAGCGTGGCTCGATGTTAATCTTGAAGTAGTTGTTCAGGAAGGCCCGGTCGTAGGTGCCGTTAGGACTGTACAGACCGAGGCTCTTCAGTGTGGATGTTTGGCGCCGCGTCACCGTGACACCCGTCCGCGTGACCTCGGCTGGCAACAGGCCCTGCGCCTGCGCCACACGGTTCTGCACATTGACGGTGGCCATGTCGGGGTCGGTGCCCTGCTTGAAGAAGACGTTGATACGTGCAGAACCGTTGTTGGATGCCGAGGAGGTCATGTACAGCATATTCTCCACGCCGTTGATGGCCTCTTCGATAGGCACCACGACTGCCTTCTGCAATGTCTCGGCATTGGCACCGGTATAACTGGCACCCACGGAAACGGTAGGCGGTGCGATGTCGGGGAACTGCTCGATGGGCAACTGCAGGAGCCCTATCAGCCCGACGATGACAATCATCACGGAAATGACACCGGCAAGGATAGGGCGGTCTATAAAGAGAGACAACACACTGCGCCGCCCGCCATCTGTGTGGTGGGCGGTTTGCAGTGTGGTGGATGAGGGCTGAGGTGTGTGTTGTGTTTGTCGTGTTTGCATGGGTGCGCGGGGATGTTTGTTGCTGTTTCTCTGCTACGCTTCCCCTTCGGGCGAGGCAGAGGGTGCATCTGAGCCTGGGGCGTTTGCGGTGTCTTGGGCGGCGTCTGTGGCAGCGTCCGTAGTTGTGTCTGTAACAGCATCTGCAGCAGCTATCGGTGCAGCCTCTTCGCCTGCTTCAAAGTATTCGTTCAGAGCAGCTTCTGCCCCACCCTCTCGATTATCCAAGTCCTTCACCACGACGCCTTTCTCCAACAGGAGAACACGGGTGGATATGTCTGTGACAAAGCTGAGGTTGTGGCTGCTGATGAGCACCGTGGTGCCGAGTTCGCGGTTGAGTTGCGCAATCAGACGGGCCACGGTGATTTGTGACGAGGGGTCGAGGTAGTTGAAAGGTTCGTCGAGGATAAGCACTTTCGGATTGATAATCATGGCACCGATGATGCCAACCTTCTGACGGTTGCCCTGCGAGAAGTCCTTCAGGTATTTCTTCGTGCCCATGATCTCGCCGTGCATCAGTGGCTCGAATGGTTTGAGCCGCTGTGAGAGCGTGTCTTTGTCGATCCCATAGATGCGTGCGATGAACGCAAAATACTCTTCGGGTGTGAAGAAGTCTATGAGGAAGCGCCCGTCGATGAACGAGCCCGTGTATTGCTTCCACGTCTCGTCCTGCTCCACGCGCCGGCCATTGCTCTCCACAAAGCCTTCAGTGGCACCTATCACGTCCAGGATAAGACGCATCAGCGTGGTCTTACCGGCACCATTGTTGCCCACCAGGCCAATGAGATCGCCTGAGTGGAGCGTCAGTTCAGGGATATTGAGCACAGTGTGCTCGCCATACACTTTCTTTAGGTTTGTTATCTTAATGTCCATGTTATCTTTCCGTTATTCTCGTTTCAGTATTTATATGAGCCATCGCGGGGAAACCGCGATGCACTGTGCTGAGTAGGTAACTTTTATTTTTCACTTTTCATTCTTTCACTTTTCACTCATTATCCCCCACCGGGGGATCATAGGGGGCCTATTTTTCACTTTTCACTTACTTCAAGTATCTTTCCATGTTAGCATACCGGTTTGCCTTCCAACGTCGTGCCAACATCTTGACACACGGGCGGTGTACAGCCCACGCCACCACACCGATAGCGGCCATAAGGGCATCGCCCCAGTAGGGAGGCAACAGGAACACGCAGACGACATAGATGGCCATAGGGATGAAGAGCATGAAGCTGTAAATGTTCACGCCTTTATTGGCCCCCTGATAGTTGAAGAAGGCCGAGGAGAATAAATCTACACGTGTGGAAAACAGGCAAGTGGGCATCATCATCAAGCTTTGCCCGCAACCGAGGAAAAGGAACAGGGCAATGAGCGTGGTAACTCGCAGCCCCATGAAAAACACGGCGGGAACAAGCAGCACAGACACGCAGGCACTCAGCATGACAAAGAAACGATACTTGTTTTCCAACATCTGCTCAATGGAATAGGGTTTTGTCCACAGACCATGGAAATAGTTGCCTTCGATGCCGAACACCCACTGCCCAAGGAACAGCGAGGGCCAACCAATGCAGAAGAACAGGCCGATATTCAAGCCGCCAAAGTCTTCTTGAAGGGTAACGCCCTGCTGTTGATAGGCCTGGAGGAGGAACAAAGCAATGATGAGCACCATCGGCAGACGGAAGCGCTTGCTGCGCCACACACTGAGGTATTCGGTGGAGAAGAGGGTGATATCGCCCATGGAGCGCACTTTGTCGGCATGCTGCTCGTGCTCATCGTAGGCATGAAGCCGACCGAAATAACGGTACAGCAGCCAAAGCAGACCTGCATCGACCGCCATCAGCAACACCAGTTGGGTCCATGGTGAGCCAGGCAGGACGAGCGTGCTATCGGGCAACATGGCCAAGACGCCAAGAATAGTACTCAGCGTGAGCATGCCTATATAATATATAATGAGACCTGCCCACACTGGCAGCGTGTATTGATTGCCCGGCGCCTTGTGGATAGCAGCCACAGCCCAGGCAGCAGCCTGCGTCTGCACAATCGAAACCATGGTGGCCAACACAGCCACTCCAGCCGGCATCAGCCAGAAGCACACCAAGGCTGTGAGGGCCGGGAAAAGCCAGTTCCAGGGGTCAATGAGCATGGTGACGCCCATCAGCCTGTTCCATGCGCTGCCAGGCACAGGCTTGGTGCGCAGGAAATCGTCCATCACTACAGCATCGCCACCCCACATCAGTTTGAGCATCACGTCAGGCATGGCAAACGACACCACCAGAGGCAGTGCCAGCTGTTCAATAGGATACATAGCCAGTTGCTCGGCCAACGCCTGACTCAATGCAAAGAGCATGGCGATGACCATCAGCAGCATGAGGCCGCCGAAATAGGCAACCATGAAAAGGCGTCCCCAGTGGAAATCGCGCCGCCACTGAATCCACCATAATGAAAGTAATAGCTTGAACATGGCGCAAAGGTAAACATTTCTGCCGAACGACAAACAAAAAGTACGCACTTTCTGTCATTCGTCGATACAAAAAGTAGGAGAAGGAGACAAAGGCAGCCGAGCGGTTGCCCTTATCTCCTTCTGCTTCCTGTCAAGATGATTATTTCGCTTACTGATTCACGAATCAACAGCCGCCTTACTTCTTGGCCAGCAGGTCGCGGATCTCGGTGAGCAGCTTCTCTTCTGCGCTGGGCTCTGGAGCAGGTGCAGGTGCGGGTTCCTCCTTCTTGTTCAGCTTGTTGATAGCCTTAATGATGAGGAAGATGCAGAATGCAACGATGAGGAAATCGATGGTGTTCTGAATGAAGTTGCCGTAGTTCAGCACAGCACCACCTTCCTTGTCACCGATGGTCAGTGAGAGGTTGGTGAAGTCAACATTACCCGTGACCATACCAACCAACGGCATGAGCACATCGTCAACCAACGAGGACACGATTTTGCCAAAGGCACCGCCGATGATGACACCGACTGCCATGTCCATCACATTTCCGCGCATAGCGAAATCCTTGAATTCTTTGATAAAATTTGCCATAATACAATTATTTTTGGGGTTTCATGCTGCAAATATAAAACTTATTTTGTACTTTTGCATCGTTTTTCAGAGAAAATATGTCAAGACAGGTACTTTTTTTCCTTTCAATGCTGCTGACAGGCCTTCTCATCATGGCCTGCAAGAGTGCAGACTATTGCAACTGCGGATGAAGTTTACCTGCTGATAATGAGACACCAAAAAGAGAGTTTTACACCAATATTAATCAACGTTTCTAAACTAAAAAGAAAAGAAATGACAAAAGTTGCTATTAACGGCTTCGGCCGTATCGGTCGCCTCGCTTTCCGTCAGATGTTCGAGGCTGAAGGCTACGAAGTAGTCGCTATCAATGACCTGACAAGCCCCAAGATGCTGGCTCACCTGCTGAAGTATGACACCGCTCAGGGTGGTTTCTGCGGCAAGTTCGGTGAGAACAAGCACACCGTTGAGGCTGGCGAGGACTACATCGTAGTCGATGGCAAGAAGATCACCATCTACGCTATTCCTAACGCAGCCGAGCTGCCTTGGGGCAAGCTGGATGTTGACGTGGTTCTGGAGTGCACCGGTTTCTACACCTCCAAGGAGAAGGCTTCTGCTCACCTCACTGCTGGTGCCAAGAAGGTTGTCATCTCCGCTCCCGCCGGCAATGACCTCCCCACCATCGTTTACAACGTCAACCACAAGACCCTCACTCCCGCCGACACCGTCATCAGCGCTGCCAGCTGCACCACCAACTGCTTGGCTCCCATGACGAAGGCTCTGAACGACTTCGCTCCCATCCAGAGCGGTATCATGACCACCGTTCACGCTTACACTGGCGACCAGATGATCCTCGACGGTCCTCAGCGCAAGGGTGATGTTCAGCGTGCCCGTGCCGGTGCCCAGAACATCGTTCCCAACTCGACTGGTGCTGCCAAGGCTATCGGCCTGGTTATCCCCGAGCTCAACGGCAAGCTGATCGGTGCTGCTCAGCGCGTTCCGACTCCCACCGGTTCCACCACCATCCTGCACGCTGTTGTCAAGGGT
>JAFXQT010000027.1 GCA_017526905.1 Bacteroidaceae bacterium | reverse complement strand
CAACTCTCCACTCTCTACTCTTTGCTCTCTACTCTTTGCTCTCTACTCTCCGCTCTTACCCTCCCCACTCCTCAGTGGCCTTTGTTTTTCGAGTAGCGCTTGATCAGGTTATAGGCGTGATAAAGGCCGAACTCGCCTGCCTGCGAGAGGTCGGAGAGGCCGGGCTGCAGCTGCCCGTCAAGCAGATAAGCCAACCCACGATTGTAATAGGCATCGGGGAAGTGGGCATCGATAGCCAAAGCCTTGGAATAAGCCTGACGGGCCTGGCCATAGTCATGACGGGCCATGTAGATATTGCCAATGCCATACCAGGCATAAGCCATGTCAGGGGCCAGACGGAGGGCTTGCTTCAGGTCGTCCAAGGCACTGTCATAGCCCAGCTTCACCGTCATCTGCCGCGCATCATCCTGCACGCCCAACGCCTCGCTCTGCCTACAGCGCACCTGCGCACGGACGAAATAAGGCAGGGGCGACTTGGGCAGGAGGGCGATGCAGCGGTCCAGGTCGGACAGTGCCGCCTCGAAGTCGCGCACATGGTACTCGTCCAGCGCCCGCCCCAGGTAAAGCAACGGCTGACTGGCATCACGTTCGATTCGCTGCGTGTAGTCGGCCACCGACGAGAAATGCGCCTGCACCTCCGTCTCGCTGAGAGGCGGTTCCTGGTTTGTCAGATAGACGGCGCGTGTCAGCACCCCCTCCATATTCAGTTGCTCCACATCCTTATAATAAGGCACATAACGACTGGTGACGCTCTGCATGTGATGGAAGGAGAGCACGTAAATCGGCTGTGGCGACAGCTCCACCTGCTGGTCCTGCACACGCCCGCGGTAGGCACTGGCATACTGGTGCTGCGGCTCCTGGCTGTCGGCCTCCACCAGTGCGTTATAGTCCTCTATGTTGCGCTGGCTCTGCTTGCGCGTCTTGTGCCGTGTTTTCTGGCGCACGCCCGCACGGGCATTCATGCGAGCCTGCAGCACCTTGAACTCATCGCGCTCGGCACCATAGGTGTCGCCTATCTTCCGGCGAATGGCAGCCCGGTACTGATAGCCCGTCCAGAACTCCGGGTACTCGGCAATCACCGCCGAGATGTCACGGATGGCCGCACGATAGTCGCCTGTGTTGTCAAGCATAAGCGCACGGTTGAACAGCGCCATCATATTGTCGGGCTCCACCGAGAGCACGAAGTTAAAATCCTCTATGGCGCGGTTGTCATCGCCCACCTGCGCCCGCAGCAGACCGCGGTTGTAGTGGCCTATGTAGTTGCGCGGATCGAGTTCGACGGCTTGGTCATAGTCGGCCATGGCACCACGCAGATTGTCCTGATGGTAGCGGGCCAGCGCGCGGTTCACATAGTTGCCTGCCACACGCGGCAACTGCAGTATGGCCTTGTCCAGTTCTGTCTCGGCCTGCACATACTGCCCACGTCCCAGACTGATCATGGCACGCATGGCCCACGCCTCGCCGTCGTAGGCGTTTCGGACGAGTGCGGTGTCTATCCACGCCAGACAGGCGGTGGTGTCGCCACGCTGCACAGCCACTTGCGCCTTGATGGTGTAATGCTCGGACTCCTTAGGCCAGTACCGAATCATCTGGTCGGCAGCACTGTCAGCCCTCTCCCACTCCTTTAGCTCAAAATGGCACAGCACCAGGTTGTGCCAACTGGCCTTGCTGGTGGGCTCGATATCCAGCACTTTATGGTAATCGTCAATAGCCTCCCCGTAACGTTTCTGATTGATCCGGCACAAAGCGCGCAGCTGGTAGTAGTTGGATATGTAAGGGTTGCGAAGTATGCTCTCGTTGCAATCCTGCTCGGCACCGTTGTAATCCTCCAGGTAGAATTTGGCCAGCCCACGGAAGAAGTAGGGCTCGGCCAAATACGGGCGCGCATTGATCACCATGCTGAAGCGCTGGATGCTCAGCACATAATCCTCGTAGTACAAGGCGTGGCGCCCCATCTGCATCACACGGTCGGTATTGATCTGCGCACAGGCATCGCCCACAGACAACTGAAAATGAAAGCATGAGAAATGCCCCGTGAGCATTACACCCACGATAAAACACAGCACTCTATGAATGAAACACCTTGCCATCTGCCTGCGGCCGAAGGATAATTGTTGAAAGTTGAAAGTTGAAAGATGAAAGTTGAAGGATGAAAGTTGAAAGTCCTTCACCACACCCTTTCAAGCAGGGCGAGGCTCTCACCCCTCGGGGGAAATGGGGAAAGGGAGGCCTCAATCTCGTCAACGTCTATTCACCTTCACCTTATAGTCGCAGGCGAAGCGACCGCGAAGCAAATCGTTGATCTTTCCTTTGAGCATCTGCTTGCGCAGCCCCATGATGCGGTCTGTATAGACCTTACCTTCCAGGTGGTCAAATTCATGTTGCATCACGCGGGCCAGGTAGCCATCCACCCACTCGTCGTGCTGCTGCCAGTTCTCATCCATCCAAGTGGCACGTATGCGCTTCGGCCTACGCACTTTCTCGTGCAAGCCCGGCAGCGACAGGCATCCTTCATCCTGCGTATCGGTCTCGCTTTCGTCATATTCCTCGATATGAGGGTTGTAGAACGTATGGACGTAGCCTTTGTACTGCGGCATATCCTCGGCCAGGAGGTCCAGGTTGATGACCACCACGCGGATAGAGCGCCCCACCTGCGGTGCAGCCAGGCCGATGCCTTCGCTACGCTCCAGCGTGTCGTACATATCCTGCACAAACTGCTCCAACTCCGGGTAATCGGGAGTGATGTCCTCGGCAACCTTTCGCAGCACCGGTTGCCCTAATGTATAAATAGGTAAAACCATTTTATATTTTAGATTGAAGATTAAGGATTGATATTTGATGGTTAAAGTTTGAATTTGCAATTGAATGCCAAAGGCTGAGGGCTCAAAGGCTAAAGGCTGAGGGCTGAAGGCTGAGGGCTCAAAGCTGAGGGCTAAAAGCCAAAGGCTCAAGGCTAAAGGCTAAAAGCCAAGGGCCAAGGGCCGAAGGCCGAAGGCCGAAGTTACCTGCTTGGCCACCGTGCCCGGCGGTTCCCCGCCGGGTGAGGGCTCAAAGCTGAGGGCTCAAAGCCAAGGGCCAAGGGCCAAAGGCTAAAGGCCAAAGGCTAAAAGCCAAGGGCCAAGGGCCGAAGGCCGAAGTTCCCTGCTTGGCCACCGTGCCCGGCGGTTCCCCGCCGGGTAAGCCCAGCGGCCCCTTCATCCTCATTTACCCTCTCTGCCCCATGATGCCAGGGGCCCCCTCCATTCTTTCTTGCCCCATCGGTCCGCCCCTCCCGCCGGAAGGGCCAGGGCAACAGCCTCGTTTCTCTTTCAGAAAGGGGCGAGAGCCGGGCCTATCCTATCCCCTCTCCTTTTTAGCCTCCATCCATCCCTGTAGGATAATGGTGGCTGAGATCTCGTCCACGAGGGCCTTATTCTGCCGTGCCTTCTTGCCGATGCCACTCTCCAGCATGGCCCTGTGGGCCAGCACACTGGTGAAGCGCTCGTCGAACAGCTCCACCGGGATCGTGGGGAATCGCTTACGCAGGCGCCCCACAAACGGGATGATGCGCCGCATGTTCTCGCTGTCCTGCCCATTGTTCTGCTTAGGTTGTCCCACCACAAAACGCTCCACAGGCTCACGCTGCACATAGTCGGCCAGGAACGCCTCCAGGTCGTGCGTGGCCACCGTCGTGAGCCCACCAGCTATAATCTGCAGCGGGTCGGTCACTGCCAGGCCCGTGCGCTTCTGTCCGTAATCTATGGCAAGTATTCTCATGCAAAAGGTACCTATTGGAAACAAGTTCTATGTTATTGACAAGGCCGTCCCCCCTCACTGTTCTTTGCCGAAGGCAGCAATTGCAGGAACCCGCCTAAATCAAAAATCAGGGATGAGCTTTCACAGCTAATCCCTGAAGTAGAATCTTACATATATTCACTTATTACCAAAAAGAAATGTACTATTATTGAATTGAGAGGAACAAATGCTGGTTTACTTGCGCAGCAGCCATGCGTCGGGATATTGCTGCCGCAGCACGTTGCGGCTGGACACGGCGCTGTTCAGGTCGTCAAACGTGGAAGCTATCACACGGTACATGCCCTGCGGGTTGCGTGCAATCTGAGCACCATAGCCGGCATTGTTCAGTGTGCGCTGCAGGTTCTCGGCATTGGCCTGAATGCTGAAGCTGCCCACTACCACGCTGTAAGCGCGCAGACCGGCACCCTTCACCACTTCGAGGCTCTCGCTGCGCGTGGTCTCGTTGGTTGTAACAGGCGTGGTGGGTGTGGTCGTAACGGGAGCTACGGTTGTAGGTGTTTGCTGTGCCACAGTGGTATTGGGCACCTGCGAAGCAGCCTGGGCAGCCTGATTCTGCTTGGCCTTATCATAGGCTTTCTTGTATGCACTCTCCCCGCTCTTGCAGGATGTCATTGAAAGGGCCAGACATACAGCTGCGCCCAAAACGAAATAGTTTCTCATTGTTTTACTCCTTGTTTTTACTTGAACAATCAATTCTGCGACAAAGATACAAAGAAAGGTAATACGGCGAAAGAGTTTTGTCACAAAAAAAGTTAAAAAGCTTGCATTTGACCAAAACTTCAAAAAAAGAAGGCAAAAAAGTACTTCCCTAAGCAGATTTAGAGTATATTTGCAACACCAATCGGCGGGCATTGCCTGCCAAGGCAAAAACGACTTTTTATCTATAAACACACTTTAACCAGAAACAGAACTATGAAAGCAGTCAATTATCTCATGGCCTTCTTTGGCGGTATCGTGGTTGGCGCAGCTGCCGGTGTGCTGCTCGCTCCCGAAAAAGGTTCCGACACTCGCGAACGCATTGCCGAGGCGCTGCGCAAGCGCGGCATCCGGCTCAACCGCAAGGATATGGACGCCCTGGTGAGCGACATCTCCGAGGAACTCAGCGCCTCCGACGACGAGGCCTAACCAACACAGCCTAAGCACATGTTGTTCTTCAGCGAACAGAACACCAACCAAATGCACCAGCTTCTGGAGGACGGGAAGGACTATCTCGAACTCCAGAAGCGGTATATCGGCCTGCAGAGTGCAGAAACGCTCACCAAACTGCTCTCTGCCATTGCCGTGTGGGCCATTGTCATTTTGGTGGGTGCCCTCGTGTTGCTCTTTGCCAGCGTGGCACTGGCCTTCTGGCTCGGTTCAATCACCGGAAGCATCGCCATCGGGTTCAGCATCATTGCAGCAGTGCTGCTCCTGCTCATTATCGTGATCTATGCCAACCGCAAACGCTGGATCACCGAACCGGCCTCTGCCTTCCTGGTGAGTCTCACGGCACCACCGGCACCCAACGAGACCTACGCTCAATCCATCGAGCAGACCACAGCTGAGCGCACACGCGTGGGCGCAGAACTCGCCATGCGGCGCAACCAGATGAAGCAGACGGCACAAACGCTGCTTGAACCTACAACCAAGGCCGTCAACAAATGGGAATCGGCCGGCAACCTGATCCAAAACGGCATGGCCATTTTCAAGGGCATACAATGGGGCCTGAGCGCCATTGCTGCCGTACGCCTGATGCTGGGCGGGAAGAAGAGAAGAAGAAGATGACGACGATGAACAAAAAGGAAAACCACTCGCTTGTACACACACGTTCGGCTGCAGGTTGCATCAGCAAAGGTTGGCTGATGGCGGCCGACCACATCTGGGACATCATCCGCGGCGGAGCACCCGTGTTGCTCCTGGCCGCCTTGCTCGGCATCGGTTTGGGCCTGAACTACGGCCTGATCCTGCCACCGGTTGTCACCTATATTATATATGGTGCCGACGTCGTGCTCTCCGTGCTTTGGATCATCCAGGTGGCCGGCCTGGTGCAGAAGTACCACCGCCTGGGCTACTTTCCCGCCGTGCGCCCGCTGCTGAAAAGCCAGCGCAAGGACGACCGCCCCAGCGCAATGGCGTTCTGGCGCAACGACTGGAAGGCCGCCGGACGCTCCACGCTGGGCCTGTTGGGACTGATGGTTCAGCAGGTACGGCACTGGGGAAGCCTGCTGGGCATCCTGATTGTGGGCGGTCTCGCCTTGCTCTGCCTCAGTTTCATCACCCTGTTGCCCCTCATGGTGCTATACACCTCGCAGATAGCAGGCGCTATGGCCGCCCAGCTGGGCGACAGCACCGACTACCCCGCCCTACTGCCCGTCTATGCAGCCATCTGCGGACTGGTGGCCGAGACGGCCTCGTTCATCTTCAGCCTATTGCTGTTGCTGCCGCTGGCCTATTTTGGCGGCAGCCTCAAAAAGGAGCAGGCCGAGAAGGCTGAAGCAAAGAGATTAGCAGAGACCGCACATGACTGACTTGCCGGCCCACGCCACCGACTGGCCGGCACGCCCCAGCCCTCAGCTGGCTAACCGCACTGGCTTACCGGCACATTCCGCCGGTTTTCTGGCACGTTCTGCCGACATGCGGTCGCGTTTCTCACACTTCCCGTCATGTTCAGCCCCACTGCTGCTGGCAGTGTGGTGTTTGTTTACGCTCACACTCACAGCACAGGCTCAGTCCTATCAGAATTGGGGGCCATTTGTACGCCACTTGAACGACACACAGAGACGCACGCCTTTATTGCGCCAAGTGGCACACACAGTCATAGCCTACCAAACGCCCATTGGCGGTTGTCCAAAGAACATCTTCTACCCCAACCCAACCGCCGAGGACAGCCGACACCTGGCTGCCGTCAGGCAAGAGGGAACCGAAGCCACCAACCACGAAGCCACCATCGACAACGGCGCCACCACCACCGAAATCCGTTTCCTCCTGCACATGGCAAAAGCCAACTGCCCGTCCGTTCAAGAAAAGCACCCACAAGACAAGCAGCAAGGCTACCAGCCATTCAACCAGGCAGACGGTCAGACAGAAAGCCTGTCAGAAAGCCCGTCAGACAACCAGCACGTTGCTACATTTATCGACAGCCTTTGCACGGCAGCCCTCCATGGCATAGAGTACTTGCTGTGCATGCAGTATAGCAATGGCGGCTACCCGCAGTACTGGCCTCGCAACGACCACTATCACGCCCATATCACCTTCAACGACAACGCTATGACCAACGCCTTGCGGCTGCTGATGGATTTCGCTGCCGCCAGGTCGCCGTTTGACGTGTTGGACACCATCGACACCCACCAAATCACCGTCGCGCTGATGCGGCAACGGGCACTGAAGGCATGCGTTCGTGGCGTGCAGTGCATCCTCGACTGCCAGCTGCGCGACTCCACCGGCACACCGGCCATCTGGTGCCAGCAGCACCATCCCGTCACGCTGGCCGCCATCGGCGCCCGTGCCTACGAACTACCCTCCTTCTGCACCTCCGAGAGCATCGACATCCTGCGTTTCCTGCGCCAATGTCAACAGGAACCGCTGCTGCAAGACAATACCCTCTTCACCGCCGAAGAGCTGGCCAATGCCATCGGCCATGCCGAGCAATGGCTGGAGTCACATGCCCTGACCGGCATACGCAAGGAATTCTATCAAAACGAACACCGGCAACGGGATTTCCGTATGGTGCCCTGCCTACCCGAAGAGCATTGTCCACGCCTCTGGGCCCGCTTTTACGACCTCCGCACCGAACGCCCCATGTTTGTGGACCGCGACGGCATTCCTCAATCGCGCATTGAACACATCGGTTGGGAACGCCGCAATGGCTATGCGTGGTTCAACGCCGATTTTGACAAGTATTTGTCCGAGCAAACCCGCCGCCAATAGCAAGCCGCCCTCCCCTCACCACACACAAAGTCTCGCTGCCCGCTCGGCTACGAGCCACCCGTGCAGCCCGCAAGCCTCCGAGCCCTCCGTGCTGCCCGCAAGCCTTCAAGCCGCCCGTGCTGCCCACAAGCCTTCAAACCCGCCGCCAATAGCAAGCCGCCCTCCCCTCACCACACACAAAGCCTCGCTGCCCGCTCGGCTACGAGCCACCCGCGCTGTCTGCACACCTCCGAGCCCTCCGTGCTGCCCGCAAGCCTTCAAGCAACCCGCGCTGTCTGCACAAAAAGTCCCGTCTCTTCAGCGGGGATTCCATCCCCGCACCCTAAAGGCGGCACCTTTGGCATGCCCACAAGAAAAAACCGCCCGCGAGGCAAGCAGGAAAGCCGACACAAAGCAAGCAATGGGAAAGTGGGAAAGAGGAAAGTGGGAAAAAAGGAAAGGAGGAAAGCGGGAAAAGAAGGCAAGGAGCCAAACAAAAGGGCACAAAAAAAGGAGAAAGCCCCTGGTTTGAACCGTCGGACCGAAAAACAATGGTGAAGAGAAGGAGACTCGAACTCCCACGTCATAATTGACACTACCCCCTCAAAGTAGCGCGTCTACCAATTCCGCCATCTCTCCGTTCAAGATGAAGCCTCGCCTCTTGATTGGTGCCCAGAACAGGACTCGAACCTGCACGCCTCGCGGCACGCGCACCTGAAACGCGCGCGTCTACCATTCCGCCACCTGGGCATTGTAATAGGCTACGGCTTCATCTTGATACTATGGAGCGGTAAACGAGACTCGAACTCGCGACCCCGACCTTGGCAAGGTCGTGCTCTACCAACTGAGCTATTACCGCGGATAGTTTTTTCAGCCCAACATGTCAATACTCTCGGGCAATCCCCTGATTGCGTTTGCAAAGGTACTGCTTTTTCTTGAACTGGCAAGGGAAAAGGTAGTTTTTTTTGAAAAAAAGTGGGCATTCGTGGTTCGGGAGGCATTTTTGGGCCTCCCGCCCCTCCTAATCCATGCGATTCCGGTAGTCTTCGTAGGTGAAATGGCGCAACACTTGAAGTGACCCATCCGTCTTTTGCAGCACGATGGAAGGGTGATGAACGCCGTTGAACAGCGTCGTCTTCACAGTGGTGTAATGAATCATATCCTCGAAAACGATTTGCTGCCCCACTTCCAGCGGCCGCTCAAACAGCCACGTGCCCATAAAATCGCCACTCAGGCACGAATTCCCGCCCAAGCGGTAACGGTAGCCAGTAGCAGCATCGGCACTTGCAGCACCGTCATCATCCACCAGCTGTGCGCCCCGCACCTCCGGGTGGTAGGGCATCTCCAGGCAATCGGGCATGTGGCAGGTGAAACTCACATCCAGGATGGCCGTGCGGATGCCATGATTCTCCACCACATCCACTACCGAAGCCACCAGGGGGCCCGTCTGCCAAGCAAAGGCGCTGCCTGGTTCCAGTATCATGCGCAGATGCGGGTGGCGTTCATGGAACTGCCTCAGCGTGCGCACCAGCAGTTCCACATCGTAGCCCTCGCGCGTCATCAGGTGTCCGCCGCCGAAGTTGATCCACTCCAACTGAGGGAACCACCGCGCGAACCTTTCTTCTATATGCGCGAGCGTGCGCGCGAAGGCATCGGCCCCGCTCTCACAATGATTGTGAATATGGAAGCCCTTTATGTCCAGCGGCAACGTCTCGGGCAGGTCCGAGGCCAGCACGCCGAAGCGGGAACCGGGCGCACAAGGGTTGTACAGATCCGTCGCAATCTCGCTGTACTCTGGGTTTACGCGCAAGCCCAGCGACAGCCGCTCTATGCCGGGCGTGTGGCAGAAGCGGCGATACTGTGCAAGGCTGTTGAAGGTAATATGACTGGAACAACGCAGTATTTCCGGGAAGTCCTGCTCGGTATAGGCAGGGCTATAGGTGTGGGCAGGGCTGCCGAACTCCTCCAATGCCAGCCGAGCCTCATCCGCCGAGGAGGCAGTGGTGTGACTGATATACTCCCGAAAGATAGGGAACGTTTTCCACAGGGCAAAGGCCTTGAACGCGAGGATAATCTCGGCACCGCTACGGTCGGCCACATCCTGGATCAGCGCCAGGTTGCGCCGCAGCTTGGTTTCCTCCAGAAGATAATAGGGCGTTTGCATCAGTACACAAGTTTTACGTTATCCAGCCAGAGTGTTGTGCCCACCGCACCAACATAAGCAGTGCCGAAGCTGCTGGCAAACTGCAGGCAGAGGTGTGTGGGTTCCTCATCGGGTGTGCCCCACCCCACTTCCTTCACTTTCACCACTTTTCCCTTGCTGTTCACAGCATACTTCTGGTCCTCGCCCCCCTGAAACAGATTCATATAAGGCTTGTAGAAGGGCTCGCCGGTGATGTCGCCATAGTGTATCTCGAACTTGGCCCCGTTCACCCAGTCGGTTTCCTTGCTGAAACGGTGGAACACAGTGCCCAGGCGGTGGGCATAGATATTGCCTTTCTCGTCCTCCCAGCGGCGCTGCAGCAGCAGAATCATGCCAGGCATATCCTTGCCTGCCACCTTGCGCACAGGGCTGAAGCCCGTCTGACGGATGCGGTCGGGCTTGTCGGACAGTTTCACCTTATAGTCGAACTGCACGGCCTTCGGCTTCTGGGTGAAGGGGATGCCGTAGTCCAGGTAGCCGAAGGGGTTGGAACTGCTGGTGATGGGTTCGAGCATCTTTCCCAGATAGACGGAACCTGCGGCCAGCACGTGTATGTTGACCAGGCCCAGCACTTTCACGCCCACCACGTGGCTCACCATCTTGACGCACTGTCCGCTGCCGCGTTTCTCGGGATACACGGAAATGTTCGTCTTCACCACACCTGCCACCTTTGCCATCACGTTGCTGTTGGCCCAGGGCGAACCGCCTTGGTTGGTATATGGCTTCTTCCCGTCCCACGTACCCTTGGGACCGATTTCGTACAATGTGTGTGTGTTTCCGCCAATGATCTTACTTTCCGTGATGTTGCGTGTGATCCATTGGTCAAAATTGGCATACTTCAGTTGTTGCTGTGCTGTGGCAGGTGCCACACAAGCCATCATCGCGATGGCTGCTAATGTCTGTTTCATCTTTTATATTTCGTGTTTACTTATTTCCAATGTAATAACGTCCTATTCTGCCGTTTCAGCAGCCAGGCCGATTTCGTCCTCCTCCTCGGGCTTGATGGTCAGGTCGCGCAACTGCTGCAGCGTACCGCCGAAGATGTTGCAGTCCACGTGCCCCTCGATACCGTCGATGCGACCCACGTCGGTGTATTGCCAGAAGTGCCATTTGCCCTGATAGGACAGTTGGTTTACGTAATAGTGGGCTATCCAGTATGGGTATTGGTTGAAGACGGAGTCGCTGAGGTATTTCATCTTGAAGCTGTAGCCTGTGTAGAGTATCGGCTTCACGCCATAGTGCTTTTCCACGAGGTCGAGCCAGGTGCGAACGGCCCGTTTCAGTTGAGCCGGATTCAGCCTTCCGCTCTTCTCCACGTCGAGCACGGGCGGCAGGTCGCCTGCTTCAAGGTGCACCTGCTTCATGAAGAATTGTGCCTGTTTGCGGGCATCCACATCGGGCACAAAGAAGTGGTAGGCTCCGCGCACGATGTCGTTGCGCTTGGCCTGGTAGAAGTTCTCGTTGAAGTTCTCATCGATAATGCTTGTCCCCTCCGTGGCCTTGATAAAGGCGAAGCGGAGCGGCACCCGCTGCACCTTTGCATTGCGCACGCGTTCCCAGTCGATGCGGTCCTGATAGTGCGACAGGTCGATGCCTCGCACTTCAAAGCCATCGGGGTCGTTGGCGTCGCCATAAATGGCCTGCCAGCGGAAGGAGAACGGCGTTACGATGCAACGGTAGAAGAACACGAGGTAGCCGACGATGATGAGTGTGGCGCCGGCCACGAGTGCCCAAAAGGGCATACGGCGGAAGAAGGGGGTATGCTTCTTCCGCCGCCGGTTGTTTTTCCGCTTCGGGCGCTGACGGCTTGGCGCCTTCGCCGCCCGAAGGGTGATCTGGTTGTTGTTCTGTTTTGATTGAGCGCGCACAGCTTGGTGGCTTCGTTCGCTAATGGGTTAATGTGTGTTCTAAAAATCAGTTTTCCGCTTGCCGGCTCGTCTTTTGTTAAAGTCGAAGCTAATTTTCAGAACCCACTTTTCAAGCCTGTTCCAGCTGCAGGGTACGGGTGCACTGGTCGCACACCTCGGTGGGACCGAAGTACTGGATGGGACCGGGGTACACATAGCAGGTCTGCTTGGCCCACTCGTCGCGGTGTGCGGCAAAGTACTTGAAGGGTGCGCCGTCCAACTCGACCAGAGCCTTGCGGATCACGGGCTTGTTGGCACCGTTGCGGCGCTCGATGTTCATCATCATAGTGATGGGCACACCGCCTGCCACCCACTCGGCAGCAGGAGCCGTGGTGTTCTTGACGATGCTCATGTAGCCCGTCTTGCCGTTTGCGATGAGGCGGCTGGCGTTGAAGCCGAGGCTGTAGCAGTAGTCGGCATCGTAGTTGGAGGGAGCAGCGCAACGGCCTTCGTAGCCGAAGAAGTGGTGCTGTGCGCTGAACTTGGGTGCGCGGCCGGTCTCCTTGAGGCGCTTGGCCACCATGCGGCTCAGCAGCTTCTCCGTCTCGATCAGGCTCACCTGCACGTTGCCGTGCGGGTCGCGGTCCAGGCACAGCTGGCGTGCCACATCCTCGGGCAGGCTCTCCAGCACGGCCAGGTTGTCCTTGGCGATGCTCTGCTTCACGAAGGCAATCTGCTCGTCGGCACTGCCAAACTCGCGGCTCTCGCCAGTGGCGGGGTCGGTCAGCACTTCGTTCAGTTCCTTGATCAGTTTCTTGATGGCGGGGATAAACTCAATGAGGCCTTCGGGAATGAGCACCGTGCCAAAGTGGTTGCCCTCGGCGGCACGTGCGGCCACGATGTCGGCAATGTAGTTCACCACGTCGTCCAGGCTCATCTGCTTCTGTTCCACCTCCTCGCTCACCAGGCAGATGTTGGGCTGTGTCTGCAGGGCGCACTCCAGCGCAATATGGCTGGCCGAGCGGCCCATCAGCTTGATAAAGTGCCAGTACTTGCGGGCGCTGTTGCAGTCGCGCTGGATGTTGCCGATCAGCTCGCTGTAGGTCTTGCAGGCGGTGTCGAAGCCGAAGCTGGTCTCGATCTGCTCGTTCTTCAGGTCGCCGTCGATGGTCTTCGGGCAGCCGATCACCTGCACGCCATAGTTCTTGGCTGCATAGTACTCGGCCAGCACGCAGGCATTGGTGTTGCTGTCGTCGCCGCCGATGATGACCAGCGCCTTGATGTCCAGCTGGCGCAGGATCTCGATACCCTTCTCAAACTGCTCCTCCTTCTCCAGCTTGGTGCGGCCGCTGCCGATGATGTCGAAGCCGCCGGTGTTGCGGTACTCGTCGATGATGTCGGCCGTCAGTTCCATATACTTGTGGTCCACCAGGCCGCCGGGGCCCAGGATGAAGCCATACAGCTTCGAGTCGGGATTGATGCTCTTGATACCGTCAAACAGGCCGCTGATCACGTTGTGACCGCCAGGAGCCTGGCCGCCGCTCAGGATCACGCCCACGTTGATGGCGGGCAGCTGCTGAGCCTCGCCGGCCACAAACTCCACCACGGGCAGACCGTAGGTGTTGGGGAACAGGGCCTTGATTTCATCTTGGTTGCCCACACTCTGGGTGGGAGCACCCTCTACGGCCTTCACCGGACCCAGCAGGGCTTTGGGCAACTTGGGCTGATAGGCAGCGCGGGCCATTTGCAATGCACTCTTTTTCATAATTCGTGTCTGTTTTTTATCGTTAATGGGTTATCGCTTTTTGCGGGTGCAAAATTACTATATTTTGGCGGAAATAGCAAGTGATTAGAAAAGATTAACGCGATTTTATCACTCTCACGTCAAGAAAAGGGAAGAAATGTGTATCTTTGCCGACTGGAAGGCGCACAAGAAGCACGCATAGGCTCAACATTCGTCGCGCAAGCCGCTCGTGTGTGGCCTCTCTCGCGCACACGCGCTCCCGTACGCGCGTCAGGAGCCCCCTCCCTAGGACCCCCTTACAGGGGGTCTAAGGAGAGGGGGCGATGTAGAGCCTCGCCGCTTAGCGCCTCGGCTCGGCACGCAGCTACGCACCCCACCATCTGCAGGCACCCCGATCGTATGCCCCCCGCCAACTGGCTTCAACTCCCCTTAATCCCCTCTTCCGCCCCCTTAAACTCCCATCTTCAACTCCCCTTAATCCCCTCTTCCGCTCCACTTAAACTCCCCCTCAACGCCCCTTCTCAACCCTCCCCCACTCACTTTTTTCATCCCGCCATTAAACCTTTTTCCCGGGTCCGTGTCAAACCCACAACGCATGAGCACCTTCAACGAACAAGATATCATCAGCCGTCTGCATCAGCCAGCCCAGCGCGAACAGGCCTTCACGCTCCTTGTAAACCACTACAAGGAGCAGCTCTACTGGCAGATAAGGCGTATGGTGCTCTCGCACGACGATGCCGACGACATCCTGCAGAACACCTTCATCAAGGCATGGACCGGGCTGGACTCCTTCCGCGGCGAAGCGCGCCTGTCCACCTGGCTGTTCCGCATAGCCAGCAACGAAACGCTCAACTTCCTCAGCCGCCAGCACCCCGCCACCAGCATCGACAGCGACGAGGCCACCAGCATAGCCGCACGCCTGCAAAGCGACCCCTACTTCGACGGCAACGAGACCGAGGCACAACTGCAACAGGCCATAGCCACACTGCCCGAGAAACAGCGGCAGGTGTTCAACCTGAAGTATTTCGACGAGATGAAATACGAGGATATGAGCCAGCTGCTCGACACCAGCGTGGGCGCACTGAAGGCATCCTACCACCACGCCGTGAAGAAAGTATCCGACTTTTTCCACCACCTGGATTAAACCATAAGCCATTACACTTGTCAAATAAACGTAAACAAAACCAAAACGATATGAAAGAAGAAGAATTCATCAAGCAGCACGCAGGGAACCGGAATCCCTTCAGCACGCCCGAAGGCTACTTCGACACTTTCACCAGCCGACTGATGCAGCGCCTGCCACAGCAACCGGCCCAACCGGCCCAAGACACCAAGCCTGCCACCATCCTGCCGCTGAGACAGAGGCTGGCACGCCCCTTCCGCTACGCCGCAGCTGCCGCCATCGCAGGCATCTGCTTAGCAGCCGGAACCTATGTCCTGACACGCGACAACACTACGGCACCAACAACCACGGCCAACAACTTCAGCCAGACAGAAGCCAACGAATACATCGACGAAGCTATGGACTGCGGCATCATCAACAACAACCAGATTGCATACTACCTCACCGAGGCCTATTAACACACACACCGACCAGCCACAACACCGCAGAACAAAACACGACACGACAACACACACCGCAAACAAACGAAAGAAACATGAAGACTATGACAAAGACATTGATCATACTCAGCTTAGCACTTGCCCCACTGCTGGGCCACGCACAGCCACAACAGTGGCAGGCGCCGCACCAACAGCGCGAGCAGGCCGGCAAACAACAGCAGCGCTTCGACCCACAGAAGTTCCAGCAGATCATGATTGCCTCCTGCGCACGCGAAGCCGGCTTCACTGAGGCCGAGACACAAGCCTTCACACCCATCTATAAGGAAATGAAGGAGAAACAGTGGAAACTGGGCATGCAGGTGCACGAACTCAAAAGCAAACGATACAACGCCGAAAAGGAATACCTCGGAGCCCTGAACAAAATCAAAGCACTGCAAGTGGAGATGGCCGAGGTGGAAGCCGCCTACTTCAAGAAACTATGCAAGATTGTCAGCCCCGAGAAACTGTTCAAGTTTATGCTGGCCGAGGACAAATACCACCGGCAAATGGTGCGGGGCAGCAACCAGCAGCGCAACAATAAGCAACATTCGGGCGTGCACTGGGGGCGACCAGGCTTCAACAACGGGCTCGGCAATGTCAGATAGGCACACACGCCTGCAAGACACCCACACACAAACGGCGGTTGGAACAATCCAGCCGCCGTTTTTCATGCCCACACGGCACCCTTTCCGCCCCCTCAACCCACTTTTTTTCAAAAAAAACGCGAATTGTGATGCACGAACCAACAACATTTACTAACTTTGCATCAAGGAAACAACAAACCGGCGATGAAAGCATCACAACAAACCCTTCAACAAGTAGAACGAGCCCTACGCAAAGTGGCCGAAAAGTTCCCACCCTCAGCAGACCTCCTGCTCACCGACATACACCTGCAGGTGAAGCCCGACAGCGGCGAACTGCTGGCCTTTGACGACGACATGGAGGAACTGACGCGCGTGGTCGTGGAACAATGGATCGACTCGCAGGAAGAGAACTTCTACGAAGCCGTAACACCCATACTGAAGCAGTGCATCGCACACATGCGACCGGAAATCGACAAGATGTCCATCCTCCACCCCTTCTCCTTCGTGCTCATCGACGAGGACCGCGAAACCCTCTACGACCTCTACCTGGTCGATGAGGACGAAATGATCCTGGACACCGAACTGCTCAAGGGGCTGGACGACGAACTGAACCAGTTCCTGGCACAGCTGCTGGAGGAATAAGCCAAAACACGCCTACACCGCCCAACTCGGAAACGGCACCGGGCATAAGACGAAAGACGTACCTCAGCACACATAATCGAAATGCGTCCAAGCACTTCAGCCAACAAGCCGTACGCCTTATAGCGATAAGCCGTACGCCTTGCAGCGATAGGCCGTACGCCTTGCAGCGATAGGCCGTACGCCTTGACTTTACCTGAAATAGGTACACACTTTGTTACCTATGTTTACTGATGTAGTACACACTTGTCCGATTTCCTTCCTGGAGCAGTGCACATTCTGACATACAAAATTGATGAGTAAACTTATAGAAAATATTCGGAGATATGTTCATGCACAATGGACGTTAGGATCGCTGCATGGCGTGCGCCACTGGGACAGGGTGTATGAGAACGGACAGAAACTGCTGACGCCCGAGGTAAACCCTCTGGTAGTCGGCCTATTCGCCTATCTGCATGACTCATGCCGGCAGAATGACGGCTATGACTTGGAACACGGGCCTCGCGCCGCCGCGTTCATCGACACCATCAGAACGTCACATCTGGCCGAAGTATCTGACCAAGACATCGAATTGCTGAAGGAAGCGTGCCGGCTGCATACGACCGTGCGCCAAACTGGCAACCCCAC
Organism: Bacteroidaceae bacterium; assembly: GCA_017526905.1. Classification (GTDB taxonomy): domain Bacteria; phylum Bacteroidota; class Bacteroidia; order Bacteroidales; family Bacteroidaceae; genus Physcousia. The sequence goes on along the minus strand of JAFXQT010000027.1, from coordinate 4,335 downwards.
AATCGACACCTGTTTCGATGCCGACCGCCTGGATCTGTGGAGGGTGGGCATCACACCAGACCCGGAACGCCTGGCCACAGAGAAGGGAAAGGAGATAGCACGGAATACCGACTACGTCCCATTGCTAAGTAGGTGATCAGAATTAGTTTCATGTATTATATCTTCTTCTTGGGATGCAGATTTTTCTCTTTGCCAAAGGAGCAGAGCGAGCTCTGTGACTGAGACGAAGAGGAAAAGATGCGCCAAAGAGAGATACAAGACAGGAGCGAACCTACCTCACAAAAATGTAAAGTAATTATGATTACCTATTCAAGTTTCGCAAGTATGCTAATTCGCTGTGAACCAAAGCCCCAGAGGGGCTTGACATTGGTTCTTCGAAGTGTCGAAGCGACCAGAGGTCGAGCGGCCAGCCATTCCTATGGCTGGTTAAATGGCGGCAACATAAAGCATGCCTTTAGGTATGCGACCGCAAATGATATCGCGTACCTAAAGGCGCGTATGCTCAAAATGCGGTTTTGAGGATCCGGATTCTCTATCGATAGAGGAAAAATGGGCTGAGGCCTGGTTATAGGATGTATTATGAAGAAGCGACTGTTTTTTGACATGGACAATGTGCTGGTTGATTTCCAATCAGGACTTGACAGGATTGACGAGGAAACCAAGAACCAGTATAGGGCAAAGGTGCCTGGTGACAAAGACAGGCTGGACGAGATCCCTGGTTTATTCGGAAAGATGGATCCTATGCCTGGAGCCATTGAGGCTGTACACAAATTGGCAGAAGTGTATGATGTAATTATCCGGGAGAGGTCCGATGAAGACTTTCAGTATATTCATAGGAGCCCCAATAATTCCTCAAGTTTTTGGGATACAATCAAAGAGTCCATGTTTCCAAATAAATCGTTATGAATACAGCAAAAACCATACTACGGATAGTCTTGACATTGGCTATATTATATTCATTTGCAATGATATTTGTAGAAGCCTCTGTGTCTATTTTCTTACTTAATCCCGAAAATACTTATATATTTATTTATGAAAAAGAAATTCCTTATGTAATATGCCTCATTGCATTATCGTACTGTTTGTGTCAGATATGGAGAAAGGGCAGCAGATAATCCTAAAAAATATATTCATGAAGTGCCCTTCTTTTAATATGAGGTCTAATTAAAAAGTTTATTCTAACAGTAGAGCCTGTTTGCTAATATGTATTGCCATAGCAACATAATAATTGCATGCTTGTCAGTATTAATCCACCTGGCACAAACATATAAGGTCCATGACGCCGGAAATGAGCCGATAAGTAACTGCATCATTCTCGATTCCGAGCAAATGACCTACAACGGCAACGTCACGGAGTATGTCTATGCAGCCACAGGCGAGAAACTGCGGGTGAAGCATACCATGGCCGTGGAAGGTCTTTCGGTTCCTCTTGGCCAGACGCTGGAACTGACCACAGCCATGAGAATGAACGTGGATAAGGGTGTCACCGACTACCAGGGCAACGTCCGGTTGGTTGTGGATGGCAACGGCACCATTGAGCAGCGCAACGACTACTATGCCTACGGCGGTCCGTGGGGCGACAATGCCATCAACCAGGGCTTCCAGCCCTTCAAGTACAACGGCAAGGAGCTGGACCGCATGCACGGGCTGGACTGGTATGACTATGGCGCACGGATGTACGACCCTGCCATGGGGCTGTTCACACAGGTCGATCTGCTCGCAGAGCAGTACCCGCACCTGAATCCTTACATGTATTGTGCCGGGAATCCGGTGAAGTATGTGGATCCAGACGGGAAGAGTATCTGGACAAAACTCATAAAGGGCACGGTAAAGATCAGCAAGCAGGTTGTAAAACACGGCGTGAAGGCACTGGGTGAAACTGCCACCTACGCCACGGCCGTAGCTGATATTGTTGATGATGTCAATGTGCTAACTGATAGCGAGGCTCCGACCGGTGATCGAATATGGGCTGGAGTCAGCCTCGCATCTGAATTCTTACCAGTGAGCATCAATGATGCCAAGGATGTGGGGAAGATTCTGAGAAATCAGAAGAAGATTCCTTATAATGGAGGTCTTGCAAAACCACATGGAGGAAAACGTCATAATGCAGAAATAGATCGGTATATTGACAACATTTCCGTTGATCCAGAAGTAAGCCATATCAGAAAGAATCAAAAACAAGTAGACTTCCGAGGCCAGACAGTAGGTGACAACAGACCTGATATCCAATATGATAAAGGGAATAAAAATTATAACGTAGAATTGACTATAAAGAATCAACAAGTCGAAAACACAAACAACGTATTAGCGACAATGATCCCGATGCTCAAAATATATTCTTTATTATGCGATGAACACACAAGATTTTAATTATTTCTCATTTGCAGCATTAGAAGCTGATGACATAGCAGCAGTTGCTAATAGTATCCCTATATTACTTGGTGCAGGCAGAGGTGGTCGTATAATTATCCGTAAGAATAAAAACCTAAATATTCGGCGCTTTTTCAATCCTGCTATTGGAGGAGGGGCAAATCGCCTATTTTGTGTTTGGAAAAATCAATCTTCTCCTCACATTGTTTTTTTAACATCAAACGATGACTTTTTAACCCTATGTAACGCTCTTTCTCTGCGCTTAAAGTATAACTTTGTTAAATGCAGTTTATATAGACAAGATGATATAGTTTATCCTCATTATTCTTTTCATTATACTGATTGTAATAAAGGTAAGAGGGATATTATAGTATATAAGGATCCTAAATGGATGTTTTATGAACAAGGAACTCCACTGCCTTTTGAAGAATTGTCTTTATATCAGAACCGACTAAAAAAAAATCGCTTAAACAATGACATAATAATTACATATTTATCATATTTAGGTATTAACTTTTACACTATAGACAAAGAAATTACAGAATCATACACCATATGTATTGACACGTAATTGATGTGAATGATAAATGCTTTTTAACGACTATGCACCAATTAACTCTCATTCTCGTCTCAATTCAGTCTTTTATCCTATCCTCAGCTTTGACATCATATGCCAATGATGTGAAATTAAGGCTGACCGTGCCTCTTGGCCAGACGCTGGAACTGACTGATGCCCAGACGATGGATGTGGATAAGGGTGTCACCGACTATCGGCGGGTCCTATGAATGAGCTTCTTTACCGAATAGCACTTATTAATAGAACACACCACTTAGTATAAACCCGTTAGAAGTTGTGCCCGACACGGACTTAGGGAAATGAAAATGTCAACAAATGAGAAACTGAAAGACTTGTCTGACTTGGCGGGCAAGATGAAAGATGAATTCGCGGAAAAGGCCAAACAGGGTGACACACGTGCCCTGAGCCGTGCTGGTGAGATGACGATGCTTCAGCATTGGACTGAGAAGGTACGGAATTGTGAGCATACTTTCAAGTGGGAAGATGGCAGGCGCGTATGCTCTAAATGCGGTTTTGAGGATCCGGATTCTCTATCGATAGAGGAAAAATGGGCTGAGGCCTGGTTATAGTATTATGAAGAAGCGACTGTTTTTTGACATGGACAATGTGCTGGTTGATTTCCAATCAGGACTTGACAGGATTGACGAAGAAACCAAGAACCAGTATAGGGCAAAGGTGCCTGGTGACAAAGACAGGCTGGACGAGATCCCTGGCTTATTCGGAAAGATGGATCCTATGCCTGGAGCCATTGAGGCTGTACACAAATTGGCAGAGGTGTATGATGTGTTTATTCTCTCTACGGCTCCATGGAAGAACCCATCGGCATGGTCGGACAAAGTGACGTGGGTCACGAAATATCTCGATGACGTTTTTCATAAAAGAATGATTATCACCCATCGGAAGGACCTCATCGAGGGCGACTACCTGATTGACGACCGGGGTAAGAACGGCACCAGCGAGTTCAAGGGCGAGTGGATTGAGTTCGGCTCAGAACGATTCCCCGACTGGGATGCTGTTGTCGATTATTTGTTGAACCAATAATTACTCGCATGATTTTGCTTGTCTTGAATTTGCAGCACTATAGATGATTTGGAGAAGACACTCAACGAATAAATCAAAATGGAAGGAGAAAGAGACTAAAATATCACTTTTTCTCAAACCTCTGCTACAGTTTGGCGTACCCTTATCATACTTTTGCAAAAAAAACAAAGAAATATGGACAGCGAAAGAGGACAAAGTTTGATAACCAAATATGTCTGGGTGATAGAGACCATCTATCGCAGACGTAAGATCTCATTCAAAGAACTGAATGAAATCTGGCTCCGTGATGACATCAGCAGAGGTGTGGACATCCCCAAACGCACCTTTGACAACTGGCGTTATGTCAT
>JAFXQT010000026.1 GCA_017526905.1 Bacteroidaceae bacterium | reverse complement strand
GTGATGATGCCCCCAACGGTGTGCTGCTGGCCCGACTTATCTTCCCACGTGCAATGCCGGGTGTTCCTATCAGCGAAAGTGAGATAGTCCAGTCCCTCAAAAGTGCCTATATAGAGACCAGAGTCACAAGCCAATATAGACTCTACATGCCCTGGTCGAACCACCTCGAATGAGTGTCCGTCATAGCGAACCAAGCCATCGAAGGTGCCGATCCACAAGTAGCCGTCAGGATCCTCGGCAAAGCATTTCACGGTACTATTAGGCAGACCGCTCTCCTTGCCGAGGTTGAGGAAATTATGGCTGACTTCACGGCCTGCGGCCATAGTACTTGAAGGATCAAGCGTCCCGTTGGGGCGAGCGGAAAGATGAAAGATGAAAGTTGAAAGAAAGAGAAAAATAAACAAAGAAAGACCCGCTCCACGCCCTTCCCTGTGAGAGCAGGGTGAGTCATGTGAGCATGACGAGTGAAGAATGATGAATGACGAGTTCACGGGGCAAGGGCCGTAGATGAATGACGAATCTTGAGCTTCCTTTGACGGAGAAACAATCAAACGCGAAGGTTCACAGTACGATTTTGCGGGTTATGCCATTTTGGGAAATGAGGTAGAGACCCTTCTTAGATTGAGAATGACGAGTGTCGAATGACGAATGACGATTGAAAACTGAAGACTGGACGCGGCGTCCGCTAAGATCATAGATTGAGAATGACGAGTGACGAGTGACGAATGACGAATTTCCATTGTCCATTGTCCATCTTCCATTTTCCATTGTCCATTTTCCATTGTCCATTATCCATTGTCCATTGTCCATCTCCTCAATGCGCCCTATTCCGTCTTCGATGTCGAGGGGATACTGAAGCAGTTGCACGGCGGAGCAGCGGAACTCAGTGTGCTCTTCACGACCGTCCATCTGCCAGCCGAGCACCACTTCCTGCTCTTCGTCAAGTTGGAAGCGGATGCCGTAGAAGTTGTCGTCAGCGCCTACGGTCCGCAGAGTACCCCAAGCGATGACCTCTTTCTCCACATCGGCAGAAGCCAGTACGGCGGGAGCGGCCATAAGATAGGCCTGTGCGGCCTGACGACCGCCGTCGATGTAATGGTATTTGGCACCGAGGAAATAACGACCGGCTGGTAGTGTGACACGCTGATACAATCGCTCGTTAGCATGATTGGCGTCGTTCATCTGGCTGGCACTCTCCTCCCAACGGCCCAGCTGCAGGCAGTTGTAGCCGGGATAGTTGTCAATGCCGCGCTTCACGCCGTCCGATCCGAGCTGAATCTCGTAGTTTTCCACGGTCCAGAACTTAGGTGTGCCGAAGCGGTAGTAGTCACCGGAGGCGTTACGGGCATCGGAACGGGTGAAGCCGTTAGCCTGTGAGAGGTATTTGCGGGTAACGTCTGTGCCACCGCTCTTGGCCCGTACGGACTCACCCTGGGTATTGAAAACCTCGTTCAACCCACGAATCTCAAGGGCAGAATAGGCATCGGCAATGGTGGCATAGGCGGCGTTGAGCGCATCGGCTGGGCTGGTGGCAGAGAGACCGTCCGCTGCCGTCAGCGCTGCAGATAGGGCATCTACGAGCGATTCCTTATACTGACCTGGCGCAGTTCCCATATTTTTCTGCGCCTTGGTGAGCAGGGTCTTGGCCGTCCGCACCAGTGTCTGCACCTCTTTGTAGGTGGTGTTGCCGATATTCAGGACGAAGCCGCCCTGTGAGAGGCAGGAGAGGGTGAGGCGGTCGGCAGCGGTGACGAGGCGGTGCGTGATGCTAAACGATGACTCGTCATCACCGTCGGCAATGGAAGTGAGGAGGAACTGACCGGCGGGCAGGAAGTCGAGAACGATTTCCTGTTGGCGTGTCTTCTTCTCGCCGTTGATGCAGGAGACATACCAGGCTTCGCCCTTGCGCCGTGCCACGACGAATGCCTTGCCGGGATAGCCGTCGAGGAAGCGGGTCTCGTCCCACGCCACAGGCACGTTCTTCATGTGCAGCTGTGCTTCGTAGGGCAGGGCGTAGAAGCCTTCAGGACGGTCGGCCCAGTGCTGGATGCCGCTCTCGAACGCCACCGACAGCGCCAGCTCGTGGGCGTAGGTGGTGGTGTGCGGATGCTGCGAGTTGGTGAAAGCCACCGGTGTGTAGTCCATGGGGCCGATGACGTTGCGGGTATATGGCAACAGGCAGTTGATACGTGCCCCCTCGGTGGTCATGGTGCCGCCGTTGTTATATTGTTCGGCACCGAACACGGCTTCCTGCGACATGAGATTGGGGTAGGTGCGGCTCCACCCGCGTGGCACGGTGCAGCCATGGAAGTTGACCATGATGCTGTACTTGGCAGCGTCCTCGAGGATATCTGCAAAGTACTGCATGGTGTGTTGCTTGTCGCTCTCGAAGAAATCAACCTTGATGCCTTTCACACCGATGCGCTTGAGCCAAGCAAACTCGCTGACACGCTGGTCGTGGTTCTGCATCTTCCCGTTGTTGGAGTGGTACCAAAGCATGGGCTTCACCTTCTTTGACGTGGCATAACGGACGGCATCTTCTACGTTGCCGCCATTGCCCATCTGCTCCCATTCCCAGTCGAAGAGCACATACTCCCAACCCATCTTCACGGCTAAATCGACGTACTGACGGCAAATCTGGTAGTCCTTCGTGCCGTGGTTATAGGCCCAATAGACCCATGCCGCACGTCCGGGCAGCACAAAGTTGGTGCTGGCGATGGTGCAGGGGGCCGATACGTCATCGACCAGCGTGGACTGCACCACGGTGGCAAGGCTGCCGACGATGAGCACGCGCCAGGGCGAGGTCCATGAACCCGTCCACGCAGGATTGGTGGCGCCTTGGCCGTAACCCTCGTAGTCGAAGGGATAGCTGATGCGGTAGGAGGCAGCAGATGCCGAGTTGTCCAAGTGCGTGGCACAGTAAGAACGTCCTATGTTGGCCTCGGTGAGCAGGACGAAGGTGCCCGACGTCTCGAACAGGGCGGGATAGCCCCAGGTGCCGGTGCGCCCGCTGCCGGCTTGGTAGGGGAAGTCGGCCTCGTACGAGGTGTTGAAAGGCTGGAGCCAGCGGTGGGCACTGGTGGGCATCTGATAGGTGGTGAGCTCGGTGTCGAAGGTCACGGCCGTGCCCTCGGCGTTGTCGAGCTTGTAACGGAACACCACGCCGTCCTCGTAGGCACGGATTTCCACGCCCAACGGCTTGCCCTGGGCGTTGGCCAGCGTCACTTCGATGCGGTTGGCGGCGTTGGTCACGGCCGAGCACTTGCCGTGCAGGGGCGTGTAGGACTCGTCGATGCGGTCGGGCCCGGTGGCGCTGACGAACGTCATGCCGGTGGAATAGTTGGCCGCGCTGGTGTTCAGCCCGAGGCGGATTTTGGACATCTGGCGGCCGGCAGCGTCCTTCACGACGAGATACGGCACTTTGGAGGCGAAGGACAATTCGGCCTTCAGGCCTGTGGTGGGGCTGGTGAGTTCGGCAAGGGGCGCGGCGGCGAGCTGCAGGCTGCCGGCGGCAAGTGCCAGCACAACGAGGGTGATGAAGCGTCGAAGCATGGTGTGCGAGGGGGGGGGGAAAGGGAAATAAAGGGACGTTAGAGCAGCACCTTGCGGCCCTGCTTGATATACATGCCTTTCTTCGAAGGATAAGGAGTAGTGACACGACGGCCGCTCAGGTCGTAAACACCCGATGCCGACGCTCCACTGACGGCGGACGGACGGTCGGGCGACGGCCATCCGCGGCCGTCGATAGCGTCAATGCCGACGGTCTCGCTCACATTGAGGGCCAGGAGGCGAACGGCTTCGGCACGGAACTCCTGGGTGCCGCTGCCCGAGGCGAGGTTGGCCTGAAAGCCCAAGTAGAGGTCCTGAGCCTCGGGCAGGGTGAAGCAGATGCCGTAATAGAGGCCGTCCATGCCGCACGTGCTGATGTCGTCGTAGGCGATGGCGTCCGTGGGAATCTTGGCCGTGGTCAGCAACGTGTTCGACGCGAAGATGTAGGCCTTGTTCAACTGATAGTTGGCGTTGTATCGAGCGCCGAAGTAGTAGCGTCCGGCATCGAGGTGAATCTTCCGATAGATACGCGCGTTGGCCAGACTGCCGCTTTGGTTGCTGCTGCGGTCGTTCCAGATGCCTAACATCAGCGCGTCCTGTCCGGAGTAGCGGTCGAGCCCGTTCTTGGTGCCGTCGGCGCCGTTCGGGATTTGGAAATTCTCCACCGTCCAGTGCATGGGCTTGCCGAAGCGGGTGGTGGAAGCATCGGTACGGGCGAAGTTGTCGGCCTCCGCGAGCTTCTCGACGGTGAGGTCGCGGCTGTCGTCGGGCAGCCCACTGCCCAGGTTGTACACCGTGTGGGCGATGATACCGTTGGCCACGAAGTCGTCGTAGGCCGCCTGAAGGGTGTAGTAGGCGTTGTCGAGGTCGGCCTGACTGGCACCGTCGGCCAGGGCCGCCCCGGCCACACAGGCCGTGAGCAGCGCCACGGCATCGGCATCGTAGCAGCCGGTGTTGACGCCCGTCCGGCCCTCGGCCTTGGCGAGTGCGGTGTTGGCCTTCTTGACGAGGGTCTGTAGGCTCGTCAGCGTGTTGTCCTTGCGGCGCACCAGCTTCACCTTGTCGGCACGGAACTCGAGCTGGGTGGCGCCGCGCTTGAGGTCGGCCTGCCAGCCCAGCAGCACCTCCTGCTCCTCGGCGATGGTGAACTCGATGCCGTAGAACTGGCCGTCGTTGGTGCACTTGCTGAGCGGATAGTATGCCAGGGCCTGCTCGGGCAGCAGGTCGGTGGTGACGGTGGCGGTGGCGGCAAAGATGTAGCCAGCCGACATGTTATATATGGTGTTGTATGAAGCCCCGAAGAAGTAGCGGCCGGGCTCCAGCGTCACCCTACGGTAGATGCGGGCATTGCGCAGGTCGCTCGTGGTGTTGCCGTCCTCGCCCGCCCACAGGCCGAGCATGAGGGCGGCCTGACCGCTGTACTTGTCGATGCCGTTCTTCGGGCTGTTGCCGTTGGTCTGCGGCACGTTGAAGTTCTCCACCGTCCAGTTCTTGGGTGTGCCGAAGCGGCTGGTGGATGCATCCATGCTGCTGAAGTTGGAGGCCTCGACGAGCTTGGCGGTGGTGAGGTCGGTGCCGGTGGTGCCGAGTGCGCCGCCGGCATTGACGCCGTTCTGCAGGAAGTGGTTATAGGCGGTGCGCAAGGTCTGTAGGGTGCGGCTGGCGGCCTGTGTGTCGGCGCTGGCGGCCACCTCCTGCGCGTCGTGCAGCACCGCTTGGAGCTTGCTGATGGCATACGTGTTGTACTGTCCGGTGTTGAAGCCTGCGGCGCTGGTGTATGCGTCCAGCTGGCTGCCTATCACATCGATGAGCAGCTGCAGACTCTCTGTGTCAGCACCGGCCTCCTCAAAATTTACCTCGAAGACCGGCGCGATGCCGTTGGGACGGGTGGAGGACACCTGCACGGTGAGGCCGTTCGCGTCGAACGAGAAGGGCACGTCGCCGCCGCCGAGCAGCCGCACGCGCGTGGGTCGGCCGCTATAGCTGGCCGCCGTGATGCTGAAGGCCTTGAAGGTGAAGGGGCCGGCGGCGGGCCACTGCATGATGGTGGCATACACCTTGCCGTCCTTCTGCACGTAGCGCACGTCGGTGTTGGAGTAGTTGATGCCCTCGTTGAAGCCCTGCGCGTTGAGCGGGTTGGCGCTGTCGAAGAGGGGACCTTCGCCATACACCTTCCACGGGCGGGTGTCGTAGATGCTTTCGGAATTAATGTCCATCCACGCCTTGATGCCGTTGACGCGTTCGCGCTCGCGCTCGTCGATGACGCCGCTGCCGCGCACGGGGATGCTGAGCAGGAGGTTGCCGTTCTTCGAGACGATGTCCACCAGCATTCGGATCACCTGGTCGGCACTCTTATAGCCGTTGCGGTCGTACGTGCCACGCTCGTAGTGCCAGTCGCCGATACAGGTGCAGGTCTGCCACGGCAGGTCCTGACAGCGGTCGGGGATGCCGCGCTCCACATCCCAGAGCATAGCCCGCTTGTGCTGATCCTGGAGGATTTTGCCGGTGACTACCACCTCGGCCTTGCCCGTGCCGTCTTCGCGCGCGCTCGTATTATAGTAATGAGTGAGGATGTTCAGGCCCACGCTCTCGTCGCAGCCCCAGAAGGGGAGGACGGTGTCGTCGAAGTAAATGACGGCGGGGTGGTACTTGTTGATGGCCTGGAGCACGCGGTTCAGGAACTTCTGCTTGTAGGCCTGGGACGGGAGTGCGGCGCCGTTGCTCCACGCCCACTGGCCGTGTATGCTTCCGCTGCTCTCCCAGCCGCTGCTGTGCGGGTGGTTCTGGGCGTAGAGCTCCTGGGGGTCGAGTCCTTCCCACCACAGCCCCTTGCCGTCGTCCTTGGTGAGGGTGCCGTCGTACCAAGTGGAAGGTTCCATCCAGGTCCATGTGTGGCTGGCGTGGAAGCTGATGCCGAGTTTCAGGCCGTACTTCTCGCACATCTCGGCCCAGCCGCCAACGATGTCGCGCATCGGACCCACGTTCATCGAGTTCCACTCCTGATAGGGGCTGTCCCAGCAGTCGAAGTTGTCGTGGTGGTTGCCCATGGCCATGAAGTAGCGGGCACCGGCACTCTTATACAGTTTGATGAGCGCTTCGGGATCCCAGTCCTGTGCCTTCCAGTCGCGGCACAGCTCCTTGTAGCCGTAGTCCTTCGGGTTGCCGAAATGGCTCTTGTGCCAGTCCTGCTTCCAGCCGGGATAGTACATCTCGCGAGCGTACCAGTCGCCGGCCTCGGCCTGGCACTGCGGATCCCAGTGTGCCCAGATGCCGAACTTGGCATTGCGGAACCATTCGGGGCACTCCCAGGCGGCGAGATTCTCCCACGAGGGTTCATACTGGCCGGTCTGTACGGCCACATTCTTCTTCGGTTTCTTTACCTTGATCTTCGCGTTGGCTGAGAGTGTGAAGCCACAGAGCAGGGCCAGCACGGTTAGCTTGAATACGTTCATAGGACAGAAGGGTTTTGTAAGCGGCAATGTCGCGGTATGGGTGGAAACATGTTTATGGGTACGATATTTGCTCTTGACGCCTTTCGACTTTGCAAAGAAAAGAATAAAAGCACTTCAAGCAGTCGCAGTTTCGTTAAAAATGCTAAATCAGCATAAGAAATTGCCACAAAAAGTCGATATCATGTTACGGAAAGCTTTATATTTGGCGTCGAAAGCGTGAAAATATGCCCCCGACATTCGATTTCGCATTACTGAACCTGGGCTATGTGCTGCACCATGGCGATTGGAATTTCGGCCCTATTTGCAGCAGCTTCTCCCGCATCTACTTGGTGACGAAGGGGGAGGCCGAGGTGACTATAAGCGGCAAGCGGCACACGCTTAGTCCGGGCCACTTGTATCTGATTCCGTCTTTCGTCACCCACTATGATGCCTGCGAAGCGGATTTCGGCCACTATTACCTGCATTTTGCCGACCGATCTCTACGCATCATCGATTTCTACAGACAGTACGAACTGCCTTTCCAGATTGATGCGTCGTCCGCCGACTCGTCAGTGGTGGAGCGCCTGATGACTCTCTGCCCGGAGATTCCATTACCGAGTCCCCACCCGAAGGCATATGACAACTCTCCCTCGCAAGTCGTTGCGACGCGCCGTTTCCAAACCTTGTCCTTAGGCATACGTATGGAAGTGAACGGTCTGCTGCTGCAACTTCTGTCCCGCTTCTTTGCCCTTACCCGCTTGCGCCATGACGTGAGTGACAAGCGCATCGCCAATGCGCTGTATGCCATTGGTCAGGATCTGGCGCATCCGCCTTCGGTTAGTGAGCTGGCCGCGACGGCGGGCCTGGGCAAGGACCGCTTCATCCGCCTATTCCGCAATCAGACCGGCCACACGCCTACGGACTACATCATCCGCCAGCGTATCCATCAGGCCCAGATGTGTTTCGTGGGCGGCCAGCGGTCGGTGAAGGAAGTGGCCTTGGCGCTGGGCTATGAGAACATATCGTACTTCGGGCATCTGTTCAAGCGGGTGACTGACGTGAGCCCGCTGGAGTTTATCCGCCAGAACGAATAAGACGGAGCATAACTAATATTTGCATTCATCTAATATCAAAACTGAAATACTACACCATGAAAGAATCAGCCAACAATTACTGCGTCATACTGGCCGGCGGAGTCGGTAGCAGGCTCTGGCCTGTGAGCCGGGAACAGCATCCCAAGCAGTTCCTCGACCTGCTCGGATCAGGACGCACTCTTATTCAACAGACTTACGACCGCATGGCTCGTTTCATACAACCTGACCATATCTTCGTCTCTACGCAAGAGCGTTATCTGCCGCTCTTGCAGGAACAGCTGCCCCAGTTGCCCCGCGAGCAGATTCTGGCCGAACCCATCCGCCGCGGAACCCTTGCGCCGGTGGCCTGGGCAACAAGCGCTATCAGCAAGATGTGTGCCGATGCCTGCATTGTCGTCACACCGTCGGATCAGGAGATCTATAACGAGCAAGCCTTTGCCACCGACATCCTGTACTGCCTCTCGTTTGTGGCAACCCACAATGGCGTGGTGACTATGGGCGTGCTACCCACACGCCCCGATACCGCCTTCGGCTATGTCCAGACAGGCGAACTGGTGGACGATGACACGCGCATCAGACACGTCAAGACCTTCACAGAGAAGCCTGACGCCACATTCGCACAGATGTTCCTGGAGAGCGGGGAATTCTATTGGAACACCGGGCTATTCGTCTTCAGGGCCGGGTACATGATGTCGAATATCATCAAACATGTGCCTGAATACCGCGACGAATTCCCGGAACTGGCCGACCTCGGAGCCAGTGCCACCACGGGCGTAGTGCCTAAATACTACGAAGCCCTGCCCATGCTCTCCATGGAGTCGGCCGTGCTCGAACACACCGGGCACAATTACATTCACCCGTCACACTTCGGATGGGCCGACCTTGGTTCATGGAAAACGATGGGAGCGGACTCTGTGCTGGCCTCATCGGCGCGGAATACGCCCGTGCCCCCCACTGATGTAAAGGTAGATGGGCGTAACAACGTAACACTGCACAGCGAGGCGCTTTTTGACAACGCACAGGACAACATCGTGCGCCTTCCGGATGGACACTTGGCTGTCATTTCCGGCCTAGACGGCTTCGTCATAACCGAAGAATCCGGAGTCATCATGATTTGCCCAAAGGACGATGATGCCGCGATGCGCCGTCTGCGCACCCTGGCGCACTTGGATTCGTTAGGATAGGCAGGATACATTAACAACGGTGAACGGCAGCCCTTATCACTATTGACGAAAGGTTAGTCACGTGATAAAGGACTGCCGTTCAACATTCAGCGTTAAACCCGAATCGGTCATCAGACTGCTTGTGCCCTGACAAGCTCTCTCTCTGTCAGCCGTTTCACCGCTTTTCAGTTGCAATGGAACCCCACCAGCGCCTTCAAAGCGTCAAAACATCTGCTCAGAAACAGAAGTTGTCATCATCAAAACGCTCATGACCGATTCGGTTCAAGACGTCGGATAAGCTACAAGCGCACTCGGGCAGACAGCCTTTGCTCGCAGCCTGCCTTATTCATCCCGCAGTTTCCTGATAGCCTCCAGGCCCCGCTGGACAACGGGGTCCTCCTCATTGATGATTTGGAAGTACTCGCTCATGTCCCACAGATCGCGAGCCACCAAGGCTTTCATCTGACGGCGCAGCGAGGGGAGCGTCTTCTGCAGTTCCTCATCATCTTTAGCCCGAATGCTGTCTTTGCGGCTGGCCTCTTCTAGGAGTCCGTTCACGACATCGTCAGGCATTTGGAAGTTGGCGTTGAACGTAGCAAAGTCCTTGTACTTCTTGGCCAACTCCTTGCGGTGCTTATCCAGATAGCGCAAGTTATTTTCTATGATATACGACTTGGCGGCGAGTTCCCGATGCAGCTTGGTGTAACGTGCGGTATCCAGCGGAACGAACTGGTCCGGCATAATACCGCCACCACCATACACCGTACGCTTCTTATATAAAGTGGCAAAGCGCAGCGAGTCGGGGAAGTGGATGCTGTCTGCCGAACTCAGCTCGCCACGGTTGTAGCGGTCTATCACATCGCGGGCATAGCTCTTGGCATCGCCCTTTTCGTAGGGCTTCTGAATGCACCGGCCCGAGGGGGTGTAGTAGCGCGCGGTGGTCAGCCGGATCATCGAGCCATCGTCCAGCTCAATAGGCCGCTGAACCAGCCCCTTGCCGAACGTGCGACGCCCCACGATGATGCCGCGGTCATGATCCTGAATGGCACCGCTCACGATTTCTGAGGCGCTGGCCGAATACTCGTCCACCAGCACCACCAGCGGCCCTTCTACGAAAAGGCCACGGCCGGAGGCATGAAACTCCTGAAGTTTTACGCCGCCACGACCACGCGTATAGACAATCATCGCTCCGCGAGGCAGGAACAGGCTGGCTATCTCGGCAGCTGCACCCAAATAGCCGCCGCCATTGCCTTGAATGTCCAGAATGAGCGATACCATGCCTTCATCCTTCAAACTACGGATGGCCGCCGACACCTCGTCGGCTGTAGTTGCGCCGAACGAGCTGAAGCGGACGTAGCCTATGCCAGGCTCAATCATATAGGCAGCATCCAGACTCTTGACGGGAATCTTGTCGCGTGTAACCTTGAAATGATGCACGCCCTTCAAGCCTCTTCGCACAATGCCCAACTTCACCTTCGTGCCCTTGGGGCCGCGCAGGCGAGCCATGATATCGTCTCTGCTCATCTTGACCCCGGCAATAGCCGTGTCGTTCACCATCACAATGCGGTCGCCTGCCAGGATTCCCACCTTCTCCGATGGTCCGCCAGGCACAGGCTGAATCACGACGAGCGTGTCCTCCAGCATATTGAACTGCACACCGATGCCATCGAAGTTACCCTTCAAGGGCTCGTTCAGCCGTTTCGTATCCTTCGGGTTGGTGTAGGCCGAGTGCGGATCCAGCTTGGACAGCATGCCCGTAATGGCATCCTCAACCTGCCTATCCATATTGACCGTATCGACATAGAGCGAATTGATCATAACAGTACTCTGCATCAGTTTGCGCAGCGCTAACTCTCGCGGATCCATTCTTTCCTGAGCAGCGAGCTTACCGCCCAGGATTCCGTTTCCGAAAAACAAGGACATGGCCATGCAGGCCAGTATAAATAATCTTTTTTTCATATTGCTTTTGAAGTGTAAGAGAGTCCCTTTGGCAGAAACTCGTGAATGTCGCGGCCAAAGTGAGCCAATTCACGCACCACCGACGAGCTGATGGCTGCGTGTTCCGGGGCGCTGAACAGCACGATGGTCTCCAGCCCGGCCAAGCGGTGGTTTATATCGGCCATATTCATTTCATATTGATAGTCGGCCACAGTCCGCACACCACGCAGAATCCCTGTGGCACCGATAGCCGCGGCAAAGTCCACCGTTAGCCCACTATAAGCCATCACCGCCACACGAGGTTCGTCGGCATACAGGCGTCGCAGCGCCTCCACACGTTCTTCGGCCGGAATCCAGCCTGGTTTCTGCTCGTTCACGCCCACGCCAATGACGATACTGTCGAACAGGCGCAAGCCGCGTTCCACCAGCGAGGCGTGCCCCAGCGTAAAAGGGTCGAACGAGCCTGGAAAGAGGAATATCCGTCCGCCGTCCTGAGCGCAGGCACATGTGGCCTGGGCACTATTTCCGTCTGCCGGTATCATGACGCTTGCCCCTCCGTTGTTGGTAACTCGTTGTATTCGTGTGTTTCTTCCTCATCTTCCGCCTTATCCTCTTCTATCACCAGATTCTCGATGATGAAATTCTGGCGTTCAGGTGTGTTCTTTCCCATATAGTATTCCAGGAGTTCGGCCACCTGGTCCGACTTGTGCAGCGACACCTGTTCCAGGCGCATGTCCGGCCCTATGAACCCCCGGAACTCGTCGGGAGAAATCTCGCCGAGCCCTTTGAAGCGCGTGATCTCGGGCTCGGGCCCCAGGGCCTCAATATTGGCAACACGTTCCTCCTCGCTGTAGCAGTAGCGCGTGATGAAGTCGCCCTTGGTGTCCTCCTCGCCCAACTTCTTCAGCCGTTCCTTGCCGATGCGCTTGCGGCGGTTGCGCACACGGAACAGGGGGGTCTGCAGGATATACACATGTCCCTTCTTGATCAGTTCAGGAAAGAACTGCAGGAAGAACGTAATCATGAGCAGACGGATATGCATGCCGTCCACGTCGGCATCGGTGGCCACAATCACCTTGTTGTAGCGCAGTCCATCCAGCCCGTCCTCTATGTTCAGCGCGGCCTGCAGCAGGTTAAACTCTTCGTTCTCATACACCACCTTTTTGGTCAGCCCATAGCAATTCAGGGGCTTGCCGCGCAGGGAGAACACCGCCTGGGTGTTCACATCACGGCTTTTGGTGATGGAGCCGCTGGCAGAGTCGCCCTCGGTGATGAAGATGCACGACTCCTCCTGGCGGTCGCCCTTCACGTCGTTGAAGTGGATGCGGCAGTCGCGCAGCTTCCTGTTGTGCATATTGGCCTTCTTGCTGCGTTCGCGTGCCAGCTTGGCCACGCCGGCCATGGCTTTGCGCTCTTTCTCGCTCTCGCCCACCTTTTGCAGGATAATTTCAGCCACATCGGGCGTGCGACGCAGATAGTTGTCCACCTGCTCCTTCACAAAATCACCCACGAACTTGTCTATGCTGACGCCACCGCCACCGGGCTCTGTCGAGAGGCTGCCCAGCTTGATTTTGGTCTGGCTCTCGAACAGGGGCTCCTGAATATCTATGCTGATGGCAGCCACGATGCCGTTGCGGATATCGGCATAATCGAAGTTCTTACCGCTGAAGTCCTTGATGGTCTCGGCAATGTATTTCTTAAAGGCGCTCTGGTGGGTGCCTCCCTGGGTGGTGTGCTGACCATTGACGAAGCTATGGTACTCCTCGCCATACTGTCCGTTGGTGTGTGTAAAGGCTATCTCGATATCCTCGCCCTTCAGGTGGACGATGGGATAGAGGGGCTGGGTGGTCATGGTGTCGGTGAGCAGATCCTCCAGTCCGTTGCGCGAGAGGATGCGCCGGCCATTGAACATAATAGCCAGGCCCGTGTTCAGATAGGTGTAGTTGCGCAGCATCGTCTCCACGAATTCCGTCTGGAACCGATAGCCGCGGAACAACTTCTCGTCGGGTTCAAACTCAATCAGCGTGCCATTCTCGGTGCCCTCCGGGGCAGCCGTGGCTTCATCGCTCAGCAGTATGCCTTCCTTGAACTCAGCCCGGCGTGTCTCGCCGTCGCGGAAGCTCTGCGCCACGAAATGCAGACTCAGCGCATTCACCGCCTTCAGGCCCACGCCGTTCAGACCCACACTTTTCTTGAAAACCTTCGAGTCATACTTACCGCCGGTGTTCAGCATCGACACGGCCTCCACCAATTTGCCCAGGGGGATGCCACGACCATAGTCGCGCACACTCACGCGCAGGTGCTCGTCCAGCGTCACCTCTATGCGCTTGCCGGCATTCATCTTGAACTCGTCTATACTATTGTCTATCACCTCTTTCAGCAGCACATAGATACCGTCCTCCGCATGCGACCCATCGCCCAGCTTGCCAATATACATGCCTGGGCGGGTCCGCACATGCTCCATATCCGACAGGTGCCGGATCTTGTCGTCATCATAAACCACTTCCTGCTGTTTGATTTCTTCTTCTGTCATCGCAAATGTATATTGAAAATTGGAAACTGATGATTGAAGATTAACATTGGACGTTGCGCCCGACCCGAGGGCCGCCTCGCAACAGTTACCTTTCGTGCTTACCGAGCGGGGAACCGCTCGACACGGTGGCCCAGGAAGAACGAGTGGTAACCCTTATTCGTCATTCATCATTCATCAT
>JAFXQT010000005.1 GCA_017526905.1 Bacteroidaceae bacterium | reverse complement strand
GTTCGACAGTAGCCTGAATTCATACTATCACAATCGCTTTCTAAAATATCTTTTCTATGACTTTGACCAAGACGTCACGGTAGATGTCGAGGGAAACAAGCATTTTGGTAACGCCCTCTGCCCCGAAAGCGATGACTGGGATTTCTATTGGGACAACGACCATATTCTGCCTAACGTGAAAGGTCAAGTCCGGAGTGTGAAGATGTGGCGCAAGGACGACTTCGACCGTCTTGTTGACAAAGCCGTGAAACTTGGCATCGTGGTTGAGCCAAAGGAATAAAGCAAGTTTTTGCCCAAACATGAATAGATGAAGGATAGGGGTGGATGGGTTGGGGGAATGGGGGTAAGATGAGCCGGAAAGTGGGGCTTTTGTACCACGATGCAACAAATATGAAATGAATTGTTGCTTTTGTGCAACTGCAGGGAGGACAAAAGTTGCTATCTTTGTGGCATCAAAAGGTAATTCATCAGAAAAAAAGAAAGACTCAAAAGGCATGAAACGTTTCCTCGTCGTTCTCCTGCTCCTGCCGGCCACGACCGGCGGAAGAGCACTCGGGCTGACTTACCCGGCCGCCATGACTGGCAGACAAACATTGGAACTTACATACCCAGCCGCCACAGCCAACGGGCAAACACTCGGGTTGACATACCCAGCCGTCACAACCAACGGACAAACGCTTGGGCTGAAATACCCAACCGCCATGACCAGCGGACAAGCGGTGGAGCCGGCAGCACAGGACAACCCGATGATTTGGGCGGACTATCCCGACCCGGACATCATCAGGGTGGGCGAATACTATTACATGGTCACCACGACGATGCACGTGATGCCCGGCGGGCCTATTATGCGCAGCCGCGACCTGGTGCATTGGCAAACCATAAGCTACCTGTTCGACGGTCTGCACGACACGCCGGCCTACGACCTGGAGGGCGGCACCAAGTACGGACAGGGGCAATGGGCCACCTCACTGCGCTACCACCGTGGCCGTTTCTATGCGCTGTTCGTGACCAACGGCGTGCCAGGCACCTGGATCTACTCGACCGAGGACCCAGCGAAGGGATGGCACTTGCATGCCCACTTGAAGGGCTTCTACCATGACGCGTCGCTCTTCTTCGACGATGACGACCGCGTGTATGTGTTCAGCGGGTCGGGCAGCGTGGATATCACCGAGCTGACGGCCGACCTCACTGCCGAGAAGCCCGATGGTTTCCGCCGACACCTGGAGGTGCGCGATGCTGAGGAGAACGGACTGCTGGAAGGCAGCAGGGTGATCAAGCACGACGGCTACTACTACCTGCTGATGATTTCGTGGCCCCGCACCGGGCGGCAGCAACTGGCCTACCGCAGCCGCAGTCTGACAGGCGAGTGGGAGAAGCGTGTCATACTGAAAAGTCAGTTCGGCGGGTTCCCCTTCGTGGGCCAAGGAACAATCGTGGACGGCCCCGACGGGCAGTGGCACGGCGTCATCTTCCAGGACCGTGGCGGTGTGGGACGTATCCTCACGCTCAGCCCGGTGAGATGGGTGGACGGGTGGCCGATGATTGGCGATGCCGAGGGGCATGTGACACCCTGTGCCGAGGTGGCCGTGGTGACCAAGGACCGGCAGTGGAACCATAACCCTGACAGCACGGCCTTCAGCTACAACACCCGCAAGCATGAGCTGGAATTGCGCACGAATCGGATTGCCGACAACATCTACATGGCTCGCAACACGCTGACGTGGCGTATGTTCGGTCCCGAATGTGCCGATACCGTCTGCCTTGACATACGCAAGATGCAGGATGGCGACCGTGCTGGCTTTGCAGCCTTCAACGGCGACTCGGGCGTGCTTACGCTGCGCAAGGAGGGTCGAAAGACGCTGCTCACGATGACCGAGGAGAGCATGGAACTGAACAACCGCAAACAACTGACGGCCAACAACGTAACGGAGCGCGAACGGATAGACGTCACGGGCGCACGGCGTGTCTGGCTGAGCATTCACGGCGATTTCCGGCCCGGGCGCGACGTGGCCACGTTCCAATACAGCCTGGACGGCCGCACCTGGCATCCGATAGGTGCCGAGTTCAAGATGCGCTTTGACTACCGACGCGTGTTCATGGGCACCCGCTTTGCCGTGTTCAACTTCGCCACGAAGCAGAAGGGCGGACGCGTAACGGTGAAACAATTACACTAACAACCCAAACAATGCAACAAATCAGAAATACCCTCCTGGCAGCGCTGTGCTGCTTCTGTCTGACCCTTTCCGCAGCAGCGCAGCAACGCCGCCCCATAGACTCGCGCCATCCCGCGTGGCTGATACATATTGATGTGTGGAACAAGGCCGACCCGCAGAAAATCATCGACCTCATTCCAGCCGACGTACGCCCCTTTGTTATTATGAACCTGTCGCTGTCCTGCCAGTACGATACAGAGCGGAACGTGTACAAGATGCCACAGAATGCCGTGCGCACCTACAAGTCGTGGGCCACCGTGTGCCAGCAGAACGGCTTGTGGTTCACCTGTCAGCCAGCCAGCGGCGGTCACACCCACATCCAGGACGACGACCTGGAGACGTTTGAATACTTTTTTAAGCACTACCCTAACTTCCTGGGGTGGAATTATGCCGAGCAGTTTTGGGGCTTTGACGAGGTGGGCGACCGCAGTTCCAGCAGTCAGGCCAACCGTATAGCCCTCTTTGCCAAGCTGGTGCGCATGTCGCATGCTTACGGCGGCTTCCTCACCGTGTCCTTCTGCGGCAACATATGGAGCCATCTACTCAACCCGCTGGGCATGATGAAGCGCAATGCCGACCTGCTGAAAGCCTGTGAGGATTGCCCCGAAGCCATACTCTGGCTGTACAAATACACCACCTCGTCCTGTTTCTACAACAACGAGAGCGTCACCTTCGGCCCCTTCATAGCCGGCCTGGCCAAGAACTACGGCGTGCGCTACGACAACTGCGGGTGGAACGGCGCCCTGAGCAGCCTGCTGGGCGAGGGGCATGGCTGCAAATACCCCGTGGCCGCCGGCATCGGCACGGTGATGGAGCAAACGTGCGTGAACGGAGGCGCTGTGTGGGACGGGCCTGAACTGATCTGGACCGAGGATTTCCAGAACCTGCAGAACTCCACAGTGTCGGGCTACACACGCCGCAACTGGGGCGTGTTCCCCGGCTTTGCCAATGCCTGGCTGGACATGTTCCAAAAGGTGACAGACGGCACCATGTATATCCCCACGCGCCAAGAGGTGGTGGAAAAGACGAAGATCGTGGTGGTGAACAACGTGACCACGGGCAACGACGAGAACAAGTATGCCGCCTGGGGTAATCTGTACGACGGCCTGTACAAACAGGCCGACCCCTTCAACCGAGGCAACGGGCAGTGGATGGACAACTTCTGCTACTTCAAAAGCACAGGCCGCTATGGGGCCATACCCGTGGTGAACGGCCTGTATGACGAGCTGTCCAAGCGCATACCCGTGCAGGTGAACAAGTCGGCCTATGCCTCGCGGTGGTCCACGCAGCAACGCAAGGTGGACGAGTTCAACCGCCAGTATGAGGAAGTGAGCACGGGCGACCTCTATGTGAACCGTTTCCGCAACCAACTGGTCACCTACACCCCCTACACCTACCTGAACGCCCGCCAGACGGCATCGGCACGCATCCCCCTATGCTACAACACCTGCGACTCGCTGCTGCTCACCTATGGCAAGCTCTCGTCGGGCATCGTACATGAATATGCCGACCACATCGACCTCTACCTGAACAACTACCGCAGTGATACCACCACCGTGCAAACCGACATTGTAGGCGTGACGGGTGCAACCGAACGACCCACCTATACCATGACCAGACGTGCCGGTGCCACGGCATCGGCCACCGATACATGGGACGAGACTACAGGTCGCTACACGCTGAGTATCAAACACAACGGGCCGGTCGAAGTGTCGGTAGCTTGTGCGGGCACGGCCACCGGGCGCAGTACAGACACGGTGCCTGACGCTGCGCTGGAGTTGCCCGTACAACCAGCCCTGTATAATGGTCCGGTCATCACCGAGGCCGAAGACATGGACTATAAGAACGTGAAGAGTTGCGTGCTGGACCCCTACAACGCCTATCCCAGCGTGCGCGGACATGCCGGCAACGGCTTCATGGACATGGGCACGAATGCCTCTGCCTCGCTGCGCCACATTTGCAAGAACATGCAGGCAGGCGCCTACGACATCATCGTCCGCTACTCGGCCCCCACCAAAGGCGGCTATGTTACAGCCACCATGAACAGCAAGCGGAACACCATGCGGTTTGAGCAGACGGGCACGAACGAGTGGCGCAAAGCCACCGTGGCCGTCAACCTGAAGAACGGTGACAACACGCTCGTCATCAACAACATCGGCAGCGCACCGATCTATA
The DNA here is from genome assembly GCA_017526905.1 of Bacteroidaceae bacterium. Taxonomy (GTDB): domain Bacteria; phylum Bacteroidota; class Bacteroidia; order Bacteroidales; family Bacteroidaceae; genus Physcousia. The sequence continues at coordinate 1,165 of JAFXQT010000005.1, read as the reverse complement.
TAGACCAGATTATCTACCAGCCGGCCGGCATGGAACCCGAACGCTTTGACGTGAACATTCGTACGACCGAGCATGGCACCGTAATGGCCAACGTTGAAGCAGCTGCCGAGGGCGAAACAGTAAGCCTGACGGCCCTGCCCGATGAAGGCTTTGCCCTGACGGGGTGGAACATCATTCACGGCGATGTGGCCGTGGCCTCTCAGGCCGACGAGCCCGGTGTGTTCAGTTTTGTCATGCCCGATGAGCATGTGACGCTGCAACCCGTCTTTACCGACACCACAGTTGTTTATGCGCTCGACTATGCCGACGTGCTGGCAGGCACCATTCCCGCAGGCTGGCGCTGCGTGCAGGAGTCCAACACGGTGCACGAATATCCGCAGAACTTCACCAGCGGAGCCCGCACCATGGTTGGTTTCGCAGGCTACCAGGGCAAGGCTCTGTATTGGCGCGACGGCAGCTGTGAGTATGGCCGTCAGAGCGCGTTCCCGCTGCACCTGTCAAAGGGCAAGTACCAACTCACATTCGCCATGGCGGCATGGAAAGCCACACCACGCTACAGCGTGAAACTGCTGAGTGCCACCACCGGACGGGCCATAGCCACATCGGCCAGCCAGACAGCCACGCCCAACGCCAACGGCAACCAGTCGGCCGATGTCTCGGCGGCCAAGGAACAGACGTTGAGCTTCAACGTGGCCACGGCGGGCGACTACATCATCTCCTTCCAGAACCTCGATGCCGTGGGCGGCTTTGACGAATTCCTGCTGCTGAAGTGCCAGCTCAACCTGGTGCCCGACCGCACGGGCGTGATGGCAGCCCACACCGACCGCACCACACCCGCGGGCATTTACAACCTGCAAGGCATGCGCCTGCCCGCCCTGCGCCGAGGCGTAAACATAGTCAGGCTGCCGGACGGCTCCACACGGAAGGTGGTGAGGAAGTGAAGAGTGAAAAGTGAAAGAGGAGGCCCCCTATGATCCCCCGGCGGGGGATGGGGGATGACGAATGAGTGATAAATGAAGAGTGATAAATGAAAAGTGAAAAGTGAAAAGTTTCGCAAGTATGCTAATTCGCTGTGAACCAAAGCCCCAGAGGGGCTTGACATTGGTAGCCAGCCATTCCTATGGCTGGTTAAATGGCGGCAACATAAAGCATGCCTTTAGGTATG